>JANXSG010000203.1 GCA_025352825.1 Chthonomonadaceae bacterium | reverse complement strand
CCCATGGGCCGATACTGTCAAGGCTAGATGCAGCATACCGTTAAAACCCACAAATTCATAAATACCTGCAAATCAATCCCACATCCCACTCTACCCAATATATCGCATAAAAAATAAGGTGTATATTATTGTACGCTTACGAGGATTCAATAGCCGCAAAAAAGCACAAAATGCGCAAAATGGTGCTGGAAATTTACTTATATGACAATTTATTATGTTGAGAAATTCTAGATAGTTTTTTGTGCTTTTTTGCGGCTAATAACTTGTCTTGAAGATCAGTCAGTCTACATCATTAATGTTTCAAAAGTGAATTATGACCATATTCGATTATGGCGAATCGTCATGCAGAATAGTTACATGTTAAGAACCATTGCTTTTGAACCGCAGAAACACAGGGAGGCACGTGTGCAGGGCTTTAAAAAATTCTAAATTTTACGGAATGATCTTAATCGTGAGCAATTAAGAGTTATTTATAGAACTGTAAAAATATCTCTTCTGAAAATAGAGTGCAACATTTACCAGACCAATAAGCGCTGGCACTTCAACCAGAGGGCCAATTACTGCTGCAAGTGCCTCTCCTGAATTAATGCCAAAAACTCCTACGGCCACCGCAATTGCAAGCTCGAAATTGTTGCTGGCAGCAGTGAAGGCAAGTGTAGCAGTTTTGGAGTAGTCCGCCCCCAATTTTCTTCCCATCGCAAAAGATACAAGAAACATAATTACAAAATAGATCAATAATGGAATCGCGATTCTTACCACATCCATAGGTATTCGAACGATGTACTCCCCCTTTAGTGAAAACATTATTAAGATCGTAAAGAGGAGAGCTATCAGTGTAATTGGGCTTATCTTGGGGATAAATACATTTTCATACCAATCTTTACCCCTTGTTCGAATAAGCGACATTCGTGTGAAAATACCACCTATGAATGGGATTCCGAGATAGATGAAAACACTTTGTGCTATTGCAAATATTGTAATTCGAGAAAGATCAACGTTTGCGAAATGGACTCCAAACAATGGAGGTAACACTTTGATAAAAAAGTAGGCGTATCCTGAAAAGAACAGTACCTGAAACACGGAATTGAATGCTACCAGCCCAGCCGCATATTCGCTATCACCTTTTGCAAGCTCATTCCAGATGATAACCATGGCTATGCACCGTGCGAGTCCGATCATAATAAGCCCAACACAATATTCGGGTCTATCTGAAAGCAGTAATAAGGCCAAACCGAACATCAAACATGGGCCGATTATCCAGTTCTGCACTAGTGAAAGCAGCAATATTTTTTTATTTCGGAATACCTTCCCGAGCTCCTCATACTTCACTTTGGCCAGTGGTGGATACATCATCAGAATCAGTCCGACCGCGATGGGAATAGAAGTAGTTCCGACAGATAGATGAGTAATCCCTTTAACTATCGAAGGTACTATGTAGCCAAGCGCGATTCCTGCGCCCATAGTAAGAAATATCCAATAGGTGAGATAGCGGTCTAAAAAGGATAGCCTGCCGCTCACTCTTAGATGGCGGGAAGGTGTTTCCAGGGAATCAGGAGGAACCATTAAATATTATACACTTTCGTCAAGAACCGTAAATTGATAACAGAAACGCTTCCACTTTGGTAGTAATCTGATCTCGAATTGCTCGAACTTTGTCGATTGACTGCCCTTTTGGATCATCTAATCCCCAGTCTTCGGATAGATGTATTCTAGCCGGGCAGGCATCTGCTTCCACTCCACAGCCCATAGTGATGATGAAATCTGCCCGATCTGCTATATCCTGCGTAAGCTGTTTGGGTTTGTGCCCGGCCATAGATATGCCTATTTCTTCCATGACAGCAATGGCAGCGGAATTAATTTTCTCTCCGGCAACTGTTCCAGCTGAGAGAGCAGATATTTGAAGACCGCGTTCAGAAGTCAATCGATTGGTGATCGCTTCTGCAATCTGCGACCGACCGGCATTATGCACACATACATAGAGGACAGTTTTCATGGATTTTCTCAGTTGCAATCACAAGTCGGTCCACAGCAGCCTTCATTGATGCCGCCTTGCACCAAAGGAAGAGTTGGCAGACATCTATCTTTCGCCAGACAATCCGTATGTTTATGCGTAAGATTTAGCACTACTGAATCATCCGTTACGTGAAAGCTAATCACAGGATATTGAGAAATAGTAATATCTTCGTATTCAATTTCAATTTCTAAATCTTGATTCGCAGGAAGAATATCCTTCGCAAGATTTAGTACATTTGCCATTTTTCCAGCAAGTAACCTGTGGGTAGTATCACTCCATACCCATGCCTGTAATTGGCATGTGTTGGTAGTGTGGAGCTGGCCGCCACAATCGATGAACCGCTTCTGTACATGCGCAACTTCTGTGATGTGAAATGAGATCGGTATCGCATTTTGATCTGGTAAAATGAGACGGAACTGCTTATCAGAGTGTGACTGTAGTAAATTTTTGAATTCAATGAGTTTCATGTACGATCTCCTCTTTAGCTTAATCGGCGCCTTTGCGAACTATCCTGTCGTTGAACAACCAACTATCTTTACTACTGACAGCACTGTATACCATCGACTTCCATGCCATCTTTGGCCAAATATGAAACCAGTGTAGTCATCGCCTCCCGATTTACACGACAAACCATGTTTTTACCTCGGCGTTCGACGGTGATTAGCCCAGCTAGACGCAGCTCTTTAAGATGATGAGAAATAGTAGAGTTAATCTGATCGGCTCCCGTAACATGACAGCAGACTTCCCCAACGGTAGGGCCGATAATTTGCCTTACATCGCCGTTATCATAGACCGCCACTGGACAGCAGCAAGAACGCAGAAAATCGAATATTAGTAAACGTGTCGGGTCTCCAAGCGCTTTAAACATGGCGGTCAAACTAGCTGTTTCATTCATGGTTAATCCTATATTTCGTGAAGTATAGAAATGATACCCCCAATAAATTGATCTGTCAAGGACATTTCGATGATTTACGAAATTAGTAAACTGCGACAGAAATTGTTACTGCGAGGGAAGTGTTTCGGAATCTACTGCGAAGGCATTGAGGATCTCTTTTTTAAATATCTCGGCGCCGGGGGCATCATTAGCTCGGAGATGTAGGGTTGCAAGGAGTTGGCCAGATATGACACTGTATCCAACCTTTGTATGAAGTTCGATTCCAACTGAGTGGTCTATTATGTCTGTTTTTTCAAGACGACCAGCACCCATTCTAGAGGAGAGACGACCAATCTCTTCCGCATTTATGGATATTATAATTCCTTCTTGGTGTGATATTAATTCAACCTGATGATGTGACTTGGGCAGCAATTCGCGGATCAACTTGCAGTCACTCGGCCCTCCTTGGGCATGGACAATTTGTGCAAATTTTAATGCTGCTGCACCACTTCGAAGCGATTCCTGGGCGATATCATGTCCATGTTCTAACGAATTGCATTTCCCAACCGTTACGAGTGCGTGTGCGGAAAGATCCAGGCAAAGTTTTCGAAATAGTGGTTCATCATCCGGAAGGCATTCAAGAACATCGATAGCTTCTCGCACCTCCAGCGAGTTACCGATACACCACCCTAAAGGCTCCTGCATAGGGCTTAAAACTGCTTCGGTATGCACTCCAGCACCGTTCCCAATTGCTACCATTAATTTCGAAAGTTCTTCAGCCGATTCCTGATTCTTCATGAACGCGCCTACCCCAACTTTCACATCGAGTAAGATGTTCTTTGCGCCAGTCGCTAGTTTTTTGCTCATAATACTGCTTGCAATGAGTGGAATGCTCTCAACAGTAGCGGTAACATCTCGGAGGGCGTAGAGGATTTTATCGGCCGGAGCTAGTTCGGAAGACTGTGCGATTATTGCAGCGCCTACTTGCTTTACCTGAGCGATTGCTTCTGGGAGTGTGAGTTCAGTTCGAAAACCAGGAATAGACTCTAACTTGTCGATGGTTCCTCCAGAGAACCCCAGTCCTCGTCCGCTCATCTTGAGCATCGGGACACCCAAAGATGCTAGAATCGGAACCACCACTAGCGAGGTCTTATCCCCTACTCCTCCGGTACTGTGTTTATCCAGCGATCCCTGCCCAAGCTCATCCAGATTTATTTGACGTCCGGAATCTCGCATCGCGATTGTGAGAGCGACTGTCTCTTTGACGTTCATCCCTCTTATCGTAATCGCCATCAGCCATGCAGAAGTCTGATAGTCAGAAATCTTCTTATTTGTAACACCCTCTATAAAAAACGCGATCTCGTCTGAAGTTATCTCCAGTCCATCGCGTTTTTTGGATATAATTTCGATCGCATTCAAGCATTCACCTCACGACCCTCTCTCCCAAAAACATGAGAGGGGGAGTAATTTTAACTAACCCGCCGGCCCCCTTCCCTGATTCCCTCGTACCTCGGAGGGAAGGGGGAGTAGCTTCACCTCACCCAAACCCCTCTCCCAGACACTTGTTCCTCGTTGGGAGAGGGGCAAATTCCCGATTGAGCACCCCCCTCCCTTGCGAGCTATCGAGCAATATGGGAGAGGGGCGGGCTGTGAGGGCATAAATCGGTCAGCTACTCAATCTATAACTGCCCGGCTTCCTTCAACTTACCTCTGAAATAGTCAACCGTCTCTCGCAACCCATCCTCAAGAGAAACCTTGGGTTCCCAGCCCAGCAGTTCACGCGCTTTTGTTATATCGGGTTTGCGCTGTTTGGGGTCATCTTCGGTCAGCAGTGGCTGGAAAATGATTTCGCTCGAACTTTTTGTAGCGGCCTTGATGTTTTCTGCAAACTCCAACATCGTTCGTTCCGAGGGATTTCCAATATTGATTGGCCCGGTCTGATCCGAGTTGACAAGACGCCAGAATCCTTCAATAAGATCGGAACAGTAGCAGAACGATCGCGTCTGCTTTCCATTTCCATAAACAGTGATTGGGTCGCCACGAAGAGCTTGGCCGATAAAGTTTGGCACCACACGACCATCGTTTAGTCGCATACGCGGCCCATAGGTATTGAATATGCGAACGATCTTAACATCGACATCATGAAATCGATGATATGCCATCGTGATACTTTCGGCAAACCGCTTCGATTCATCGTAGACACCGCGAACCCCGATCGGATTTACATTACCCAGATATTCCTCCACCTGTGGATGTACCAGCGGATCGCCGTAGACTTCAGATGTGGATGTGAGAAAAAAAGTTGACCCTTTAGCCCGTGCCAATCCAAGCGCTTTATGGGTTCCAAGAGAATTCACTTTTAGAATCTGGATAGGCTTTGTAGGAAAATCAATAGGGCTGGCTGGCGATGCCAAATGAAAAATATAGTCCAATGGCCCTTCCAGAAACAAGTATTCGGTCACATCATAATGCAGAAACTTAAAGTGTGGATTTCCTGCTAGGTGAGCAATATTATCGGTGCTGCCCGTGATAAGGTTGTCCATCACGACAACATCCAGCCCTTCCGCTAAAAGCCGATCACAGAGATGCGATCCTAAAAATCCGGCTCCACCTGTTACAAGCGCACGCGACATAAAAATCTCCTTCTTTCCTTTGTTCCTGCATTCCAGCTTTAATCATTGGGTATCGCTACTAAGTATATTCTGATTGGAATATACTCTGTTCACATCAACAGCATCGACGCGGTTTGCTGTATCGATCTTCCAGTTCTGACGCATAATCAGATCCTGCAGCAGCATCTGCGGTCGATAGGGGAAAAAGACCCTTAAAAAGATCACGAATAGCATCTAAAATCACTCTGAATCGATTCACTATGCTTCCGTTCCCGACTGCTCATTTGCAATAGGCTGTTTCCATACTTTTATTAATTCAGTGATAGATAACCAAAGTACTGTAACCACCAATAAGATCAAGACACCTGTGAAAAAAGCTGTGATTCGTGCATTCTGGACAGCTATCACTGCTTTTGCTGGTGGCTGAGTCTGGATCGCCTTGGTGGCAGCAGCAAATGCTCCTACACGAGCATCCGAAGAGATCAGCGTCTGGAATCCAGCCCACAGAGTTGTGGTTCCTACTATAATCATCGGAATCATTGTTACCCAAACATAGCGCCGATACTTTTTCAGCATAATAACCGTAGCAAGAGAAAGGGCGATCACTGCCAACATCTGATTTGCAGTTCCAAACATTTTGATGAGAGCCTTCGTACCACCCTCCTTATCGATGATACCCCAGGATAGAATAGCGCCCCATCCTGCAACCGCCAGGACACTAGTAAGCCAGACAGGTATTTTGGGAACACGGGCACTATCGGAATCAGGTAGTTTAGAGCCAGAATTCCTGAGCGTGGTCCAGTCCTGCAGGAGTTCTTGAATCACGAAGCGTATTACTCTTGTCCCGGAATCAAGTACTGTGAGGATGAAAACTGCTTCAAACATAATCGCAAAATGATACCAGAAAGCCGCAAGCCTTCCCCCGAGGGTTGAGGAGAAAATATTAGCCATCCCAACTGCCAGAGATGGTCCGCCTCCCACTCGGCCATAGAGTGACTTCTCCTGAACTCGTATAGCAAGTGCATCCATCTCAACGGGCGAAATCTGAAATTCTTTGCCAAACCCTGTAATTTTCTGAGTAAACTTAACCGCAATTGCTGGTGGAAGTGATCCATCCTTATTTGCACCAGGCGGTGTTGGAATGTTCATAGCTAGGTACACACCTGGAACAAGCGTAACAGCAGCAATAAGCGCCATCACTCCCACAAAACTCTCCGTGAGCATGGCTCCATAGGCTACTGTACGTATATCTCGTTCCTTATCAATAAATCGAGGCGTGACACCGCTGCTGATCAGTGAGTGAAAACCAGAGATTGCACCGCATGCAATTATTATGAAGCAGAACGGGTAGACTGCTCCGCCAAATATCGGCCCGCTTCCATCGATAAAACGAGTTACTGGAGGCATGTTAACTACGGGGTGCGCAAAAAAAATACCGATTGCCAGTAGCATGACCGTCCCAACTTTAAGATAGGTTGAGATGTTATCTCTTGGCGCCAGCAGCATCCAAGCGGGAAGAGCGGCCGCCATGAATCCATACACTACAATCGCAATCGCAAGCTGGCTGTCTGTTCGTGTAAAAAATGCACTCAGAGCGGGATTTCCTGCTACCCAATGACCCGCCGCTGTAGCAAAAATGAGGAGAGTAACACCTATTGCTGTTGCCTGTCCTTCATGTCCTGGCCGGAATTTAGTCATATACCAGCCTGCAAAGAAAGCAATCGGTATGGAACTGAAGATTGTAAAAGTTCCCCAAGGGCTGCCCTTTAACGAATTGACTACAAAAAGTGCGAGCACACCAAGCAGTATTTCTAGAATGAAAAGCACGGAAAGCGCCGCTAGTAGGCCGCCTAGAGGGCTAATCTCACTTTTCACCATACGTGCCAGACTCATGCCATCTCTTCGTGTCGAGAAGGTAAGGATTACCATATCTTGAACACATCCCATCAGTACCGCACCTAAAACAATCCAGAGGAAACCAGGCAGGAATCCGAACTGGGCAGCCAGCGTCGGCCCGATAAGTGGGCCAGGACCTGCAATCCATGCAAAGTGCATTCCAAACAGTGTCCATCGGCGATAAGGGAGAAAATCGTGATTGTCCCGCAGCCTGTGCGCAGGCGTGACGTTGGCGTCATCCAGTTTAAGCACTCGGTCGGATAAAAATGCGCTGTAGAATTTACCACCTAGGTAGTAAAAACAGAAAGCTGCTACAAGCAATGCAGCAGCATCAAAATGCTCGTGCGTAAACCTACTAAATGCCCACACAATGAGTGTCCCGGTCACTGCTATAGAGAGAAGCGCTCGATGGCGTGTCATTTTTTATCCTTCCAACTGGAATTAAATATTTTTCGGTTTCGGGGATGGTGGTGTCTTGATAAAAAGTTCACAATACAAATCATATCTGCAGGAACCGATATGAAGATTAGAATACAGCATACCTGAATTTGTAGTGATTAAATTCACCTTTCCAAACCTGTGAAGGAAATCGCTCAAATTCACACCCGTATGTTTATGCTGAATCTACTCACTTGGGAAGGAGATTTTGCATTTCTTGGTTAAAATTAGATTTAATCTAATGAGTAATTTCACTCATTCACGTCTTTCCACAGGAATAGGTTGATGACGAATAATAGTGTCCAGCAGCTGCCTGATCACGCCTTAGATCCAAGCACAATTTCTGCACTGCCAGACAGTTATAATGCTATCTTGCGTATCTTGAAACTGGTAAATCAGGCGGAGAGCAGCACTGCTGCTGTCGAAGCAGTATATGGCTTTCTTCATGATGCCTTCAAACTAAAGGCGATGGCACTCGAATTCACCACTGGTTCAATTACCAACGTGCATCCATTTGGCGAGGTAACTGCTCTTCATGATAATGGGGATAGTTCTGCCCGACCATTCACGGTCGTTCTTCCTATAGAAAATCATGAATCGGCAACAGGACACATAACATATGTCCTCCATCCCAATTCAATGATAGACCCCACTTTTCTCGCAGCGGTGAATTCATTTCTTTCTATGAAAATTCGAGAATACTATCTTTCGCAGGCGCTAAAAACTGCAGAAAACCGAGACGAACAGCGCATTGATGAGGTTTCAGCAATCTATGAAATTGGTCAGGCTATTGATAAGATCGATATTTCTGAGCTTCTGCCACTGATTACCCATCGCGCTGCTCACCTGATGAAGGCGCAGGCATGTTCACTCATGTTGGTTGATGAAAATGCTAATTCGATTCGTGTAGAGGCCCAGCATGGGCTGACTATCGACGCCCTGACTCAGGAACAGAATATAGGTGAGGGTATTGCTGGCCGCGTCGCACAGACAGGTCTGCCAATGCTTATTGTTGGTGACATGCATCGTGACGCCAGATTGAGTGGTGTCAATCTAAACCCACAGATCGGTTCCTCCATGCTGGTTCCTATGAAGAGTCAGGATGGTCGTGTGCTCGGAGTACTCTCGATCCGAAGAAAAATTCCGTCTCCAGATTTTAATAATAACGATCTGAAGCTTTTTTCAGTGTTTGCTACTCAGGCCTCACTGGCAATTACAAATATTCGCCTATATGCAGATTTACGAAGCCGTGCTTCTGAACTCTTGAAACTCTCATCGTTGTCTAGAGTGCTCATCTCAACTCTCGACATGGAAGAGCTGCTTACTCGAGTCGCAGAAGATGTTCGAAGTACGGTTGGCTTTGCACGATGCTGCCTCTATATCCGTGATCAGACCAAAAAAGTGTATATTCCTCGTGTATGGTCGGGGTATTCGGATTCCATTAGTAAAAATCCTGTACGGGATGGGGAAGGCGCTGTGGGCGCAGCAGGAAAAAATAAACAGATTTTCCTTTTCGATTCTCATGTTGATCCCCCAGAAGAGAGTGAACGAAACAAGTCATACTTACAGATGAAAGGATTTGCACGATCACTCGGGGCGGATTCATTTATAGCTTGCCCTATACTTTCATCGCAAAATCGCTGTATTGGAGTTTTGATTGCAGACAATAAAAATAGGCATAATAAGATTACTAATGAGCAGATAAGCCTGCTTGCTGCATTCGTTAACCAGGCTGGGATTGCTATTGAAAATGCACGACTTTATGAGGAGATGCAGGAGAACTACCGTAATATCAATCGACTAAAAAACTATAATGAAAACGTGCTTCAGTCCATAGGCGCTGGAATAATTTCTACGGATGTCCAAGGGAAAATAGCCCGATGGAATCGCGCTGCTGAGGACACACTTCAACAGCCGGCAGAGTTTTTTCAGGAATTCACACTGATTGAAATTATACATAGATTAGGGCTGCCCGAATCTGAGTGCCAACACCTAATTGAAGTACTTGAACGTGTGAACGCTACAGACGAACGCGTACACTTGCATAAAATTAGCCTCCATCCTGCAGGAAAGCAGCCTCTAACTCTCAACCTCTTGATATCGCAGATGGTTGATCACAATCATGAGAGATCAGGTCAGGTACTGATATTTGAGGATGTTACGCAGGAGGTGCGATTAGAAGCCGAAGTTGAAAAGATGCGCCGACTGGCCGACATCGGACAGCTGGCTGCAAAAATGGCTCATGAGGTACGAAATGCACTCTCTCCAATCAAAGGAGCCGCACAGATTATCCGAGCGGAACTCGAATCTCGGGGAGCATCCTCTGAGTGGCCGGATATTATTGTCTCCGAGGTGGACGGGCTCAGCAGCCTGACCAGCGAGATGCTTGACTTTGCGCGGCCGACCCCTCTACTACCAAGACCTGTGAATATTGAGGAGTTCTTGTCTACGTCAGTTCAAGCTTTATCCCCATTTCTTCTTGAGAATCGAGTTTCCGTTATATGGCAGCTCGAAGAAAATCTTCCACCCTTGATGGCCGATCCTATACAACTCGGCCAGGTCGTACGAAATGTCGTCATGAACGCGTCTCAAGCGATGCCGGAGGGAGGAACGCTCACTATCCGCGCCAGTCATGATGCTGCAAATCATAGCGTGCAGATTGGGTTTACAGACACAGGATCCGGAGTTGCTGAATCTGAAATAGATAGAATTTTTAGGCCCTTTGTAACCACAAAGACCAAGGGAACTGGTCTTGGTCTGCCCATAGTGCAGAAAATTATCGATCATCATGGTGGCAAGATTCAAATGGGAAGCCATCTCGGGATAGGCACATCTTTTAAGATAATACTTCCACTAGAGCCTCCGCACTTCATGGGAGAGATACCCTACCGTGATGCTCCTATGATCAGCAGTCAAGAATCAGGCAGATTTCCTGATAAGTAAATCGTAATGGCACTCTTGCTAACTGCTCGGTAGGTTAATCAAAGCAAATTATAAATAGTATGAGGTAATTGCAAAAGTCCAACTAGAACAGTTTTTGCCTAACCCCCCTGCCCCCCTTCCCTGATTCCCTCGTACCTCGGAGGGAAGGGGGAATCTAGATCGTTAGTGCTCCCCCATCCCTAACGCAAACAGCTTTATCGTTTGTGTGTGCAGGGAAGGGGGCCGGGGGGTTAGGCAAAGAGATGGGCAATTATGTGAGATTTACGACTTTTGCAATTACCTCAGTATAACTGTGGAATATGGAATAATAATCCGAGTGCTTGTTGAAATGTGCAGTGTGACAGGAGTGTTTTATCAGTATGAGTCAGCCCAATTCAAACCCTTACACTATACTAATTGCAGACGATGAAGCAAATATTCGGCGTGTTCTGGAAGCTATGCTGACTTCAGATGGATATAATGTTATTACAGCAGAAAATGGCAAGCGTGCTCTCGATCTCGCTGCCTCGAACAATATCGATGTACTCATTTCCGATCTTATCATGCCGGATCAGACCGGAGTTGAGCTTCTTCAAAAAGTAAAAGAAATTCATCCGCAGTGTTCGGCTATTATTATTACAGCCTATGGAACGATCAAATCAGCTGTAGAAGCGATGCGCTATGGCGCATATAACTATCTGCCAAAGCCTTTCGACCTGGATGAAGTCAGAATGGTACTCAAGGGAGCAATCGAGCACAGAAAACTGCTTGGAGAGAATCAGGCTTTGAAACAGCAGCTCCAGACTACCGTAAAGCTCGATTCGTGCGATTGTATCAGTGGAAAGATGCAGGAAGTCTATCGGATTGTGGAGCGAGTCGCGGAAAGCAAAGCTACTGTTCTAATTCGAGGCGAAAGCGGTACTGGAAAGGAGCTTGTCGCCCGTGCACTGCATATGAACAGTCCACGAGCTTCGAAACCATTTATTCCAGTATCGTGCGCAGCGCTTCCTGAAACTCTGCTGGAGAGTGAACTTTTTGGGTACGAAAAAAATGCATTCACAGGCGCTGTGACTGCAAAACCGGGCCGTTTCGAACTTTCGAATCATGGTACACTTTTTCTCGATGAGATTGGTGACATACCTCCTCCCATCCAAATTAAGCTGTTAAGGGTGCTGCAAGAGTGGGAATTTGAACGCATTGGTGGTACTAAATCTATTAAGGTGGATGTTCGCCTCATTGCGGCCACGAATAAGGATCTGGAAAAAGCGGTGGCTGAAGAGAAGTTCCGATCCGATCTCTACTATAGGCTAAATATCGTCACCGTATTCCTTCCGCCATTGAGAGAACGCCCGGAAGATATAATGACACTGGTGGAGAATTTTCTGAATAAATACAACAAACAGAACTCAAGAAAGATTTCACGAATTCACCCAGATGTTCAGGCGATGCTGCATGCTCACAGCTGGCCAGGAAATGTCCGAGAGCTTGAAAATCTTGTAGAGCGAAGTGTTGTTATGTCAGAAAAAGATGCCACAGTTCTCACTCCAGACCTTCTTCCACTTACCATTCAACCAATAACGCATCCACTTAGCTAATCGTGATTGTGGATGATCTCTGATTCAAATCTCTAACCTGTGGATGTGGTATCATCTACAAATAAATTGGTTAGGATCGAATCGAATTGAACCAGAAAATTTTAGACGAAAACCTGAGAGAAAAATCTGAATGGATAACATTTGCCGCTGATGTATTGAAGATGGAAGCAGAGGCAATTTTATCTGCGGCCCGAAGTATAGATTCGCGATTTCTAGAAGCCCTAACGATGCTTGACATCTGTGCTGGGAAAATCGTAACTACAGGTGTTGGAAAATCTGGCATTGCGGCTAAAAAGCTTGCCGCAACACTCACCTCAACTGGCTGCGGTGCGGTGTTTCTGCATCCTTCTGAAGCAATGCACGGCGATCTAGGTATCGTCAAAAAAGAAGATGTTGTGATCGCCCTTAGTAATGGGGGGGAGAGCGAAGAGCTTCTTTCTATATTACCAGCACTGCTCTCGCGGCGTGTCCCCATCATTGCTATTGTAGGGAACAGCTCCTCTACATTAGCTCTGAAATCAACGGTGGTGCTCGATGCCTCTATCCAGCGAGAAGCGTGCCCGCTGAATCTGGCTCCCACTACGAGCGTTATTGTAGCAATGGCTTTAGGGGATGCACTTGCCATGACTCTGCAGAAAATGCGCGGCTTTGGTCCCGAAGACTATGCTCTTAATCATCCTGGTGGTAGGCTAGGCAGGCGTCTTACCCTGACAGTGCGAGATGTGATGGCCTACAGTCCGGATGGCCCTCCAAGTGTATCCATTAAAACCTCTTTGATGGATACTCTATGCGAAATGAGTCAGAAGGGTCTGGGTATCACAGGTGTAGCTACGGAGGATGGGGAATTAATCGGAATTATTACGGATGGCGATCTTCGCAGAGCAGTACAAAAATATGGATCAGCCACTTTCACACTTAACGCAGAGGAACTAATGACGGCTAACCCCGCCGTAGTACTCAATCCTGATCAGCTTGCATTCGAAGCACTACAGCTTCTCGAAGACCGGCCAAGACAGTTAATGTGTGCCCCAGTTGTTGAGGAAAATGGCCGATATGTGGGGGTGGTGCGGATACACGATATAATCAGAGCAGGTCTCTAATGAAGCTGATTATTGGATTGGGGAATCCTGGTGCCGAGTATAGTGGCACTCGCCATAATGTCGGCTTCGAAGTAGTGGATATTTTAAGCAAGCGCCATCGAATTTCAGTCTCAAAACGAGCACATAAGTCTGTGCTCGGGGCCGGCATTATTGGCAGAGAAAAAGTTTGCCTGGCTCGCCCGATGACATTCATGAACTTGTCTGGCGATGCCGTGGGCGAAATATGCAGATATTACAAGATTGAGATAGAAGATATTATCGTGGTTTTGGATGATGTCGCAATTGAACCAGGCAGAGTTCGACTAAGATTACAGGGTTCTGCAGGCGGGCATAACGGGTTAGCCAATATACTTCAACGCCTGCAAACACAAAATATTCCTCGAATTCGAATTGGTGTTGGATCTCCGCGTCCTGGCCAACTTGTAAATCACGTTCTCTCCAGTTTTGAACCCGATGAGCTGCCTCTGATTCATGAAGCATGTGAAACTGCTGCAGACGCAGTAGAACTTGCAGTCCAATCTGGCTTCGAACTCTCCATGAATAGATATAATATTTCCGCAAAAACAACTCCTCCTCCGCCAGCAGTCTGACTTCTTCTATTTGTGTTCGCCTCCAGCAAAAAAATAGTCTGCTCTACACTGCAAATTATGTTCCCGTTCATATTTTTAGTAATATCTTTCAAACCCGGTAATTACACTCAGTGTGTAAACGGATGTACTGTGGCAAAACAACTTATGCCCGAAGAACAAAGTGTTCTAGGCATATTAAAAAATCCACGAAAAGGCAATGCTGAAGAGATTCAGCAGCGCAAAGTTCCGGGCTGACAAACGATGTTTGATTAGTGGCCGAACTGCCGAAAGGAACTGAAAATGAAAGATTAAGAAAAATGAAAATTAATAATATTATTGCAATGACAGCTCGTATTAGCCTATCATTAGGTATGGTTGGAATGTGGTCAGTATTCTCAGCACTCAAAGCTGAGGCTGCGAATATACAAACATTTCATTTCCTAAACGATACATCCGAAACCGCCGGTATCAGCTACTCCAATGATGGTGGCGCGAATTTTAATAGCGCTTCTGCAGGCCGGTATAAAGCCACTCTGAACGGTGGCCCTAATATCTATGTATTCTGTGTAGATCTGACACACCACATCGGATTTGGGGATAGCTATCAGGCTGATCTTGATTATAGGATGACGGACGCTGCCGGATATTTGTCTGGATCATACTACCTTGGTGGTATTGGCTCAGCCATGACTCCTTCAGATTACGGCATCACTGTTACCGGAGCAGAAGCTCAGAAACGTGCAGATATGGCAGCATACCTGTTGGACACCTATCTCAATGCTAGTTCGTTTCCAGGCGTTTCCGGAAGCACCAGCCTGCTCGACAATCTGGTGGCGCTTCAGTTGGCAGAATGGGACATCTTGCAGGACGGTGGTAACGGAATTTCTACTGGTACCTTCCAGCTAGATTCCGGTGGCATCACAAACTATAACAGCCTGGTAAACTATTATGAAGGGGTTGCCTCTTTACATAATACCTACGTATCTTTAACAGATACATGGATACAGGCTCCAATAGCAAATGATGGCAGCCATATTCAGAACTTTGCAACTAATCGGGCAAATGTTCCAGAACCGGGTACTGCAGCAAATATACTGGGAATTGTTATCACGGGAGGAGGCTATCTTATAAAAAAGAGACGCAAATAGTTCCTGGCCACCCATTAATTCATGCTCGTAATATTAGACATGAATTAGTGGGTGGAATCTCATTTAATTGATATCTAGATATTTACGCATGACGAAGATTTCAAAACATAAATATCTTCTTGACATCCCCTGCTCCTCTTGCTATAATGGCAAAGCCTACAGATCACTTACTCCTATAATCACACATTTCCAAATAAGTGCTGTTCTCAACGAATCAGATATCCCCATAATTAATGTTATCCACTATCTTTACTGCGCCAGCTTAGTGTCAGGAGGAGCTTATGCGACGTATTTTGTTTCAATGGCGTGGGATACAGGTCTATTCATATCCTGCCATGCTTTTTATTGGTCTAGTCTTCGGAGTACTAGGAAGCACATACGAAGCCTCGCTTCACTCTCCCTATCCAATTAGAATTTTTGCAGCAGAACTTATCCTTCTCTTGCCCGCATTGATCGGGGCGAGGCTCCTCTTCGTGGCTGTTCACTGGGAGGACTACCGCCAGCAACTCAGTCGTATCCTGAACAGAAAAGATGGCGGCGCTCATCTCTATGGCGGATTGATCGTTGCACTTCTGATCTCGGTACCCTTGCTCAAAGCGATTGGCATTTCCATGGGATCGTTCTGGGATTGCGCTGCCATTACCATCTTGATTGGAATGATCTTCACCCGTGTTGGCTGCCTTTTGAACGGCTGCTGTGCAGGCAGAGCACACACGGGAATTCTCTCGTTGCGACTCACGGATATCAGTGGTGCCACTTATCTCCGCTATCCCACACAAATTCTGGAGGCAAGTCTAGGAGCAATAATGCTCATCGGATCTTCTTGGTTATGGTATCTCATGCCTTTTGATGGAGCACTATTTCTGTGCAATGTTGCCGTCTATGGGATTGGAAGATTCTGGCTGGAGTCGATGCGTGAGAATAGTGACCGAATAGGTGCGGTACGCTTAAATCGTGCTATATCAGCCGGCATGATAGCAGTATCAGCAGGTATATTTCTGGTTACGATGAAGTACGGAATTGGAGTGACTGCAACGTATGGAATAAGAACTCCGGTAGGAATGAGTTCACCGTATCTATTGCTCGCTCCTCTGGCGGTGCTGGCGGTGCTTGCGCTATTCCACACCGTAGGCTGCCAGTCGTTCACAGGTTCAGATTTTATCGCTGCTACTGATTATCCCACTACAGTCCTTCAGGAAACGAACACTAAACCGGATTTGCCTGCCAATAGAGTCATTGTAGCGTACTGGAGACTGCAAGAACCTGCATCACCTCCTTCCACCACTGCTAAAGACGATACGACGAATCATAATGGTACTTATAAGATTGCCACACTACCTCCTCTTCCTAATCCGAAACTCGATCAGGATCATTCACCAACGACTGCACAACCAGCAGGAACTCTCATTTTTGGAGCTGCCGGGCTTCTTGGTGTAGCTCCCCCTGCTCCATTAACCAACCACTCGATAGAGGTTGCGGGTGGATTTGTTGAAATACCATTAACGAGCGCATTCACTCTCCCTGCGTTTACATTTGAAGCGCTGATTCACCCGCTTTGGGATTTAACCAAGCAGGGTAAATACTACAGTGTAATTGAATACACCACTATTCTGACGAATAAGAAACTGGGAATCGCGATATATGCAGGACCGGAATCCCCTGCGCATTTAAACACTCCATACAGATGGCAGGTCTGGCTGAGTCACACAACGGGCGCTACATCTAAATTTGAACAGGTCATGCAAGTCACCGGCTCTACACGCCCTGTTCCACTTGTGGAACCCAATAAGACTAACTATATAGCCATCACCTGTGACGGAACCACGATACAGCTCTACACAACTTTTGAGGGAAAACTCTCAACCATTGACCTCACACAGTTGAAAAAGGAGAGGGTTCAGGCACTTGATGAACC
>JANXSG010000181.1 GCA_025352825.1 Chthonomonadaceae bacterium | reverse complement strand
CCTATCGAGGACGGCTACTACTACGATTTTGAACTGCCATCTCCGCTCAAGGAGGAAGACTTCCCGCGTATTGAAGAGAAAATGCGTGAGATCACCAAACGCAATCTTCCATTCGTTCGGGAGGAACTTTCGCGCGAAGATGCACGAGCACGCGCTTCTGCACTCAGCCAGGATTACAAAGTTCAATTGATCGATGATCTGCCTGAAGGCGAGGTCATCTCCTACTACAGCCAGGGCGATTGGTCTGATCTGTGCCGTGGGTCTCATCTTCCCAGCACAGGTTATATCAAACATTTCAAACTGCTGCATATCGCTGGAGCGTACTGGCGCGGCAGCGAAAAAAACAAGATGCTGACCCGTATCTACGGCACCGCTTGGCCCAGCAAGCAGGAGATGTACGACTATCTGGAGCGGCTGGAAGAGGCGAAGAAGCGAGACCACAGAAAACTCGGTAAGGATCTAGGGCTGTTTGTGTTTGCCTCCGAAGAGATCGGATCTGGGATACCTCTATTCCTGCCGAAAGGCGAGATGCTTCGGCACACGATGGAGACCTATGTGCGCGAAGTGCAGACTCGTTATGGCTATCAGCATGTGTGGACGGGCCATCTGGTTCGGGAAGATCTATATAAAAAGAGCGGACACTTCGAAAACTACGCCGATGTCATGTTTCCGGTAATGCGCGATGAGGATGCGAACATCAACTATCGCCTCAAGCCGATGAACTGCCCTTCGCACATGACTCTCTTTAACAGTCAGTTCCACTCCTACCGCGATCTTCCATTGCGCTATGCCGAATTCGCGACCCTATATCGGTACGAAAAGTCTGGCGAGTTGAACGGGCTCACCAGGGTGCGTTCACTCACTCAGGACGACTGTCACATCTTCTGCACCGAAGCGCAGATCGAATCGGAGTTTGGGCTCGCACTGAAACTCATCCATGAAGTACTCAATCGGTATGGATTCACCGACTATCGCGTACGCCTCTCTATGCGGGGAGAAGAACCGGGTGGAAAGTATGTCGCGGATGACGACAAGTGGAACCGTGCAACCGATGCACTTCGAAGAGCTCTCATTGCGAACAATGTAGAGTACTACGAGGCTCCTGGTGAAGCTGCATTCTATGGCCCCAAAGCAGACTTCCAGACGAAGGATGTGCTTGGGCGAGAATGGACTGCCAGCACCATTCAGGTCGACTTCATTCAGCCAGCCCGGTTAGGATGCGAATATATCGATGAAGAGGGCACCAAACAGACTCCTGTCGTGCTGCATCGTGCTGTCACTGGCTCTACGGAGAGATTTATGGGTCTTCTTATCGAGCAGTATGCGGGAGCATTCCCATTCTGGCTGGCTCCGCAACAAGTGGCGCTCATACCCATTGCAGACCGGCATCATGAGTACGCGCGGGAAGTGGCATTGAAGCTGCAGGCTGCAGGTTTCCGGGCAGAATCAGATGATAGGAACGAGAAAATGGGCAAGCGAATCCGAGAATCTGAAATGCAGAAAATTCCGATGATGCTGGTGATGGGAGATACCGATCTCGAAAATGGCACTGTCAGCGTTCGTAAACGAGGCGAAGGAGACCTCGGCGCATTGAGTGTGGAACAGGTAATCGATCTGTTCAAATCGATGTTGTAATATCCCAATACCCTCCCTTTTACATTCTTAACAAATAAGTAAAAGGGAATTGTCGTTAGGCACTTTCGGCGCCAACATTGTTTGTAGATTCAAGATGATTGGAGGATAGTATATAGCATTCGCTCAAGTGCCAGCATTAGGGTCGTTGCCCAGATTGCCTCCCACAAAGATTGTGGAGGTATGGCAATTCCTATCTGCTACCGAGGATTTCTGGAATTACTGGCTGGCGATAAAGTAGACTAACTGAGTATCTGTCTTTCAATTTAAGGAGCAAGCAGCCGACGAAAACCTTCCTGGTCAAAGTGGTGGTCAGTTGAGAGAGCCTCTGTAAAACCATAACTGCGCATGAGAACGAAACTTACCGCGTCACACAGAGAATACCCTTTATCTGGTCGCTGTTCTAATAATGACAGTGCTTCACGTGTGAGCGCCTCCCCCACCCAGACAACCTCTACTTGGGGATGGATGAGCAGATCATGCACAAACCCTATCACAGCATCACGTGGATACTTTCTCGCCTGAGCCAGCGCGACAAGTTCTGAAAGAACAAAACTGTGTGTAAATTTTCGTGGCGTATTTTCAAACAGGGTAAGTGCATTTGGGTGCTGCGTTTCGGATGAAAATATATGAGCTGGGAGCCCTTAAGTATCTAATAGCACTACATCGGTTCCTCGTGAGTGTCTGCATAGACATGTACAAGATCGACGTCGATCTACGCGTTATCTAGCCCTTTCGCGTTTCCTAAATCAACAATATGGCTTCTCAAGCGCTGGTTGGCTTGCGCGATTTCTTCCTGAGTATGTTTTTCTGGCTCTGTCTCTACTGGAATAAGGGTTGCTCGGTATTTTGTTGTTCTGGGAAGGGTGCCTATTTGTTTGGCTATCTGCTCCGGAGTCCCCGCATAAATTTGTGGCTGTGCCATTTTATTTTCTCCAGTTCTCTTTCACAATTTATTATATCATATATAAAGAAGGGAGGAAGCTTTGAAGTTAACGAAAAGAGCTGTTGGGATGTTGTCCGAAGGGAGTAATCGGTCTGATCAGCCCCGTGAGCCTCCTCCATGCGGATATCGTAGGCATGCTGCCACCCAACACCGAACGGGCCGATATGGTCATCATTCGAATTATAGGTACGCTGAAGAGCAAGACCAGCGCCCTTTGCCGGTGCAACCTGTACATCGGAGAACTATTTAAACAGGTTCCCGTAACACAGGTTCGCATCCCGCAGCGACTTCTGCCACGGCAGAGTGCCCGAGAAATACTTGTTCCGATACACAATGCTACAATAAATAGATTATCTTCTGAAAAGAGTGGACAGTTACTTATAATTGTCAAATATATTCGAGAAATCAGATACAAAAGCGCGGTCCAGTCTTAAACCGTAGCGATATGTTCCTATTATTTTCAAGGTTTTTACTTGTGCTTCTTCTATTCCATCTGATATCTCAATATGAAGGCTAAGTTCAGTAAGAATATGAGGACATAGTAAACCTCTATGTACAAAAAGCAGTGAATGTTGGAGGAATTGTATATCAACTGAGCTGTCATTTAATGCTTTAAGAAATTCTTTTTTGGGTGATTTTTTATCCAGGTATTCTCGAAGACGGCCACGACAAGCGTCACTTGCTATCCGAAGTACTTGATGCTCTTCAACCCAAGCTTCTAAATAGGTAATAATATTCTCAAATTCTTCGGGGACAAATTTTTCAAAAATAGGATTCATGTATTATTCCCTGAATTTCATTTGCATACTTCAAATCCTAAGAGCATCATAATATTAATGTTCTGCGACGACTATAATGCAGAGAGTACATCGTAGATGTAACAGAAATAACATACAGTCGATCTATAATTATTCCGCTTTATTAGTTGCCAGCAGCCCAAGAAGCTATCTCCGTAATTGCTTGAGTAAATTCCCAAGCATGACCAAAAGCCCCATCCGCGAAACCCTCAGCATTGACAAGTCCGCCAGTAGTATCAAATCTAAAGGTCATTTCTCCAAACTGACTGACATATTTCCAAACCATCTGACCACCACGAATATCAATAGCTGCTTCTTCAAACATGGCCGCCATAGCAGCCATTTTAAATTCCAAATACCACGCAAGTTAAAGAACTTTACCCCTCAGAATTGTCCCTTGAATAAGTTCTTCAGTTTTTTCAATTACATCCTCTATCGATCCAATTAATACACTCTACATTTTACCAGAAGGGTCAATAGCATTTACGGGGTTATCGGCGACATAGGTAAGCCAATTCTTAACATCATGCTCTGGATATTCACTCACAAATCTTCCAGAAGCGGGATCCATGTAAAGCGCCCGCATATATACTAAACCACTCTCATCATCGCTTGTATGCCCTAAAGCACCTACAAACTTCTGTTTACTCGTATCACCAGGATCGACCCCACCTCTCACTAATCCGTACACATCATATCTCCTACTACTTGTAACATTTCCGTTGGGATCAGCTTCAACTACTACACTACCAAGTCCATCGTAAACATAGCAGCGCTTAACTGAAATTATTGGAGAGCCAGTATCCCGTCATTATTCTGGCCATGTGCTCCCCTGAAGATATGACGCGTGAGCATCTCGACATTCTCAGTGAAAAATTGTGCGAACAGGGGAATCTAATTTTTTTCTAAAATCTGGTAATCTTTCTGCACTTTGGTTTTACCCCTTTGGTTTGGTTTCCCACCTCGATTCTCTTAGAATCGGCCAGGGGGTGTACCACCATTCTAAAATCCTACTATATCCGGGACATACTCCTTTTGATTGTTTTATACACAAGTCAATTGGATATAATCATAGCTGACATGATGCAGGCTGCTCCTCCGTCATTCAAATTTTAATCAGCTTTCGAGAGACGACACATTTTTTGCTTACTCGCGGTTTCTACTCATCCAATGGAATGAAGAAACTGCTGCAGAGCCAGCCTGCAAAACAGAGGAAGACGACGAGAAATCCGAGCAGGTGGAACATCCCAAAACCTACTATTAGTGAGAGACTATTTATTGAACTTTGAAAGGCTAAACCAATCGAAATCGACACAAAATAGTAGAGCAAAAACAGGGCAAATACTGCTGGATTGGAATCCTGCCGGATGAGGCACAGTATTCCATACCCCATGAGAGCAAGCATAGGGCCAAACATCACGCAAACTATCAAAACTACAGTGACATCCGTATAGTCGTCATCAAACGTAGGCACTGCTCGGAATATCCCCATGAACATTCCCAGCACAAAGAGATCGATACAAGTAACCACAAGATAGGCATTGGGTGCAAAGTGCACCCAAATCAGTGAGAGAACCATCACCGGAAACGTCAGCGCCAGATACTTCTCCCATCGCTCAGCAAGGCTTATATCTCCCAACAATCTCTTCTGAACGACCGGTACTCCCTCAGCAGATGCTATTTCAGTCCGCCGGGTGTTCATAACTACCGTAGGCTGAATGTTCATCTGGATCGTCTGCTGTGGCTGATTGAGATCCATCTGCACCGTTCTATCCGATATCGATACTGGCTGATGGGTCGGGAGAACAGAATATTTGGGAGTGGAGATGACCTCGTCGTAGTACTCCACTTCTCCAGTGAGCGCTGTTCGGCTCTTGCGAACTGTCCCGGGCACGGAGCCTGGCTGTGCATCGGCTGGGAGTGATGGTGCGCTCACAATCTGTTTGCGGCACCACTCACAAATATCGACAGGTTTGCTATCCATTCCGCACGATGGGCATCGCATCAGCTGCCTCCTCCCGCACCTAGCTGCAGACTCTGAGTCATCTGGTCGAATACTGGAAACAGTACAAGCTTCATCACTTTAGGGCACGAGTAGAGTATAGATACTCGGCGATCGCTTGTGAGAAGAGTAATACGCACACCGGATATCTCACGCGTGGAGAACGTTGAACTAACTTTGTAGGTAAATCCCGACTCCATCGCTTCGAGCCCTGCAATGCTGGTCTGCTTGGTTTCGCCCTCTTCGTACTCATGATAAAGCTTCGTATATATCCGTTTATCCAACTCATGCATAGTCCTGAGCGCTGACTTTTGAGGTCGAGGAGGTGGACCAGCGCCAGACTGATCACGCATACCTTCAGGAACCACGCCGTCCGGAAATGAATTTTCAGTTGGAGCTATAGGTTTAGCCAGATCAGCCATGAGTGAGCCCGACAGATCCGCGCTGATCTT
>JANXSG010000163.1 GCA_025352825.1 Chthonomonadaceae bacterium | reverse complement strand
GATTTTTTCTTTGGAATATTGATTTGCTCAGTCAATGATTTCATCCTCAGACCGAAATTACTACGTATATCGAATGTCTCTGATTTAGGATTTGGGAGAATTTCAGCAAAATTATGATCGTATTGCTGATGCTAAGAAATTGCAAGTATGTTCAGCCTAATTCCTTCTTGATAAATCCGTTCTATAAAAAATAGATCGCCCTCTCACATCTAAGGAGGCGATCTATTCGTAAATCATAATTTAGCTCGTAAACGGATTGAATTTGAAATATCTATTGTTTCAGATTGCGTTTAATTCGGTTCCAAATAGAGATCAATGGTGCAAATTTTGATGGGAGAATATGTGGGCGCGAAGTGTTTAAATCCATCACATGATGCATCTCTAAGCGGCCATAACGTCGCCCCGTAAGATCGACAGCAGCACGGATGGTCTCGAGAGATCGTTCGAAACGGCCACTCCACCCGCATACGAAACAGGCAGTATTTGTCTCATGGTTGAGATGTCCGCACAGATCACATAACTTTAAACTATTCTCTGGAACAGATGAAAGAAAATTTGGGTTAAACTGCCCTGTTGGTTTTGCCATTATCATAACTCCCTGAATACCCATTTTCGGAATTTCCGCCATGTGATCGGGGCTGTATACGAGGGCTCATATTCTCGAATTTCTGATCGAGAAGACCTGCTAACACTGCCAGGAGGATGACGATATGAATCAATCATTCCACATCACATGTACGAAAATCACCGCGAAAATACACATTTTCAATTAAATGCAATAATATATATTAATAACGACACAAATCAGCAAAAGGTTTGCAATTATTTGCAAAATTTATTTAATGTATGGGAGTTTCTCGGAAGAGGAGTTCAAGAAGAGTGTCACCCACCACTTTGAGGGATGTTCCTGCACACTTATCGGCCGTATCCTCCATGGTGTGCCAATAGGTATAGCCGGTCGTTTGATAAGGAGCAAAAGGAAGAGGATGGATGAGATCGATAGTCGGAATACCCCCTTTATTCAGGGCAATATGATCGTCACCGACCTGCTGAAGTTCATTGAACCGAAATACATTATCGAATCCCAGCTCATGAGCAATGCCAAAAACTTTTTCGTTTGTTCCGGGCGCGTACTGATGAGAGAATATCTCGCGAGGTATTATCATGTGTTTCGCACCAATGATATCTAGGAGTACCCCGAAGATAGGGCGGCCATAAAGCGTGGTGTTATCTGGGTGCTTAGCAAAGTAGCGGGATCCCAGTTCCACACCCTCACCCTCCCCACCATTCGCCCGAAAATCGCCATAATCTTCGCCATCGTCAAGAAGAATGAGAACAGGCACGGGAGGTTTTTTCTCTTTCAATATTCGTGCCATCTCCAGCAGCACGGCCACTCCGGAAGCACCATCATTCGCCCCCATAATTGGAGTGGTTCGATTCCAGCCATGTGGGCCATAAACGAACTCATCTCCGTTTTCGAGCTCAGTTGAGTTAGGGCCGTCTGCGACTGGCCTTGTGTCCCAATGCGCCAGAAGTAGAATTGGATTCTTTACCGGCAGCTTAGCTCCTTCCGGAGTAAACAGCCCAATAATATTGGTTACTTTCATACTGCGATAAGTAGATACCTGCGTGACAGTCTGATCAGCAAACAGCTTCATCTGCTCTATAAGATAATCACGCAGTTTCTCGTGCGACGGGCTTCCGAGAGGCCTCGGCCCAAATTCACACTGTTTCTTGAGCTCACTATAGGATTTATCCGCATCAAATAAAGGGTGGGAAATAGCAGCAGAGGGAGGAGCGTTTTGCGAGCTAGTGAGGGAACTTTGTACAGCCGGTTTCATCGCTGCACCTGGGGCATTTCTACATCCACCGGAAATGGCAGTAGTGATAAGCCATGGAAATATGAATATTGCCGGAGCTGAAGCCCACGCCTTAGTGGATAACAAGCCTATCTTCACCTTTCGTAATAGTCTTATGAGAGGCAAGATATTCATTGACGGCTGTTTCCAGTGTCTTATCCAGTTCTTTCTCGATATCACTCTGTTTCCATATCTTGAAATAGGCGAGCGCTCCGTGCGCCAATGGAGAAGGCATCGCAATACGATACGTCTTTGCAGGTACCACATCACTGCCATTAATTTTAATACTTGCCACCTTCTTCTCTTTATCACCGTGTGGATTTATTGTCACCACCATTCCCGAAAAATGCAGAAATCCACTGTTGTCGTTCGGGTATAGAAAAAGGCTGTGTTCCATAGCTTTTGTGATCTGAGTTCCAGTCAGTTTCACAATCGCAATGGGATCGCCAGTGTAGTCTAAGGTTTTAATAAAATCACCAGGCGCAAAAGATCCCTTTGGCAAAGTGACTGTTTTTGATGCGAATGAGGATGCGGCTATAATAGCAACATCTGCTTTTGCTGTACCGTGAATAGCATCCGCTACCAGGTCACCCAAAACAGTCTCTTTAGATCGAACTTCCTTTGTAGATAGCTCGACTTCTGTTTTGATCGTCTCCGCAGCAGAAGCGGCAGTCCACAACGAACCCAACCCCAAAATAACAGAAAGAATGCTTATATAAGTACCAGCGCTCTGAACTAGCGATTTCATGATGCTCCATGGCTCTTTCCTGAGGCAATTGCACCCCAAAAAGATCAAGGCTTACAATTCCTTATCTCTATTCTGTTTCCACGGAAGATAAGCCTGGATAAAAGGGTCTATATTTCCGTTCATCACTCCAATCACGTCCCCTGTCTCTTGCCCTGTGCGATGATCCTTCACCATCGTATACGGCTGAAATACGTAGGAACGATCCTGATTTCCCCATTCGTTCGATTTAGTTTCACCACGCAGTTTCGCAGTACGCTCTTCACTTTCACGCTTTTCACGTTCCATAAGCCTGGCCATTAACACATGCATGGCAGTCGCCTTGTTTTTATGCTGAGACCGCTCATTCTGACATGTTACCACCACATTGGTGGGAATATGAGTGATTCGTACAGCCGAGTCGGTTTTGTTGACATGCTGACCGCCTGCACCACTAGATCTATAGTAGTCTATACGCAAATCGTCGGGGTTTATGTCGACGGAAACATCTTCTCCAATATCTGGCAATACCTCCACAGAAGCGAAGGACGTCTGACGCCGCTTAGCTGCATCGAACGGCGAAATTCTTACAAGCCGATGTACCCCAATTTCAGCTTTCATATATCCGTACGCATTTTTTCCATGAATAATGAATGTCGTACTCTTCAGCCCTGCTACTTCGGCTTCACTCTCTTCTAATACGTCACATCTGTATCCATGGTTTTCTGCCCAGCGTAAATACATTTTCTGAAGCATCGTCACCCAGTCGCAAGCATCGGTTCCGCCTGCTCCCGCTTTAATCTCCATGATAGCATCGGAACTGTCATGTTCACCAGAGAGAAGCGTTGCAAGCGCGAACGCATCCATATCAACTTTCAGCTTTTGCAGTTCCGCTTCTAAATCGAGCAGACCTGATGACTGATCGTCGACTTCTTCCGATAGAAGATCACACATGACAGCAATATCTTCAATTCTAGATTCCAGCGACTGATAGGGGGCAATCCCTTCCTTCAGCTTACTTAATCTCTGCAATAGCACCTGGGCAGAGGCTGCATCTAGCCAGAGATCAGGATTGGCTGCACTTACATCTAATTCTTCGATCTCTTTTAGGCGACTAGCCAGGTCAAAGATGACCTCCCAGCTCGACCAGACGCACACGCAAATCGTGCGCCTCGCGGCTTATATCTTCTAGCAAAATTATTCTCCAGCAACATATTTGTATGCGTTAATAGTTTGTGTGCTTCGCACACAAACTATTAAACTAGTCTCATTATACCTTGTGTGGTTCAATTCGTCAGGGCAAAACATTCACATTTTCAGGTTTTTCCTGAAGAGTGATAGTGACATCTTTCTCGATATGGTCTTCAGGGCGCAGAAGATGTACCACCGTTTTATCTCCTGCTTTGTGTCCTCTCACACTGTTTTTTACATCACTTCCACTTTTGATGGGCTTGCTATCCAGTGAAAGCAGAATATCTCCGTTGTGAATACCAGCTAAGCTGGCCGGTGTTTCGGGAAGCACATGCTGCACCATCACCCCGCGATCTGTTGGAAGATTAAGATTGAGTGCGATCTCTTCGGGCACAGAGCTAAACTGAATTCCAAGCCAGGGCTGCTTAATTTTCTGTGCAGGCACACCATAACTCTCTATAATATTTTTAGTAACTCTGCGAACCGTATTCGAGGGAATAGAGAACCCCAATCCGATACTGCCACCATTTGGCCCGGAGCTGAGGATTGCAGTATTAATGCCGATGAGCTCACCATTGATATTCCCAAGAGCACCACCCGAGTTACCTCGGTTGATAGCGGCATCTGTCTGTATCGCGCCGTCTAGATTTCTCCCCTCCTCAATCTGTAGATTGCGTCGGTTTAGGGCAGAAATTACTCCAAGTGTCACCGTCGATCCAAGTCCGAGGGGATTCCCAACTGCAATCGACCACTCACCAACCTGTAAATTATCAGAGTCGCCAAGCACTGCACTCTTAAGATTAGCGGCATCCACACGCACAACCGCGAGATCCGTTTCCGGGTCCTGGCCTATCAAATGTGCAAAATACCAGTGCCCATCGGTCAAAGTCACTCTGATTCTGTTCGCGCCATCAATGACATGGCTGTTTGTGACGATATATCCATCCGGACTGATAACCACGCCAGAACCTTTGCCGCGTACTTCCTGATCCATCCAGGGAATGTTGCTATCTTCCTCACTGTGTGCCCTGCCCACTGTATCGATATTCACCACCGTGGGTTCGATACGCTTAACGGCTTCCACAATACGATTATCTCCGATAATTGAGGTCAGAGGTTGGCGATCCAGTATGCGAATCGCATTTCGCTGAGCGCTAATAAGATCAACGGATCGTGCTAACCGCATGTGCAGCAAAAAACCACCCACTAATATCCCGATTGCAAATACACATACGAAGCCGCTAAACCGCCGCAATGTCATTTATAATTCTCCAAGTGCAAATAGCCCAGCAATCAAAACTATATTACAATTCTCGGTAATTCTACAAAAGTCTTTATGAGGATGTACCCTGTCTATCTTCTTGTTGAGAGTAGATTCATAAACTCTTCTCGTGTTGCCCTGTCAGAACGAAAAGTTCCCAACACATGGCTGGTGATCATATTGCTGCTCTGTTTTTCAACTCCGCGGGCCATCATGCATAGATGCTTTGCTTCCAAGACTACGGCCACACCTTTAGGCTGTAGAATTTCCTGAAGTGCACCGGCAATCTGCACAGTCATACGTTCCTGCACCTGAAGCCGCCTGGCAAACATATCGGTGATTCGCGCAAGCTTAGATAGCCCTATAATCTTTCCATCCGGGATGTAAGCGATATTGGCAGTACCAAAAAAAGGAATGAGATGGTGTTCACACGTAGAATAAAACTCGATATCGCGTACAATAACCATATCATCAGACTCAGCATCAAATAACGCACCATTGACAAGAGTATTAAGATCCTTTTCGTATCCACTGGTCATAAATCTCAGCGCTTCAGAGGCTCGGAAAGGTGTCTTGGCCAACCCTTCACGCTCTGGATCTTCACCAATCTCTTCCAGAAGAGCGTAGTATATCTCATCCAGTCTGGATTTCATTATATTCCTTCCGCATAGTACTCAAATATATTACGTGCTGTCTCTCTCAGAAGAATTCGGTAAAGTTTTGAAGATGTAGAAACGTAAGGCGAAAGGCGATCCCAAATAACCTTGGTGATTATTTCCGCGGAGGGAATCTTTCCTTCGAACTCAGGAATGTCGTAGTTGAGATGCCTATGGTCGTAACGATCTACAATTTCTCGATTGACTATATCATCCAACTCGGCGATATCGATTATCTGCCCAGATTTTGCGTCCGGTGCACCTTCCACAGTGACTTCTAAAATATAGTTATGCCCATGTCCGTTGGGATAATTACACTTCCCGAAAAGTTCTAAATTCTCTTCGGGAGTAAGAGCGGAGCTGTCGAGCCGATGTGAAGCAGAAAATTCATAACTGCGAGTTACTAGAAACATCTCTTTTCTACTCTTCCGTTGTTCGTATGAAGGAAGCCAATCTGCCCAGCTCTCTGCCGACTCTTCCAGCCGCAGACCTGAGATCATCACTTCCGGAGGTATATGGCCTTTCAACTGCTCATGAATAAAATTCAGAATCGTTGAAAGTGAAATTCGGCAGTTCTCGAATGCGCAATGATGAGTCAAGTCGCGGCTATCAAGTTCTGATATCACTTGTTCACGGACTATTGCATCCAGGATTTTAATATTGATGATTATACCGGTTCGCGGGTCGACTGCCCCACGCACGCGCACATCCAGTACATAGTTATGAGCTTGTATTTTATTACGAGCTGCAGATCTGATACCTGGTTCCGAATAGGCTGCAGAAAATGTAAGACGGCGTGTCATTTCCAATACTAATTGATTTGGAGAATTTACTTCGGGTGATCTAAGATCACTCATATCAGGCCTTTCGATATGGCAGCGCCAGAGATGCTGGCGCACGACTGAGTTTACCACCAGTGGTCAATATAACTAGTGTCGCTGCGTACGGAAGCGCTAAAAATAGCTGGTAAGGCAGATGAAGACCGAGCGCCTGCCACTGGAACTGAAGTTCATTCGTGAAACCGAAAAGCAGCGCCGCCGCCAGACTTCCCCAGGGATTCCATCGGCCGGACGTGACAATCGCCAACGCAATAAAACCTCTGCCGGACGACATGTTCTCGATAAAAGTGTTACTCTCTCCCAGCGAAAGAAATGCTCCTGCAATACCAGCTATTGCCCCTCCGAACAGTACTGCATGAGTACGCATGCGCCCTACATCCACTCCAGCGGCATCTGCTGCCGATGGCTGTTCGCCACATGCTCTCAGTTCCAGCCCGCGCCTTGTTCTGAAGAGCGCCCACCATACTATCGGGACGGCAGCCAGCGAAAAGAGAGTCAGGATCGTGAGACCTCCCATCAGGTGCGGCAGACCTGAGAGTGTCAAAAATGTTCCGGTCGCGCCAAATACTGCTCGATAGATAGTTCCAGTTAGCCCAATAGCTAATAGATTAATCACGACGCCAACCACAACTTGGTTAGCACTGAGTTTAACCACAAATCGAGCAAAAAGCAGTGCGACCACTAACCCTGCAACTGCAGCTGCTACGAGACCAGCATACGGACTTCCAAAATGACGAGATCCGAGCATGCCAGTGAATGCCCCGATGAGCATCATTCCTTCCAGGCCTACGTTGACGATCCCGGCCTGCTGAACGACATTTTCGCCCAATGCCGCCAGTAGCAGAGGTGTAGCCATAGTGACCGAACCAAGCAGTGTTCCGCTGAGCACACTCATAATTAGCTATCCATATCATCAATACAGTGTAACACCCGTAGCACTAATACCGACAACGGGTGAAAATAGTTAGCATTTCTCCAGAAATAACACAAGTTGTAATGCCCTCACCCCCGACCCCTCTCCCAAAAACAGGAGAGGGGAGACAGTGGCATGGGTTTTTCGAATTTACTGTAGAGTTTAAACCACTTTTCAGCCCAGCTCAATCGAAATAGAAGTGAGGAGGACAATTATATGATTCTCCCCTCTCCTGTTTTTGGGAGAGGGGTCGGGGGTGAGGGCTACTCACTTCTTCTGAGCGATTCCCATGCCTTTGCACCAACGACCGCCAGAACCGCCGCCGCCTGAATCACATATATTAGAACGGAAGAGACTCCCGAGAATCGTGCCAGGTTTTCACTGCCTTCCGTAAGAGCGCCGAAGAAGAGCGCTGAAGCGGCAGTTCCTATAGGTGTAAGTCCGCCCAATAGTGCTACTGGGATCGCAGTAAATCCCCAACCCGGAGAAAAATTGGCGTATAGGCGGCCAGTCACACCCAGTAATTCGATTACTCCTGCCAGACCACAAAGTCCTCCAGAGATCGCCATTGCTTTCAATCGCACAGAGTTCACATCGTATCGGGCTGTATGGGCGGCTTCGGGGTTCTGCCCGATCAGGCGCATCCCGAATCCGGTTCGCGTACGATACAGCAGCAGTGAGATCACCACCACCGCCGCAATTGCAATTAGCGTGCCAGAATGCAGCCGTGCAGTAGCGCCATTCGTGAGCGAGGGCGGCAGAATTCTCGCAAGGAGTACGCTGTCTGGCAAAGGATCGGATTGCGAGACCCTTCTTGCCTTCTCTTGAAGCGGCCCTTCCACCATCCAGCCAACCATATAGAGCGCGATATAGTTCAGCATGATGGTGCTGATGACCTCCTGAACACTCCTTTTCACGCGCAGCCACCCTGCAAATCCGCCCCACAGCGCGCCTGCCCCCGCACCTGCTAAAATAATGAGCAGCGTCAATAGCGGCGCTGGCAGCAACGCGCCTACTTTCCCCATCGCCATGCCAGCTAGCGCACCCATCAGCAGTTGCCCCTCGCCACCGATACTAAACATCCCGGCTTTCCAGGCGACGACCACTCCTAGCCCGGTCAGCAAAAGTGGGGTTGTCTTGACAAGCGTCTCGGAGATGGAGTAGATATGCCCGCTCTCACTATCGCCAAAGGCTCCAACCCACAGAGCGGTAAGTGCTTCGAACGGAGGAATTCGCAGCAGCAGGAATGTGATGCATAGAAGTGCGGTCAGCCCGAGAGCATAACCACAGAATAGGAGTACGCCGCGCCCGGCTGAGAACAGGAGGAGGCGTAGTTTCAATAGGACTCTCCAGTTCGTTCCAGGGTATCGGCTCTCCAGCCGCCAAGAAGCAGTCCGACTTCGAGAGAGTTTGCTTCGGATTTATCGAATAAGGAGAGTGTGCCGCTGGAGAGAATGGCGGTTCGATCGGAGAGGACAGAAATCTCGTCCATGTCGGTGGAGATTAGCACAATAGCAGCGCCGCGTGCTCGTGCAGAACGCAGCTGGTTGTGAACAAACATAGAAGCGTGTATATCGAGGCCGCGAGACGGGTTGACAGCCACGATCCAGTCCGGCTGAGCGCGCAGCGCTCGTGCCACGACGATCTTCTGTTGGTTGCCGCCCGAAAGCGAGCTTACAGGTATATTCAGTCCGTTTGTTCTGATATCGAACTGTTCCACCATCGTTTCGGCCAATGCATTTAATTCGCCATTCCGTAGAAACAGCCCGCGTCGAAACTGAGGCTCTCGGACGGCATCGAAAAGTAGGTTCTCTCGGACTGAGAGAGTGACAGCCAGTCCAGCACGCCGTCGATCCTGGGGAATATAGCCAGTGAAGGGATGTACTCCGGGTTTGAAGTCATTTCCATTCCATTTCATTGAGCCTGAGATAATCGGTCTAAGCCCGACAAGCGCCTCGGCGAGTTCAGTCTGCCCATTCCCATCCACGCCGCCGATCCCGAATATCTCTCCCTTGCGAACTTCGATGGAGAGGTTCTTGATAGCTTGTTCTCCCCTATCACCCATGATATCTAGGTCGTTTGCGGTAAAAATTGAATGTGAATTACGACTGTTTTCTACATTGGTGGAAACTGTGTGTAATGAATTGTTGGAATCTAGTTTGGTGGATTCGGCATTATCTCCGATCATCCAAGAGGCTAACTGCAGTGCGTTTGTCTCAGCAACATTGCAGGAGGCGATCTGATCGCCTCGGCGCAGGACTGTCACTCTATCCGCCACGGCGAGGATTTCGGCCAGCTTGTGAGCAATGAGTGCGATCCCATTCCCGGCATCTCTGAGCACACGCAGGACTCCGAACAACTCCTCTATCTCGGCGGCGGAGAGAACTGCGGTTGGCTCATCGAATATAAGGAGTTTTGCGTTCGTGGCGAGGGCTTTTACGATCTCCACACGCTGTTGAGTTCCAACGGGGAGATCGCGAATGAGGGTATTCGCGGGGAGATCCCAGCCGAGACCGTGCGCGTGCTTGAGTGCTGGTTCGGCAGATTGATTTGCCGAGTAACGCCCGAATGCGGATCGACTGGGTGTATCCAGTGCGAGGTTCTCAGCGACCGTGAAGGCAGGGACGAGTGTGAAGTGCTGGTGTACCATGGCGATACCGAGCGTACGCGCCTGTCGTGGTGAAGTAATTCTAGCGGGTGTGCCGGAAAGGGTGATCGTGCCGGCATCCGCCAGGGTGAGACCGGAGAGGATGTGCATGAGTGTCGACTTGCCTGCGCCGTTTTCACCGAGCAGGGCATGTATCTCTCCGGGCCGTAACTCGAAGGAGATGTTACGCAGGACTGTGGCGGTTCCGTAACTTTTGGTGATCCCTTCCATCCGCGCAAGCGGAGCGGGGTCAGCTTTTGGCATCCGCATTCTCGTGCGGAACGGCTAGTGAACCGTCGGTGATCTTCTTCTGTGCGTCGTCCAGCTTAGCCTTGACATCTGCTGGTATCTTGTCGAGCAGTTTAGGGTTGAGAACGAAACCGATAACTCCAGTCTTCATGTTATAGGGAGTCGCGTTCGGCTTGAAGGTGCCCGCCTTCACCTCTTTGGCAATAGCGACATACGCCTTGCCAATATCGATAGGCGCGCTGGCGAGGATCACGTCCGGCATGACGGCGTTCTGATCGCTGTTGGTGCCGATGGCGTAGACTGCCTTACCGCTCTTGCTGCGCTCGCTCACCGCCTGGAAAACTCCCTGAGCCGCCGCATCGAGATCCTGAATGATCACATCGGCTCCCTGATCGAGCAGCGCTTCGGTGGCATGCTTGGCCGCGCCGACGTTCTCCCAGTCGCCCGTATAGGAGGTGGGGATGATGGTGATACCGGGCTTGAAGGCTTTAGCGCCTGCCTCGAATGCCTTGAACACACTCTCGACGGGCACCGATTTCTCGGCTCCGACGGAGGCGATTTTCCCGGATTTGCTCATACCTGCGGCCAGCATTCCGCACAGATAAGCGCCGTCTTCCAGCTGCAGAACTACTGGAGTGGTGTTCGCTCCGATCTTGCGTCCGGAGGGGATTACGAAGAGGGTTTTGGGAAAGTCTTTCTCGATTTTGAGCGCTATCTGTTCGAACTCGCCGCCGTGCCCGATGACCATATTGTAGTTTTTACGCGCGTATTGTGTGAGGTTGGACTCTTGATCGCCGGGGGTCTTGGCTTCGACGTTTGCGATCTCCGCGCCTGTCTCCGCCTTGATATCCTGCAGACCTTTGTATGCTCCTGCATTCCAGCCGTTATCGCTGACAGGCCCAGGGGTCACCAGCGCAACTTTGAAGTCGGCGACGGGGTCAGGGTTGACCTTGACTATCTCCTTCGTCGTCGGTTCCGCGGGGGTCTCATTGCGCCCGCATCCCATTATGCCGATTGCAGATATCGCGATCAGTGATATTGCTGAAAATTGATTAGTTCGTATGTGGTTAAGATGTGAGCCGGAATTGTGAAGATGCATGAGAAACCTTTCTCCAGGGGAGTGTTGAACGCCTGTTTCGTGCTTCCCGACTATTGTACCCTGTTATGATTGTTTGTTGGGAGTCTTTTAGCTCACCCCCCGATCCCCTCTCCTTAGCATTCCCTCGCAAGCTCGGAGGAGAGGGGGAGCAAAATACGTCAGTACAGCCAATCTTATTTTTTCCGAGAACCTCACCGCAATCCCTCTCCTGTCCGCTCGTGCCTCGCTAAGATAGGGGCGAATGCAGATGATGAATCGGGCGGGGAGGCGTATGTATTAGCAGGAGAAGATCGAAACCGTTGCGTAGTCTTTACAGATGTAATGTTCAGTCATTCTCATCTAAGGGACGCAGGAGTTCATCTGTAGATGTTTCTGAAGCAGCCTTTGCCGGTCGCAGGAGCTCTGTTGAGGAGGCAGTTTGTTGATTGGATGGCCGCAGAAGTGTTGCATGTGCTGATACTACGCCCTTACGCGCTTCTAAGAATGGCAGGCAGTTTTCGGCTGCTTCCTTAATTTGTCGTTCACTTTCAGAGGTCGCATGCATTTTGGCAAGAATGGATACATCCTTATAAAAGCGTTTATCTCCTACCTGCTCCACTGCCTTGAGAATCGCAAGTAAAAACTGTAGATTATTCGCTGTTATAAATAGCCCCCTCCCCTCCTGTATTATTGTGAAGAGCGTAAAACCATTAATCTCAGAACTGATTAGTTTTGTATCGCTGGCTTTAAGCTGGAGAAGAAGTGGAATAAGAGCTGCATGTATTTCATGTTTCTTTGCTTTAGTAATGTTAGTTCATAGAAGTTCCATCAATATTCCAATGGACTTTAATCCACCTACCTGGACTATTGATTCGATGCTAATAGGAAAAATATCCTTGCTTTTACGACACACGAAAAAATAGGAACATAATTGGATCGCGATTAAGTACAATATCGCGCACCATATTGAATTGCGCATAAGGAAATTAATAAAAAACATCGGAAGGAAAGATAGGAGCGTGACTAAAGGGACATCCAATAACATCAATTTATATTGGCGTTTACTAATGAGCTTTACTTGACGGTTAATATCTGCGAGAAAAGTATCGATAGCAGATGATACGGTGGTAGACACATCCGGCTTGGCGAGTTCAAAGCCAGGTGTCAACTCGTAAATGTTAGCATGGTTTTTCGAAGTATCTTCGGATTGGAATCCGTTAGGCATATCGTATTCTCTGAGTATTGTATGAACAGGATAGAAACATCTTCATTATAGCGTGAGCAGTTCCATACAGCAAGCTTTCATCGTAAGCAGACAGCTTGTGCGGTAAATACTCTGAGATGCTTTAATAATCTATCTGAATTGATGTAAGAAAGAACGGAAGTTGCTCATTTAACTGATGATGACTGCAGGAAATCGCTGAGCGAGTGAAATAATGGGTGTCCGCCGATTCTAAAGATATCGACATGATCTGCACCCTCGACTGGAATGAAGGTGACCGGACGTCCAGCTGCTTTACATAATAAGTCCATCATCCGAAATGGGACTATCGAATCACTTGTGCCGTGGCTCATAAAGATTGGACAGGTCACTTTGGCGATCTTGTCAGCGCTTGGTAAATGGTTCGTCAGCAGCAGAGAAGTGGGCAGAAACGGCAGTTGATTGTGTGCTTCGTCGGTCATGGTGGAAAATGTACTGAATGTGGCAAGACCGACGACGGGGCGTCGTGAAGCAAGATCAATAGCCACTGCGCCCCCAAGTGACCATCCCACTGCAGCAATGCGGTGTGTATCGATATCTTTGCGTGCCATGAGGTGATCATATACTGCGTCTGCAGTAGCATAACAATTCGATTCACTCGGGCTTCCATCACTAATACCATATCCTGCATACTCTGGTATAAGCACATTCACCCCGATCCTGCGCAGTCTATCGAACTGGGTAAGACACTCGTTGAGACACATACCATTACCATAGAAATATAGAACTGTGATACAGTGAGTGGGATCCTTGCCACGCATACCGTTGTCCTGCAGCGCAGGCTCGAATAACGCCACGATATGCTTACCATTCTTTGTGGTCAAGTGGACTAGCTCCGAACCCATTGGGGCAGAAACCTGTGCGAACGCCTTACCCTGAGTTCGCCGCCCGGAGAATATCATGTATCCCTGCAAGAAGAAAACGAGCAGGCATGCTGAGCAATATACAACGAACAGGCTGATCACAAAAGTGCGCAGTAATTTCCGGAATTGAGATGGGGGTGATTTCACAATTGAATTTCCACTTAATGCGGTGCCTTTTCTGATAACGTTACTGAATCTAATTTATTGCGCTTGTGCTTTAGTGTGCGAGACTAACAATGCGATGTCAATGGTAGCAGACACAAAATAAAATTGTGATTCTTCAATTTACGAAGCTCCCGCAATACCCGGCGGACAGTATCAGGGAACGCAGCACCGTTTATTTATCATCGGTCGGGCGGAGGAGTTCGTCAGTATGAGTGGAGGGTTTGTCAGTTGCCGGGCGAAGTAGAGTATCTTGTGGAGATATTTCAGGGGTCGAGCCTCGCAGCAACGTTGTTTTTGCTGAATCGATACCCAGGCGCGCTTCCAGATACGGAAGGCATTCTAAAGCAGCTTCCTTAAGTTGGCGATGGAGATCAGTGCGCGGTTTCATATCAGCAAGACGCTGAACGACAGGAATTGAATCCTTATTTCCGATCTGTTCTAGTGCTTTGAGTGCGGCGAGTTTAAGTTTCAAACTTTCTTCGGACACACGAACACCTTGCGATTCAGCCCTTAACCACGCGTGCAGATGATGACGATGCGCACGGGTTAACAGATATGAGTCACTTGCCTTAAGCTGTTGCAATAGTGGTATTACGATAGTATAAAGAGCTCTCACCTGTTTGTAAGGGATATTCATTGAACAGGCATCTATTATCGTTCCGATGGCTTTCACACCTCCCATTCGTATGAGTTCCTCTTTATTGAAAGGAAATGCCTGCATACTGTCGCCAAAGATAAACTTGCACGCAACTACGAATAGAGCACCCGCATAGACACAGTATGGCCTGGGATCATTGAAGATTACTGATTTAAAAAGAATGAATGGAAATGCTATAAGAATAACTAGAATGATTGGGACAAATGTACAATTGAAAGTATATCTCCGCAACCTTTCCTTTACTTTTATATTGGCCTGTGCCAGAATAGCATCGACTTCTGCGTTGTAGTAATCATCGGTTTCCAAAATGACCTGATCGCTCGAAATCGCTGCCTCAGCGTCGATTGAGGGCTTTATTGAATTTATATCATGGAGGAATTCTTGTCCCACGTTAGCCCCAGGAATTTTGGTTAAATCATATTATGAACACATTCATTGTAGCCAACAGCGCTGGAAGTGTCAAGCCCGTGCAATGTTTGCAACATTTGGCCTACGGGAAGCGTTTGATCATTGGTTTGATATTCTCGATCGATCAGTATTGATGTCCTGATCTCCTTGAAGAACCTCACCCCCCAGCCCCCTCTCCTTCCCAAGGAGAGGGGGAGGAGTGGGGGTGACTAATGCGTAAGTTTAGCGAAGGCTATTGCGTGTCAAGAATATTCAAGATATGCACACTTAGTATCAGAAAATCCAGTTAACAGCTCCAGTCATCCCCTCTCCTCCGAGCTTGCGAGGGAATGGGAAGGAGAGGGGGCCGGGGGGTGAGGTGAATCCATGACAGTAGTCTTCAACTGCACCAACGTACGTGAAAAGCGAAGAGCGCTCAGGCAGTCACAGCCAGAAACAGAAGCAATAATGTGGCAGATGCTGCGCGGAAGGCGGGTGGCAAACCATAAGTTCAGAAGGCAGTTCAGCGTCGGCGAGTACATCCTCGATTTCTACTGCCCCGCGCTCAAACTCGCTATCGAAATAGACGGCAGCAGTCACGACGGGGAAGACGCCGAGGAGTACGATCTCATCCGTCAGCGCACCATCGAAGCGTTTGGCATCCACTTTATCCGGTTCAGGAACGCCAAAGTTTTCAACAATCCAGCGGGTGTGCTACAGTCATTGAGTGAACGAATTGAATTGTTAGATTCAGGAAGACCTCACCCCCCGACCCCCTCTCCTTCACAAGGAGAGGGGGAGGAGTGGGGGTGACTAATGCGTAAGTTTAGCGAAGGCTATTGCGCGTCAAGAATATTCAAGATATGCACACTCAGTGTCAGAAAATCCAGTTAACGGCTTCAGTCTCCCCCTCTCCTCCGAGCTTGCGAGGGAATAGGAAGGAGAGGGGGCCGGGGGGTGAGGTCGTTTTCTCCCCCTCTCCTCCGAGCTTGCGAGGGAATGGGAAGGAGAGGGGGCCGGGGGGTGAGGTGAACTCAAACCACCTGCACCATCGGCAGCACAATCAACTCCGTCGATTGGCCGGTCAAGGTGTTCACAAAACGATACGCTGGCACATAGTATCCAGGGGCCGCAGTCACATTTGTATTGAAAGGCGAGACCACAAACCCCGCAAACATCTGCGTGCGATACCCCCGAGGTTTCGGCATGGCATTCTGAGATGCCGCCCTTTGCAAAAGCAGCTCTGTGCGCACACTGAACGAGTTCAGTGACGATGCCGTGAACGTGACCACCCCGGTGCCGCCTGCAGCCACTACGAAAATACTATCGCCCACAAACCCGAAAGCCGGAGGAGTCAGTGGTACAGGGCTGCTTGGTTTCACCTGCAGAAACTTGCCAGCCAGCGCCATAAACGCCGTGTAACCCGTGAGTGTCCGCGACGTACCATCGGCAGTATCCACACGCACAATCTTCTGCGCATAGCTCCTCCACGCGTTCGCCTGCGCCGGTGTGAGCCCCCGCCACACGCTCACCGCCTTTCCAAAATGCCTGCGCACAGCACTTTGCGACGCCGTATTCGGGTTCTTCGGAACGGTACGCGAGCGCAGGTAAACGCCATTCTTCGTCCGCACAAACACCGCAGAACCCGCCTTGCCACTCAGTCCATCCGAAAGCACATTCATTATCAGCTTTGCCATAACAGTATCTCCAATCTATGAACAACCTCCACGCAATTCGCCCTCACCGCCCGCCCCGCCCCTACGCAATTCGCCCTCACCCCCGGTCCCTCTCCCACGCTGTGAGAGAGGGGTGGCTGTCCGCTTAATTCTCCCCCTCTCCCGAAGCCTCGGGAGAGGGGGTCGGGGGGTGAGGGCTTATTTATCCCGAAGCCTTAGGAAAAGGGCACGGGAGATGAGAGCATGGCCGAGGGCTAAGGTTTTGAACTATTATCGGCAGAATCTCACCATGTACACATAA
>JANXSG010000138.1 GCA_025352825.1 Chthonomonadaceae bacterium | reverse complement strand
TCTATCTCATGAAGATCGTCAAAATATTCTGAAGATTCTACTTGCTACCAAACCGGATTTTACCGCAGGGAAAAATACACTACCTTAAAACAAACGACCAAGTGCAAAATAGATATTACTGTGCCCACCCTCCCCAAAACTGCCTCCTAAGGTTATTGGCCCCAGAAGCGTCTCCGCGATCAGCCCGACAGAAATACTGTTCATATATCTAGCTGAACTGAATCGATCGAATGCACCTCCAAACTCGTACCAGCTCCCAATCATAATCTTGTCACCCAGAAAAGTTGGAAGCTGAGCAAGCCGATGAAGATATCCACCTCCTAAAAGGAGATAGTCGTTCCCTCGAAGGGCATTAATGTTGTAAGCGCCGAGTCTGAGCGGTCCACCAAGCGTGAACTGCTGCAGAGGCGCCGCCTTCCCTCCAAAGAGAGTTCCTGCGCTCATCATTGCGAATACACTATTACCATGCCCGACAGGCGAGAAGCGATTCACTCGAACTTCTAGAGAAGGAAAGCCCCCTGACGCACCCGGAGTTTGAAATATCCACTTCGAGTCGATAGTGGCTGCAGTCCCATGAGTAGGGATAATGGGATTATCCTGAGAATCGTAAGCCCATCGCATAGCTGCGAAGCTGGACTGGCCAGAAGGGGATGGAAGCGCAGGACTGCCAGTGCGCACGGTGGCTATCAAGTGGCTAAACTGATATCCAAATCGGAGTTCACTATTACTGCTAGTTCGCCGCCCGACATCGAAACCTACTCCTATCTCACGACTTCCATAAATAGCAGTACGAGATCCTCCCTGGAAAATCGAGATGTTGTGATCGAGATAGAATGCTCTTGGAGCTGCAAACCAACGCGTCCCTGCCAGCGGGCGGTAGTACTCAAACGCTGCTTCTCTTGAGGATCCTAAGCGAAAATCTGTGCGGGTCTCGGCGCCTGGCATTCCTACATCCTGCGCGATCAGACGTGCCGCCAAATCGACTTGAATATTATCAGAATCTGCCCCATTGATCTCTAATCCATAGCGTATGAAAGGCGGGCCGTATTTCTTTTCATTCGCTCTGATGAGCAGGCCATCCTTACTATTCGCATGGGTCTGTTCATACTGAAAACTTTCGAATTGGCCTTCTCCGGTAATAGATGTGAGTTTATCTTCAAGCAGTGTAGCATTCAAAGGTTTTCGCGCGAATTTACTGAAATCTCGTGCAAGCTGCCTATTCATTTTCTGGCTTGCGCCTGTGACCTGAACAAAAGTGGGTAGAATTGCTTTGCGTACACGAGCGCTACGCTTCGCCACGTAAGCATCCCACTCCGGCTGGCTGAGAGACAGCTTTGTCAGAATATTCTTTTTGGCGGCAGCAGAATCGTATCCGCGTTGAATCTGTTCCTCGATGTGCGTAAAATCTAGAGCAGTCATCTCCTTCAAATCCGGAGTAACAATGATATCTGCAAGCTTCAGGCTCTGCCTCTCGTTTGCATACACAGCTATTGCTTGAGTTTGCCCTAGAATATCTATTAGAGATGTCAACCGGGATCTCTCATCAATGTTTGAAGATATATCTACTGCTATCAAAATATCTGTTCCCATTGCTTTGAGCGCTTCGGTAGGAATATTATTCATCAATCCGCCATCACTCAGGAGTTTGCCATCCCGTTCCACAGGGGTGAATGCTCCAGGGATGGCGATGGTGGCACGCAATGCTGTTTCAAGTGGGCCATCCTTAAGAACGACTGTCTTTCCTCTCTCTAGATCGACGGCCATACAGCGAAACGGAATCGGAAGATCATCGAATCTGGTAAGCGGTGAGTACGGCAGGCATATTCTGCTTAGGAGCAGCCCAATAGAGTTCGCCGGGTTTATACCCGCGGGAAGATTAAGGCCATGCTTCAGCCCAAGTACGAAATGAGTAGAGAATGCCCGGCGATCTTCTTTGCGCCGGAAGGGAAGCTTTTCGAAGGGAGGTTCGCTTTGGAAAGCATCACTCCAATCTATTTTCATGAGAATATTGCGCATCTCATCCGGGGACATCCCCATGGCATAGCATCCACCAATTAGCCCGCCCATACTGGTTCCTGCAATATAGTGAACTGGAATGTGGTTCGCTTCAATCCACTTGAGGACTCCTATATGTGCGCAGCCAAGCGCTGCGCCGCCAGCAAGTGCCAGACCGATCTTGGGACTCACTTTCTCAGCCGGTACCTGACTGTGGCAGGGAAAGGGGATTACGAGGAAGTATAATAGTAGAAGAAAAAGAATTCTTGAGTATCTGATTAGCTGCATTGGTATCCTCCACAGATCGTACCGCATCACAATATTAATTGAGCCTCTTGCAAAAATTTCAAAGTAGTTGAAACACTCTTCAAGCCCTCACTCCCGGCCCCTTTCCCAAAAACAGGAGAGGGGTGACTATGTCGTCGTTTGTCAGTATTAATCATTTTCACCCAAATCCGTGGCTACTTTTCCTTTCCCCACTCGTTCCTCTTTAGGGAGAAGGTAGAGAATATATGAGCAATTCCGCTGTATTGGAATTGTCAATAGCGAGGTGCAAACAGTAATGTTACTGCTCCTCTCTCCCTCCGAGGCACGAGGGAATCAGGGAGAGAGGTCGGGAGTGAGGGTACAGCCCATCAAGTTTGCACAAACCAACGATTTATTGCTCCCCCTCTCCTGTTTTTGGGAGAGCGGGTCGGGGGGTGAGGGCTGAAATATTCATTTACACTCGACTTTTGCGAATACCAATGCATGATATTGATTATGACATGGTTCTCCGATTGTTCATCTGAATATCAGAATTGCATCGCCCGGTCTGGACAAGAGAGCAAAAATTCGGCTAGAATAGAACCCCGGGCAGTGCAACTTTTGAGCTATACTTCCGGTCATACAAACCATATAATTCTCAAATTTAACTTTAGGAGGACGCAAGTTTTGAAACACTGGAAACGCACCGCGGACTGTGGCTCGCTCAGAAAAACCGACGTAGGTAAAGAGATTACTCTGAACGGATGGGCGCATCGACAGCGGGATTTCGGTGATCTGGTGTTCATCGACTTGCGGGATCGGACAGGCATTGTGCAGGTAGTCATCGATGCGGCAAAAGTTCCGGATCTAGTTGCCACAGCGAATAGTGTGAAGAGCGAATTTGTTCTCTCGATTCGTGGAATAGTGCAGGTCCGCCGCGAAGGTACAGACAATCTTGCGCTGGCAACCGGTGAGGTAGAGCTTGCTGCTGAAGTGATCGAAATTCTTGGCCCTTGCAAAACGCTTCCATTCCAGATAGCCGATGAAGAAAAAATGCCACTGGTCGATGAGACTCTCAGGCTCAAGCACCGCTACCTGGATCTCCGCCGACCGAGCATGTACGAACGACTGGCTGTACGCCATCGCGCCATCAAACTAATCCGAGACTTTATGGATAGAGAAGGTTTCCTGGAGATTGAGACGCCTATTTTCACGCGCAGCACACCGGAAGGCGCGCGTGACTACTTGGTGCCTTATCGCTTAGAGCCTGGTCTATTTTATGCGTTGCCGCAATCTCCGCAGCAGTACAAACAGCTTCTGATGGTTGCGGGCTGCGAACGCTATTTTCAGATCGCGCGTTGCTTCCGCGATGAAGCGCAGCGTGCCGACCGGCAGCCGGAGTTCACCCAGCTCGATTTGGAGATGTCATTTGTGGAGCAGGAAGATATTCTATCACTCACAGAACGCCTGACAATAGAGGTAGTCAGCCAGCTTAGTGATAAAGAGATGCTGACTCCCTTTCCAAGGTTTACATTCGATGAATCGATGCGGCGATATGGAAACGATAAGCCGGATATCCGTTTTGGGCTTGAGCTGGTGGATATCGGAGAGAAACTACCATCAACTCAATTTCCCGTTTTTCAAGGCGCTCTCGACGAAGGCGGCCTGGTAAAGGCGGTGCGATATCCCGGAGGTGCGTCGCTCTCACGCAAAGAGGTTGATGACCTGGGCGGATTCTGCCGGGAGTTCGGGGCAAAGGGGCTTGCGACTATCGCAGTGACTGAACTAAACCCTGCCGGCATCAAAACCCCTATCGCCAAATTTCTCACCGAGGAGCAGCTTCAGGATATTCTGACAGTAACGGAAGCCGAAGCTGGCGACCTGATCTGTATTGTCGCAGACCCAAAGCCGTCGGTAGTTTCGAATGTGCTCTCCCGCCTTCGGCTGGAGATCGGCCGCCGCCTGAATCTGCGCGCCCCAAACAAACTCTACTTCAGCTGGGTGACAGACTTTCCTCTGGTGGAGTGGAATGAGGACGAAAAACGCTGGGATGCCATGCATCACCCATTCACCAGCCCATACGAGAGTGATTTGCCGCATTTTGAAACCGATCCGGGCAAGATACGGGCACAGTGTTATGATTTGGTCTGTAACGGCACGGAGTGGGCTTCGGGGAGTATTCGAATTCACAAGGCGGATGTTCAGGCACGTGTGTTCGATCTGCTTGGTATTTCCAAAGAGACCCAGCAGGAGAGATTTGGCCATATCCTGGAAGCGTTCTCATATGGAGCGCCTCCGCATGGAGGAATTGCACCTGGTATCGACCGTCTGCTTATGTTCCTGTTCGACGAACCCAATATCCGCGAGGTGATGGCGTTCCCGAAAATGGGTTTAGGTTTCGATCCACTGATGGGTGCGCCTGCATCGGTTGATGAAGCTCAGCTGAAGGAACTTGGCTTGAAGATTGTTCCCCATAAGAAGAGCTAAACCTCACCCCCTGCCATTTGCCCTCATCCCCCCGGCCCCCTTCTCCCAAAAACAGGAGAAGGGGGAGACTAAATTGGGAATTTAAACCCTTGCAGGGAGCACGGAGATGGCGTGGATGTAAGGTAAGCATTGCACCGAAGATTAAAATATTCCCCATACTTTACCCAATCTGTGGAATGATTTACTGTGAGGAATAACAGGATAAATGTGATTAATTTCTTTCCATGGAAATATATTGAGTGAACCGCACAGGATACTATATCATCAGCATATTGTGGCTTTGTGGCATCTGCTGGGGTTTGGGCAGAGTATGGCGCATTATGAAAGCGCTCCCGGAATAGGAGTATCTCGCGAATCTGATTGGCCATCGCAAAGCAGGCTGCCAATAGTGAGAGGCAGCTTCACACTTGTGATTGCCGCACATCCTCAGTGCCCATGCACCAGAGCTACGATGGCAGAGTTAGCATTACTGCTTGCAGACTACCCTAAAAAAGTTACTACCTATGTGCTGTTTTATAAACCACTTGGATTCCCTGATGGATGGGAAAAATCGGATATTTGGAGAACCGCAGATGCCATTCCGGGGGTGCATATTATCAGCGATTCAGATGGAAGAGAATCACAGTTATTTCATGCAGCAACATCTGGCCAGACTATACTGTTCGACAGCGCAGGACATAAAATTTTTTCTGGTGGAATTACGATTTCACGAGGACACTCTGGAGATAACATCGGACTCAGTGCTATCACTTCCCTGATGAATGGTGGACACACAACCTTTAAGAATACTCCTGTTTTTGGTTGTTCATTATTAGGATTACACAGGAAAGTAGGAAATAAATGAAATGCGTAAATTCTTCAACCATTACACCTCAGATTTTAATGGACGAATCTACAGAAAAGCTGGCACACTCTCATTTTATCGATCAGCAGCAGAACGTCTTTAAGCGCACCGACCGAATATTTATTGGGTTGATGCTGTTCCAGTGGCTTGCAAGTATCGTGGTTGCGTTCCGTATTTCTCCCCGAACTTTGAGTGGGCCGGTAAGCACTGTCCATCCGCATATCTGGATGGCTGTGTTTCTTGGCGGTGCGATCACTCTTTTACCCGTATTCCTCGCATTGAAATATTCTGGTCAGTCATTAACTCGACACGTTATCGCTGTCGGACAGATGCTGATGTCCTCAATGCTTATTCATATTTCAGGCGGCAGGATCGAAACACATTTCCATATCTTTGGCTCACTTGCATTCATAGCACTCTACAGAGACTGGCGGGTGCTTATCTCTGCGACTATAGTAGCTGCGGCTGATCATATCCTCCGCGGAGCGTATGCCCCCCAATCGATATATGGTGTCATCACTGTAAATAACTGGCGTTGGGTCGAACATGCGAGCTGGGTGATATTTGAAGACGTTATCCTATTTCTTGCCTGTGCACAAAGCAATGAAGAGATGCAGAGAATTTCCGAGCGTCAGGCACAGCTGGAAGCATCCATTGA
>JANXSG010000121.1 GCA_025352825.1 Chthonomonadaceae bacterium | reverse complement strand
CCGCCCGCTTCGCCGCCGGTCACACGATGCGTGAAATCGGTTATCGAGGCAAACGAACCTCCTTCCACTCTCGCTTTCAGAATGACTTCGACGGCAGCACGGCCAACATTCTTAATCGCAGCCAGCCCAAACCTGATCGCTCTACCCTGTTCAACATCCGTCTCGCCGACAGTAAAATCGGATTCACTGATATTGATATCCGGCGGTAGAACGGAGATACCCATCCGTTTGCACTCTTCCATGCAGGTCGAAAGCTTATCCGGCTTATCCAGATAACACGCCATAAGCGCGGACATATATTCTACAGGATAATTCGCTTTAAGATAAGCTGTTTGGTAGGACAGCATCGCGTAACAGACAGCGTGCGCCTTGTTGAATGCGTACCCTGCAAACGGCTCCATCAGGTCAAAAATGGCATTGGCAATCTCTTTCGAGATGTTATTAGCGGCGGCTCCGTTCAGGAAGTTTTCGCGCTCCGTAGCCATCTCTTCCTTTTTCTTTTTACCCATCGCCCGCCGCAGAATATCTGCCTGACCAAGGGAGTATCCCGCGATAATTCGCGCAATTAGCATTACCTGATCCTGGTAAACAATGACTCCGTAAGTCTCCTTCAAAACCTCTTCGAGCAAGGGATGCAGGTATTTGATCTTCTGCTGACCGTGTTTACACCGAACAAATTGAGGGATATGCTCCATCGGGCCTGGGCGGTAAAGCGCCACCATAGCCGCCACCTCTCGGACATCGTTCGGCTTTAACTCCTGGATATAGCGGCGCATGGGAGGCGATTCCAACTGGAAGACTCCGATACACTCACCATTTCCCAGCAGCTCATACGTCTTTGCATCATCGAGCGGAAGTTTGCGTACATCGAGAGTTTTGCCCGTGGACTTCTCCACATTCCGAACGGCCTGTTTCAGAATGCTGAGGTTAACAAGCCCGAGAAAGTCCATCTTCAGCAGGCCGATTTTTTCCAGCGTATTCGCGATATATTGCGTCACACAACCACCGTCTGCGGAACGAGTAAGCGGCGTGTAGTTGACGAGTGGATCGTGCGAAATAATGACTCCAGCCGCGTGTACGGAGGCATGCCGCGATATACCTTCTAAGCGTTTAGCCGTGTCGATTAATTTAGTGGCGGCTGGGTCGCGATCATAACATGCTTTAAACTCGGGATTGGCTGCCAGTGATTTCTCGATTGTCATTCCCAGGGGCATGGTCGGAATCATCTTGCTGAGTTTATCCACTTCGGAAAGTGGATATCCCAAAGCTCGTCCCGCATCCTTTATAACTGCACGTGCAGCCAGAGTCCCGAAGGTGATGATCTGAGCTACTCGTGCTTCCAAAGGGTCGGACTGGTTCGGGCTGTATTTCTGTGTAACGTACTCGATCACTTCGGCACGGCGTGTGTCTTCGAAATCCATATCGACGTCGGGCATCTGCACGCGTTCCGGATTCAGGAAGCGCTCAAACGTCAGACCGTATTCCACAGGATCTATGTCGGTGATGTCAACTAGATACGAGGTAAGGCTTCCCGCCGCTGAACCTCGCACACCGAAAAATATTTCTTTCTGCTCGGCAAATTTTGCGAAGTCGCGCACAATCAAAATGTATTGAGAGAACCCGGTCTTTTCGATGATCCCCAGTTCATAAGCCAGACGTTCACGCACGAGATCCGTAGGCTGACCGTTAAATTTCCTATCAAGCCCCTCGTAAGACAGTTTCGTAAGATATTCATGGGGGGTAAATTCATCGGGAAATCCAGGCGATGGGAGTGGGCACCTCCCAAACTCTAATTCAACATTACATCTTTCTGCTATTTCTAGTGTACGTTCTACCGCATATGGCTGCTCTTTAAAGAGTGTCTTCATCTGCTGTGAGTCTTTGAGATAAAATTCTTGGGAGGCGTACCGAAGCCGTTCTTTATCGTTGACATTCGATCCGGTTCCAATACACAGCAGTACATCATGTGCATCTGCATCCTGGCTTTCCAGATAGTGGACATCATTCGAACATATCACAGGGAGTTTTAGCTCACGAGAGATCTTGATGAGCTGCTCGTTACATAGGATCTGCTCGGGCAGCTGGTGATTCTGGAGCTCAATATAGTAGTTACCTTCACCAAATAAATCCCTATAAAACCCGCAAGAATCCCTTGCTTTGTTATAGTCTCGCTGCATGAGAGCAGAGTTGATCTCACTGCCCAGACAGGCGCTGGTGGCGATGAGCCCCTCAGAAAACCTCGCAAGCAGTTCGCGGTCGACGCGAGGTTTGTAGTAGAATCCCTCAAGGGCGGCTATGGAGGTGAGCTTGAGCAGGTTTTGATATCCGATATTGTTGCGGGCGAGAAGAACCATATGATACGCAGACTGATCCACTCGCGGCTGTTTATCGTGGATGGTACGGGGCGCGACATATGCCTCCACGCCAAGAATGGGTTTTATGCCATTAGTTTTGCACTTGGCATAGAAATCGGCGACACCATACATGACACCGTGATCGGTAAGTGCAAGCGCTGGCATCTCCATTTCAGATGCTTTTTTGATGAGAGCGCCTAATTTGTTCGCTCCATCCAGAAGGCTGAACTCGGAGTGGCAGTGGAGATGTACAAAATCGCTGCTGTTGGCCATAAAAACAGTTGTCCTCGGTCATTATAATGTGGGAAAAGTCATGGTACAAAACATCGCCATATAGAGCCATTTTGTTATTTCGAGGCTACATCTAGTGGGATTTACGATTTTAGACCGTATTTGAATTTCTGGAAACTAGACAAGTGTATATTACCATGAAAATAGAGATAAGAGCTCCCAGAAAGAGCACGAGATTATGACTATGCCCTTATCCTAACCGACGTGAAAAACTTATCATTGGTATCGCACTAAGATTCCTCACCTGCAAATATTCAGAAATACAGCTTATTCAGTGGAGTGTAAACGAGGATTCTCATTTAACATGGATAAGCAGGATCATAAAATATATTTAATAAGGATTGAGATGTATGCGTAGCAGATCGTTGTTGTTTACAAAATCCTAATTTCATGGTATCTTCTTTGTATATACAATTTCGGGAGCAGAGAATGCAAGCTAGAATTCAAAAATGGGGTAACAGCCTCGCATTGCGAATACCTAAATCTTTCGCATTAGAAACTATGATTCAACAAGACACTGTGGTTAACCTTTCTTTAGAAGACGGCAAACTCATTATATCCCCAGTGGTGGTATATAGTAATCTCGATGAAATGTTAGCTCAAGTTACTCCAGAGAACTTGCACACGGAACTAGACTTCGGGCAAAAGGAAGGGCGGGAAATTTGGTGATGAATTTGCCATATATTCCTGACAGAGGCGATCTTGTATGGCTGGTATTTTCACCACAAGCTGGCCATGAACAGGCTGGTCGACGTCCAGCACTTGTACTATCCCCGCAAAGTTACAACAAGAAAGTTGGGCTCGCCCTTTTTTGCCCAATAACAAGTCAGGTCAAAGGTTACCCATTCGAAGTTTTAATTCCGCGAGGCTTGGATATTTCAGGAGTAGTGCTTGCCGATCAGATACGAAATATGGATTGGCAGGCTCGCCAGATTGAATTTATTAATAGTGCACCCGAATTCTTAATTGTGCAAGTTCTGCAGAAATTATCAAATTTGCTGAAGTGATTTTGTATATATAACGTATGGTTTTGACTCAAAACGGTTTGATGCCGGACTAGCTAGATTATCCTTTGAAAAATTACGATATATATTGACGGAAAGTATAATTTTTAGGTACTATATATCCGACTCTAAATATCGGAGATCAGATTTGTCGGGATTAAACTCATGGAGAGAAATTTCATCAATAGATGTTGAATCTAAGCAAAAAAACTGACTATGCGCTTCTCGCACTATCCTATCTTACGCGAACAGAACCTACAAAAGCGGTGAACACTCGTGAGATTGCAGAGCAGTACGACATTCCGGTAGAGCTGCTAGCCAAGATTTTACAGCAGCTCGTCAAGGCCAACCTTCTTATTTCGACTGCTGGACCGACAGGTGGCTACCGATTGTCACGGGCATCGAACACAATCAGTGTGGCCAGCGTAATAGCGGCTATAGACGGTCCACCTGCGATAGCACAGTGCTTTAAAACAGAGCACAACAGCTGTGACCAACTCGATAAATGCACCATTCGAAAGCCTCTGGGTCGCATCAACAATAGAATATTTCAGATGCTGGATCTCATCTCGCTGGATGAGATAAATCAGGATGACGACAATCTTGAAGAGATTAAATTTGTCAGTTTGCCCGCTCAACGGCGACATGGTTTAGAATTTGCTCGCAGCCACCACGACTGCGTTTAGGAGATAGTATGAGTACCGCAACAGATACAATCGAAGAGTTCGCAGGTAAAGAGTATCAGTATGGCTTTGTAACAGACATTGAAGCTGATGACGCTCCCAAAGGACTGAATGAAGATATCGTACGCCTGATCTCTTCTAAAAAGAATGAGCCGCAGTGGATGCTGGATTGGCGGCTGAAAGCCTATCGGCATTGGCTCACAATGAAAGAGCCCGACTGGCAGAACGTATACCATCCCCCAATCGACTATCAGGAAACGATCTACTACTCAGCCCCCAAGGCGAAGAAGCTGCTCGGCAGCCTGGATGAGGTCGATCCTATTCTGCTGGATACCTATGCCAAACTTGGGATTTCACTGGATGAGCAGAAACGTCTGAGTAACGTGGCCGTAGATGCCGTCTTCGACAGCGTTTCCGTCGCGACCACTTTCCGCGAGAAGCTCTACGAGCTTGGGATCATCTTCTGCTCGTTCTCTGAAGCGGTCAAGGAGCATCCGGAGTTGGTTCGCCAGTATATGGGTTCGGTGGTGCCTTATTCCGACAACTATTTCGCCACCTTGAACTCGGCAGTTTTTACCGACGGTTCGTTCTGCTACATCCCTAAAGGCGTACGTTGCCCAATGGAACTCTCCACATATTTCCGAATCAATGCGGCAAATACCGGGCAGTTCGAGCGGACACTCATAATCGCGGAGGCAGGATCATATGTCTCCTACCTCGAAGGCTGCACGGCTCCCATGCGAGATGAGAATCAGCTTCACGCCGCTGTGGTGGAACTTGTGGCATTGGACAACGCCCAGATCAAATACTCTACCGTGCAGAACTGGTACCCCGGCGATAAAAACGGTAAAGGTGGCATCTACAACTTCGTCACCAAGCGTGGAAAATGTGCCGGTGTGAACTCCAAAATTTCATGGACGCAAGTGGAGACCGGTTCCGCCATCACCTGGAAATATCCTAGCTGCCTGCTGATTGGAGATAACTCCATCGGAGAGTTCTACTCGGTCGCGTTAACAAACAATATGCAGCAGGCGGATACCGGCACCAAGATGATCCACATCGGTAAGAATACTCGCAGCACCATAGTATCCAAAGGAATATCTGCTGGCCGTGGCCAGAACACCTATCGCGGTCTTGTAAAGATAAATTCGGGAGCTGCAAATGCGCGAAACTACTCCCAGTGCGACTCTCTTCTTTTAGGAGATAGATGTGGAGCGCATACATTCCCATACATAGAAGTTAAAAACACAACTTCGCAAGTAGAGCATGAAGCCTCGACATCCAAGATCGGCGAAGACCAGATATTCTACTGTAACCAGCGCGGGCTTTCCACTGAGGACGCGGTAAGCATGATTGTAAACGGATTCTGCAAAGAGGTTTTCAAAGAACTGCCCATGGAGTTCGCAGTCGAAGCTCAAAAACTGCTGGGAGTCAGCCTTGAAGGAAGTGTCGGATAAGTTTGCCCAACCCCCCGGCCCCCTTCCCTGCCCGCACAAATGATAAAGCTGTTTGCGCTAAGGAAGGAGGAGAATGAACGATCAAGATTTCCCCTTTCCCTCCGAGGTACGAGGGAATCAGGGAAGGGGGCCAGGGGGTAGGGCAGGAATAGTTTATAATTTTTGAATTGGAGAGTGCGAATGCTTGATATTAAAAATCTGCACGCTAAAGTGGGCAATAACGAAATACTAAAGGGAATCAACCTCAAAGTAAATGCTGGCGAAGTTCACGCCATTATGGGGCCGAATGGTTCTGGCAAAAGTACCCTGGCAAATGTACTTGCGGGTCGATCTGCCTACGAAGTGACTAATGGCAGCGTCTACTATTCCGGGCAGGATCTGCTGGAAATGTCCCCGGAAGACAGAGCGCGCGAAGGTGTATTCTTGGCATTTCAGTATCCCGTGGAAATTCCTGGAGTAAACAACACCTATTTTCTGAAAGCGGCATTGAATGCTATTCGCAAACACAGAGGCGAAGAGCAGCTCGATGCAATGGATTTCCTGGCACTCACTCGACAGAAGATGAAAATACTTCATATTGACGAATCGCTCCTGAAACGGCCAGTCAATGAGGGATTCTCAGGAGGCGAGAAAAAACGTAATGAGATTTTTCAGATGGCCGTACTCGAACCTAAGCTCGCCATTCTAGATGAGACAGACTCCGGACTTGATATAGACGCACTCAGAGTGGTAGCGGAAGGGGTGAATGCTCTCCGCAGTCCAGATCGCGCGATCATAGTTGTTACCCACTATCAGAGACTACTAGACTATATTGTGCCTGAATTCGTGCATGTGCTATCCGAAGGCCGCATAGTAAAATCGGGTGGAAAAGAGCTGGCTCTTGATCTCGAAGAGAAGGGCTACTCCTGGATCGAAGACGAAATAAAACAGTTGACTACCGTATAGAAAGGCAGAGATAGTGAACAACACTTTAGAAAAAAACGCCTTTTATACATCAGATTTCCAGGCATCGCTAGATAGAAAATCGGGTTCCGCTCCATCATGGCTCGCCCCGCTGAAAAAGGCTGCCTTTTCTCGATTTACAGAGATGGGTTATCCCACCCGGCATCACGAAGAATGGCGATTTACAATAATCACACCGCTTTTGGATAAACGGTTTGTTCTCGCAACTGAAGTTCCGAATCACGATGAAAGTGACCTCGATGGTCTCGCATTTATTAGCCAGGATTTTCCGAGACTAGTGTTCGTGAATGGAAGGTATTCGGAGAAGCTGTCCGTTACGACTGGTATTCCTGGGGGGGTTCGTGCCGGCAGTATTGCTCAGGTTTTACAGAACGAACCATCTCTCCTTGAGAATCATCTTGGCAGAAATGCTGATATTGAAAGCCAGCCATTTACCGCTTTGAATACTGCATTTCTTGAAGATGGCGCCGTGGTCATCATTCCTGCCGGAAAGATAGTCGAGCAGCCGATCCAAGTAGTGTATATTTCGGTGGAGCAGATCAATCAGCCGATCTCTCATCCGCGAACACTAATCGTTGCTGGAGAAAACAGCCAATCGACCATCATTGAAAGTTATGTATCCAAGCAGGGAACTGTTTCGTTCTCCAATGCTGTGACGGAAGTGGCCGTTGGAGCAAACGCAGTTGTCGATCACTATAAACTTCAACGCGAAAGTGAAACCGCCTACCATATCGGCAGTATGGCGATTACAATGGCACGGAATGCTAATTTCAGTTCGCACTCGTTAACTTTAGGCGGTGCTATTACTCGCAATGAAGTAACAGCTCTGCTGGGTAATGAAGGCTGCGAGTGCACTCTGAACGGTGTCTATCTTGCGGATGGTGCGCGCGTCGTGGATAATCACACGTCGATTGACCACGCTATGCCGCACTGCAACAGTCATGAAGTTTACAAAGGAATTCTCGATGACAAGGCACACGGAGTATTCAATGGGAAGATATTTGTTCGGCAAGATGCGCAAAAAACGGACGCCAAGCAGACGAATAAGACACTCCTATTATCGGAAGATGCTCAGATCAATACCAAGCCACAGCTTGAAATCTTTGCAGACGATGTGAAGTGTACACATGGCGCTACCATTGGTCAGTTGAACGAAGAGGCGCTGTTCTATTTGAGAGCACGCGGCATTGGTCTTGATGATGCCAGGAGCATGCTTATCCACGCATTTGCCAGCGATGTCATCGATCGAATCAAGATTGTAAGCCTTCGTGAAGAGATCGACATGCTTCTGTTTGAGCTTCTGCCGGGAGGCAGCTAGGGAAAGTAGATTTGTAATGGGAACCGTAACTTTAGAAAAACCAATGTCAAAAGGATCGGACTATAATATCGAACTGATTCGTGCAGATTTTCCTATCCTGAAAGAACTGATTCATGGTAAACCGCTTGTCTATCTCGATAACGCTGCAACCACACAGAAACCTCGTCAGGTAATTGACGCACTAAGTTCTTACTATCAGCACGACAACTCCAATATTCACCGTGCAGTACATCAATTGAGTGAACGAGCTACGAGATCTCATGATCAGGCGCGTCGGAAAGTTCAGAAGTTTTTGAATGCTGAACGACAGGAAGAGATCATTTTCACGCGTAACTCCACGGAAGCAATCAATCTGGTGGCGCAGAGTTATGGGCGAAAGAATTTTTCTTCAGGCGATGAAGTGATCATCAGCGCGATTGAGCATCATGCTAATATCGTCCCTTGGCAGATGATCTGTGAGGAACGCGGGGCTGTTCTTCGGGTGATTCCTGTCGATGATAGCGGAGAGTTGATACTGGAATCCTACGCCGATATGCTGAGCGAGCGCACTAAATTCGTCGCGCTGACACACATGTCGAACGCACTGGGAACCATCACGCCGGTTCACCAGATGATCGAGATGGCACATGCTGTGGGAGCGCCTATTCTAATCGATGGCTCACAGGCGGCGTACCACATGAGTGTAGACGTACAAGCGCTCGACTGCGATTTCTACACCGTCACCGGCCACAAACTCTATGGGCCAACAGGCATTGGTGTGCTGTATGGGAAAAAATCACTTCTGGAAGCGATGCCCCCCTATCAGGGAGGTGGCGATATGATTCTTTCTGTCACCTTCGAAAAAACGATCTACAACGACTTGCCTTTCAAATTCGAGGCGGGGACTCCTGATATCGCGGGAGCTATAGGGCTTGGAGCAGCGATAGACTACATAAACTCGATTGGCATTGATAATATGGCAGCTCATGAAAAATCGCTGTTGGAATATGCGACACCGCTGTTAGAAGACATTCCGGGACTTCGGCTTATCGGCACTTCAAAGAATAAGGCAAGTATTCTCTCTTTTATTCTGGGGGATATTCATCCACATGACGTAGGGACAATTCTTGATCAAGCTGGAATTGCTATCCGAACAGG
>JANXSG010000109.1 GCA_025352825.1 Chthonomonadaceae bacterium | reverse complement strand
AGAAAATCGTTCCATGTTCCCATGAACGTGAATAGAGCGACTACTGAGAGAGCTGGTTTTGAGAGCGGAAGTATTACCTGGCGAAATATGTTCCATTCTGAACAGCCGTCAATTCGCGCCGCTTCGGAGAGTTCGAAGGGTATTGTTCGAAAGAACTGCCTTAGAAGGAATATATTAAAGGCACTCGCGAACCAGGCAGGTACCCAAAGAGGCCGGAATGTGCCAATCCACCCAAGTGTACGAAAAAGAGCAAAAACTGGAACCATTGTTACAGGAAATGGAACCATCATTGTGGCGAGGGTAACTGCGAAGGCGATATCTCTGCCGGGCCAACGCAAACGAGCGAAAGAGTAGGCCACTAGCGCATTTGATACGACAGTACCTGAAACAGCCAGCAGACAGATTACGAGAGTATTCCGACCATAAAGCAAAAATGGAATATAACCAAGTTTATCTGCACCATAGACAAATGCATCTTTGTAGTTATGCCACTGAAAAGACGAAGGGATAATCGTAGGCGGGTCTTTCATGGTCTCTGCTATAGGTTTGAGAGATGTAGAGATAAGCCATATGAGAGGAAATGCGAATACTATTGAGAGAGCTAATAGAACAATGTGCGTGAGAATTTGAGATTTTTGGGGTTTCATTCGTTGAGTTTACCCGGTGATAAGAGTTGATTTGTGATGAGTTTATAATATTTTGATATTCTCGATGGGATAATATTTTTCCTGCCTCTTAGAAATAATATATCAAGATTCTTCATCATCCATTGTTGTTAGTAATTGTAAACTAGTCCAAGATTTATATTTTTATGCAGCCCGAGTATTCCCATTCTCGAATAAGGAGGAACTTAATACCCGGTGCCAGAATTTTTAATAAATATCTTCTGAGGTAATTGCAAAAGTCAGTGCAAACGCATATTTCAGCCCTCACCCCCCGACCCCTCTCCCAAAAACAGGAGAGGGGGACGGGGGGTGAGGGTGTGAAGAGTGTTTCAACTATTTTGAGACTTTTGAAATGTCTCTTCGATAAGGTAAATATGGTGTGATACCTTCTTTTACTCTTTTAATTATTTTATTTCCAAGGAATACTGAACCATGAATCGTCCCCCAGCCAAATATACACCTATAATAGCCGCCTCTATGAGAACATTTTTGCACTCTATATTTGATGGAGTGGGAGTCCCAGAGGATAAAAATATCTTTCTCACCGAACGCCTGGTCGAAAACGATTTGCGAGGCGTGTTCAGTCATGGTTCACGTCTTGCTGCACAGTACGTTCGCCAGTTTAAAGAGGGGGAGCTGAATCCTAATCCCATTGTAAATGTGTTGAATGAAAGTCCAGCGACTCTGGTGGTTGATGGTGATGGCGGGGTTGGCTACTATGCTGCAAAACATCTTACTGCTCTTTTGATTCCTAAAGCGAAAGCGCTGGGAATTGCCGCAGGAGTCACTCGCAACCATGGCCATATCGGAGCCGCAGGAATTTATGCCCGTCTTCCCCTCGAAGAAGATCTATTTTGCTATGTCACATCGGGGCATCAGTTGAACCTTAACCCTGGAGACACCATTTTAAATGCTGCAGGGGGTTCGCCGATGGCATTTGGGATTCCGACCAATTCAGAAGCGCCATTTGTCCTGGATTTTGGAGCCATGCACGATCTCTACGCCGGTTCAGGGCACCTGGAGGAAATTATTGAATTGGCGCCAAGCACAGTGTTTAGAAGCTTTGGGTTGGGATGTGTATGCCAGGCTATGGGTGGATTTCTGTGTGGCGTACCAGTGGATCCAAATTGTGCTAAACGTAATTGGACTGGTGCGAATCAAGGAAGCTTCATTATTGTGGTAGATCTTAATAGATTTCTGCCGATAGCCCAGTTCAAGTCCGAAATGGACATCTATGCTCAGAAAATAGCTGCTATGGAGCCTTTAAAGGGATATGATAGAGCTGTACTCGCTGGAACGCTGGAATGGGAACGCGCCATCAAATCGCTTGAAGAAGGTATTCCCGTAAGTCGTCAGCACGCGGAAACTCTTCAACAACTTGCTAAAGAGTGCGGGGTTCAATCTCCCGTTTAATGTTTGAGTTGGTCGTTTCGAAAGGAAGTTGATATGTCTCCTAATCTAATTGGTGCGTATGGTGAGTGGGCTGCAGGAATTGTCGAAGATAAGCCAGGCAGACTATCGCTTCGATCCGGCAAATTCGACGGTCTTAACGCTTGGCGGGGAATAGCAAGCACACGTGTATGGGAGTGTCTTGCAGCGCCAGATCTTCCAGAGACGCCTGCTGTACGCGTAGATTCGCGCGAAGATGTAGATGGGCTTTCTATAGAGAAACTCTCCTGGCAGCTTCCCTACGGGCCGCGTACAGAAGCTGTGTTTCTTAAACCCGCCAACACAGGGAATCGCAAACTTCCAGGTGTTCTAGGTCTGCATGATCATGGTGGAATGAAGTATTTTGGATGGCGTAAAATTGCCCAGACATCGGAAGCGCCCCATCCATTGATCGTATCGCTTCGAAAACAGTGTTATGAAGGGCTGGCCTGGGCAAATGAGCTGGCAAAGCGAGGCTATGCTGTACTAGTACCAGACACTTTTACATTTGGCAGCCGCCGTGTTTTGATCTCGGATACATTGCCTGAAATACACAGAGGGATTTCCGACCCAGGCCCAGATGAGCAGAGTGATAAGGTAGATGCTTATAATCGGTGGGCAGGTGAACACGAGCATATTATGGCGAAATCTCTCTTTTCAGCAGGCACCAGTTGGCCAGGCATTACTGTCCGGGAAGATCAAACGGCGTTGTCTATCCTGAGCGCTCGGCCAGAAGTGAATCCCGAAAGGCTAGGATGCGCGGGACTCTCCGGTGGCGGGCTTAGAACTGTTTATCTGGCAGGTTTAGATGAACGCATTAACTGCTGTGTCTGTGTAGGGTTCATGACAACGTGGAAAGATCAAGTTCTGCACAAAAGTTTTACGCATACGTGGATGACATTCGTGCCATTGACTGCTCGCGATATGGAGTTCCCGGAGATTCTCGGCTTGCGAGCACCAAAGCCGGCCCTTGTCCTTCACTGTACTTCCGATCCGCTATTCACTAATTCAGAAGTCGAAAAATGCGGGCAGATTCTAAAGGATGTATATCATCGCGCTGGCGCATCCGACGCTTTCAAATACTCATTTTATACAGGCGGGCACAAATTCGATGCTGCCATGCAGCAAGAGGCATTTCAATGGTTCGATAAGTGGCTTACGAAAGCCTGATGTTCGAAATAAATGCAAAATGAGCGAGCCCTAAGTAGTCAATTTGTAAATTTATTTTCCATGTCCAACCCACGTCCCCTTCTCCAAAACTGGAAAGGGTTTTTTTTATAAGAGTTATGTGAAGGGATTGTTTACTTTAAAATTGAGGTGAATGCATTTATTTGCGTTTACACTTTATGGTAATTTCTCCACGAATTAAATAATATTGAATTAATAATAAGATATATTCAATATATTGTTAAATATTGTAATAAATGGTAAAGTATTTATTGAAACCATTGAACTATATCTATCGTAGTGAAGTCAGAAGTTAGAGGAGTAATAATGGCGAAGCGTATATCTCGCTGCCCTTCATGTGATTCTGAACTGAGTATTTCGGAACTAAGCTGTAAGACATGCAGCCTTACAATCAGAGGAGAATTTAATTCGTGCCGATTCTGCAATCTTGCACCAGAACATCTCACCTATTTGGAAACTTTTTTGCTCTGTGAGGGGAACCTCAGCCGGATGGAGAAGATTTTAAATCTCTCTTACCCAACGCTCCGAAATAAACTCACTGCTGCTCTTCAGGCTCTGGGAGGTGCACTTGAAGTACCAGGTACAAATCACGATTCTGAAAATACACTGGAAACTCTACTAGACAAACGCCGATATCTGCTTGAAAGAGTAGCTACTGGAATGATTTCGGCAGAGAATGCAGCACTTGCATTGAAAGAATTGAATTAATCAAAATGATGTATCGGGATTGGATGTGACTAGTAATAACAGCATGTCTTTCCGTTGCAGGAAAAGGAATTGAGAACAATGGACGATAGCGTAATGCAGGTTTTACAACTGCTTCAAGATGGCAAAATCAGCGCATCTGAAGCCGAGATGCTGATATCTGCCCTTAGGGGTGAAGGAGTGACAGCGAAGCCAGCTCCAGTTCCTCAGCCTAAAGTGGAGAAAACAGAGCATAAATTTGGTCATTCAGACAATTCCAGTGCGCCTAAATTTGATTTCGATAATCTAGGTGAGCGAATATCAAAAGCAGTGGCGAAGGTACAGCCAGAGAAAATTGTCCGCACTATTCAGAACCAGCTTCGATCTGCCACCAAAGCTGGGGCGAACTGGGGTGCATCCGTAAGCGCTAAAATTCGTACCTGGAGTGATGGCTGCGATGCTCGCCCCAAGAATCCTGGAGCATATCCTGAACATGCAGATACTCACGAACAGGAGTTCCATCTGGAGCCCGGTGCCTCTGTATTAATTGAGAATCCCCTGGGAAATGTGCTCGTCGTCGGACAGGATGAAGGACCTGCGTCGTTGACGATTCGTAAGTTAATATGGTCGGAAAAAATGGAAGATATTCAGACGGTGCTGCATAAGATTAAAGTCGATCTTCAAGGTACTGATTCACGTTTGGATGTGCGTGTGAGCGCTCCCGATTTCTTCACCGAAGGTACGGTGGATATTGAGGTTCGGGTGCCACAATCTGTCGGCCTGCTTCACGTCGCCACCTGTTTTGGTGATGTCGATCTCGGTCGTTTTGGTGGCAGGGTTGAGACTACAGTAACTAGCGGTAATCTTCACGTGCACGACATTGGAGGTGAAGTGCGCGGAGAGACAACTAGCGGAGATCTCAAGGTAGCAAAAGTAGGAGGCGCTGTAACAGTAGCTACACAGAGTGGTTCAATTCTTGCTGAGGATATTGGAGGCGGTCTCACTGCCAGTTCCGCTAGTGGGAACGTCCGAGCTGCTAGAGTCGGCGGTAATAAGGTGGAGTGTAAATCTGTATCAGGGGATGTCGCGGTGGAGCAAGTTGGGGGTGATGCTCTGATGGATATTTCTATAGAATCTGTCAGTGGGGATGCAAATCTTAAAGATGCATCTGGAAATATTGTACTGAAAGCAATTTCTGGAGATGTGCATGCTGAGGAGATTTCAGCTGCTCGACTGCAAGTTCAGACGATGAGCGGCGATGTTGGGCTCAGGCTGCGAGATATATTTTCTGGCACTATGCAGGTGAGTACAGTTTCTGGTGACGTGCTGGTCGCAATTCCGGAGGGCAGTGATGTTAGGGTTGTGATGAGCACTACTTCCGGCTCTCTGCGCTGCGAACACGATGCACACGAGGTAACAGCATCTGGCACTGTCTGGTCCGGCCAGCTTGGGACAGGCTCCGGAACATTAAATGTTCAAACAATCTCTGGTGATGCGCATCTTCAGCGCGCCTAAACAAACTGCCGGTAAAGGAATATGTATGAACGAGAGCGAACAACAACGCATACTTCGGATGGTAGCCGATGGAACAATAAGCGCGGAAGACGCACGAAAGCTCCTGGCATCACTTTCGCCGAAATCGTCTTCCAGCGAATCTTTGCCAGTCGAAATAGTTTCGAATGCTTCCTCTGATTCAAAACCGAAAGAGAAGACGGTAGAAGTACAGATGCAGCGTCCTGATGGAAGTGTCTATACCGTCCAGCTTCCTCCTAATCTAGTTTCGATGTTCTGGGAAGTTGCTAAGGTGACCATTAAAGAATCTGCACGGAACGCAGCACAGGAGACGGTGGCAGGACTAAAGGTGATAGCTAAAAACAAATCATCTGAGCTGAAAGCCGCAATCCAGCAGAAAATGTCTGGGAATGGAGTGGATTCTCCGAACTCCGTACCCACATCCTCTGCAACTGCTCGAGGAGAAGCTCGAAGACAGGTACTTCAGATGGTTTCGAATGGGCGTATTAATGTAGAGGATGCTGGCCGATTGATTGAGCAGATAGATGTCATAGAGGTACAGAATAGTAAAGTTGAATTATCGTCAGCTCAAAAGTAAAATTGCTGGGAGTAAAACTTAAGTATGAAGTATATTCTGCTCGTGCCAGATGGTGCAGCCGATGAACCCTTGGCCGATCTGAATGGCAAAACACCGATGGAAACCGCCCGCACCCCAAATTTGGACAGGCTTGCCGAAACAGGGGTTGTGGGCGGTGTTCAGGTAACTCCTATAGATATGTACCCTGGCAGTGATGCCGCGAACATGGCTCTGCTTGGCTACGATCCTAAAGTCTACTACACAGGACGAGGGCCAGTGGAAGCCGCCGCAATGGGCATTCCACTCGAAGCCAAAGATGTAGCCTTCAGATGTTCTCTCATCAGCTCTGATGGCGAAAATCTAATTGACTATAGCGCCGGGCATATCAGCACTGAGGATGCGCGGCCAATAATTGCTTTGGCAAATGAGAAACTCGGCACCAGGCAGATTACCCTGTTTCCAGGCGTATCCTACAGGCATATCATGCGATGGCAAAATGGCCCAGTAGATGTTCGTTCTCATCCGCCTCATGAAAATATGGGGAAGCGGCTCGCCGATATCTTGCCGGAAGGCGAGCAGGAGGGCAGGCTCCGAGCTTTCATCGAGGATTCGTACGGCCTGTTAAATGATCTGCCGTATAATCATCAACGGCGAGAAGAGGGCAAAAATCCTGCGAATATGCTTTGGCCATGGAGCCCTGGCAGAACGCCTCAGCTTCCACTATTCACGAAGCGGAGGGGTATGAGCGGGGCAGTGATATCAGCAGTTGATGTGGTACGCGGGCTGGGGAAATTGACCGGCCTTGAGATTGTGGATGTTCCCGGAGCAACAGGCTACTTCGACACGGACTATGCAGCAAAAGGACGGTATGCTCTTGACGCTTTAAACCGGCACGACTTTGTGTGGGTGCATGTCGAATCGCCCGACGAAGCTGGCCATGCAGGCAGTATAGATGAGAAGATCCGTGCCATAGAAAACTTCGATAAATTGGTAGTTGGAACCATGCTGGCCGGCCTCAAGAATGTCGATGACTTTCGAATTCTTTGTGCTCCTGATCATAAGACGCCTGTATCCACCAGAGGCCATACCGTCGGGCCAGTACCATTTCTGCTCTACGACTCTACAAAAAAGTTAAGACATGGTTCCCTTCAGCCTTACGATGAACGAGGGGCGCTGGAATCTAAAATACAGATTCCTGAGGGCTATCGACTTATAGATAATCTGTTCGCATCATAGGATTTGTGGGAGCTAATTCTTCATGAATGCCGAACAAATTGATATTTTGTTAAGTTCGAAGAAGAGTGAGGATCGTATTCGGGCAGTGAATGTATCGGGTTCACTGTCTGATGAAGAGAAATTACCCATTCTTTTAAAAGCCTTGCTCGATAAGTCGAACTATGTGGCTGCACTGGCCGCCAAATCTCTATGTGATTGTGCAGATTCGGACGCTTTGACTCTAATGCTCGCTCGGTTTGACCAGGTTTCCACCGATGGGTTACGCCATGATCCCGGCTGCCACATCAGAGCAAGTTTGGCTTTTACATTTGGGCGGCTTGAGTATATGCCTGCAGTGTTGAGTCTACGGAAGGGGATACGTACGGTACAGATCGAAGCAGTCGGTGGTGTTCCTTTCGATACGGGTGCGCATCTTCGAGCGAACTGTGCTCTTGCACTCGCACAGCTTGGTGACCGTGAATCTCTGCGAGATATCTCCCTTCTGCTTTTTGACATGTCGTCGCCCCAGCGAAATAGCCGGGATGCGGTGATGGCAAAGCTCGAATTGAGAAAATCAGCCGCCCACGCGCTTGCTATCCTCGGTGACCGTCTCGGATGTATTCCCCTGTCTATAAAACTCACGTATCCGGAAAATGAGCTGCCCGAAGTTCTGCAGGAGTGCATGCAGTCGCTGGTTGCCCTCGAGGATGAGCGAATCCTTGATGTTCTATCCCCATTTCTTCAAGATCTTGATACAGGTTTAAGCGGATATGCAGCGTTAATGCTCGCATCGACAGGAACAAAGGAAACGCTTGATCTGCTAAAGCAGACTGTCGATATATCCTACGGCGAACATTTGAAATTCTTGATAATCGCCTTTTCAACTCATCGCAGTGAACAGGCCAGAGACTATCTCATCGCTCAGCTTCGTTCAGAACGAAAAGAACTGCGCAAAATAGTCAGAGAGACTCTATCTGATTCTATGGATGAAGTGACTAAGTCTGCGCTTGCTGAGTGCGAGATGTAGTATGCGGTGCCAACATTATAAAGTGAGATTTATGAGATGGAAGAGGTGACATTTAAAAGTGCATACCCAATAGGCGATATCGATATAAATGCGCTGCCGGTGAAAGATTTTGGTCAGGCAATAGGCTACTACACACGGGTACTAGGTTTTAGCATGGTTAGCCGGAGTTCCGAACTGGTGGTTCTTCGGCGAGGCGACGCACAGATTGGCCTGCAGAATAATAACCTTGACCCAGAACAGATTAGCTGCTATTTTGAGGTGTCACCAGTAGAAAATCTAAGAGAAGAGGTCGCATCAAAGAGTATCGAACCTTCCGCCATCAGGATCGATAAGCACAATGGAAAAACATTCCGGGTGATCTTAGCGAAGGAGCCGTACGGTGTATGCTTCTGTTTTGGTGAAGAAGTGAAGTGACTGGATCAGGATTTAGTCAAATATGAATATTTTGGTTAATTTGCCCGCAAGCTTTTTTCATCATCCTGATTTAATCTCTGCTTTTGAGCGGCTTCAGAAGCATGATGAAATTCGAATGGTATCCCATGATACAGCTGACGAAATCCATATAGATCTTGGCTGGGCTGATGCTTTGCTAATGTGGTCGTGGCCTGTGCTTACCGAGTAGCTGCTCGAAACCGCCCCGAACCTTCGTTTTATTGGTCACATCGATGTAACTCAGCGTGGTGCACAAGTCGAATTGGCGCGTCATATCCCGATATCGGTGACACGGCATGGTTTTTCTCCAGCCGTTTCAGAAATGGCGCTGGCTCTAATTTTGAACACACTTTGGCATGTTTCGGATCATCATGCAGCCATGCCTGCTGGCACAGAATTTTGGGTGAAGGATTTTCCCGGTGATATCGATGTAAGTGAACGCGAGTTGACTGGCCGGAGCGTGGGAATTATCGGATTTGGTAAAGTATGGAAACGGTTAGCTCAACTTCTGGAGCCGTTCGAATGCGCTTTGTGGATTGTTGATCCGTATGTGCCAGATTCGATTACTTCTGCATTTGGAGCTAAAAATGTTTCGCTCGGAGAGATGCTAACCACATCGGATGTGGTAGTTCTATGCGCGGCCTCTAATTCCGGAACCGACCACCTTCTTGGCCGAGATGCAATTGCTTAAATGCGCCCTAACGTAGTTCTGGTCAACGTAGCCCGAGCTGTGCTCGTAGATACTTCTGCCCTCGTCGAGCGGCTGAAGTGTGGTGACCTGTTTGCAGCGCTGGATGTGTTCGACAAAGAACCTCTGGAATTAGACTCCGAACTTCGTCTATTACCTAATGCGTATCTCACTCCTCATCGAGCAGGTGGAATAATGGCATCTGTTCAAAGGATACTAAACTACCTTATTGACGATATAGAAGCTGTTATCTCTGAACGACCACGTCAGCATGCTCTGATGGAATCCATGCTTCCAAGTCTCGATGCTTGATTAATATGTTTCAGCCCTCACACTCGTCCCCCTCTCCCAAAAACAGGAAGGGGATGGGGGGGTCAGGGCTGGAAGAACTTTTCAACTACACTGAGACTCTTGCAACAGGCTCTATAGACTATGATTTCGGGCTGGCAGCGATAATAGCTGCGAAATCGGCAGCTTTCAGGCTGGCCCCTATAAAAGTTTAAATGGTCTTATGACTTATTAAGAAATTTGGAGACTTAATATAATACATTCGTGGTGGCATATCTTAATATAAATTTAACAGTAAATTATCATTTAATGTCTTGACAAATATGAAAATATTGATTACAAAATGTTTGTAAGATAGAATTGATATTGGAAATCTAAGTTTTATACGATTCATATTTGATACCGAAAATTATGGTCACTGTTCTTTTGCTTTCTGAAAGATAGGTAACAGCCATGGATTCTCTCTCTCTCTCTGCGTAAACTTCTTAAATTAATAGCCGACAAAGGCTATTCTGCTAAACTTCTTGTCCACTATCCCGTAACTACCATTCCAAAGAAGCATGCGCTTCCGTTGCCATTGTTCATTTTCGGGATTTATAACTGCGCTGCGTAAGCGATATCGGCAATATCCTTCCCATTTCATCCGACTTCACATATTGTTCAGGTGCTAAAGAAAAATCTTTTTTGACGTATTTCTCTCTTAGCTGCTTATTGCAGCAAATGAGACATCAGTACTTTATAGCAATATTATAGAGTCATTGTTCAGATAATACACAAAATATAGCTAATAATTGAATAAATAAGGAGGACAATTAGCAAATGAATCCCACTATTCAGCCAACTACAGCGGAGCCTGGCCGTAAAAATATAGCCACACTTACGACTATTTTCTTTATTCTATTTGCTATATTCTGTAAGCTGCTTCCGAGCGATCCGAGCATGGCGAGTAGATTGAACTCATTGATCAGGAAAGAACAGAAAAATAACTTCGATCAGTTCGACCCAAAGACAGGAGAGAAGAAAGATCCCATATTAAATTCCGAACTTCCAACTCATGATATTGGCGTACTTATACGCCGTGCTGCTGGCAAACCTCGTATTGGTACGCTGCTTGTAAATCTTGGTGATTGCGTTGGATGCGTGAACATAGACTTTGCTCTATGGTCGAAGGAATCCAAGAAAAGAGGCATTGCTCTGGTGGCGGTATCCTATGGTTCCGCCGAAAAAGTAGCAGAAATGCAGGCGAAATTCAATGCACAAGGGGATTATGTGGCCATTGTACGGGACCCTGATGAGAAAATAGTTATCGGCTTAAATGGATATTGGTCAGGGCGATCGTATTTCTATGACCGTGTATGGCGATTGAAGTGGATCAAACATGGTCTCAATCCAAATAGAAGTATTTACGATGAAAAATCTCTTGAAGATGTTGTGAAACAAGGAGCAAATAGATGGCTAAAAAGGGGTATACACTACTTGAAATCTTAATAGTTATGGCTATCATTGCTGTTCTGATAGGAATTATCTTTGCTGTGCTTGGTCCTGCGCGTGCATCGGCAAGATCTTCGGTTTGTATGAGTAATATGCATCAGATAGGTATAGGGTATTCACTGTATATGTCTGATTACAATGGTGTCGAATTGCAGCAAGGAGTAAAAATTACACCCGCACAAGCTGCGCTTCCTATCTCATCCACACTGAATATAGGCTTCATAGATAAATATATTGGCAGCAGAGCAGTGATGCATTGTCCCAGTTATCATGACCCAGATCCGTTGGATCAATCATATATGCTGACATCAACTTATCTGATAAGATTCTATGATCCACCATTTGATAGAGAGAATGAGATCGAAATTATTTCGAATGAACTTGCGCTAAAGGGGGTGAATTCATGGCTGGCGGTTTGTGATCAACATAATGTCGCTGTGGGTACTGATGTAGCCAATTTACACACATGGGATATGAAATGGATAAATGTACTGCGCTTTAATCAGCAGTTATCCAAAATTCAGACCAAAGCGAAAAACCATAGCTACTATGGATTATAAATTCATCAGGAGAAATTCATGAAAAAGACACGTCGTTTCTTAGGGCTGATCTCAGCCTTCCTATCAACAATTATAGTTGTGCCTTCAGCTGTGTATGCATTAAGTTGTACCTGCGTACTTTCTGGAAGTTGTGGAGCACGACCTCATTGCACTTTCACCCAAAACAATACCGAATTTTGCAAACAGTTCTGTACACCTCCTTGCGTCGCAGGTGCTGGTCCTCATGAATCTTATGGAAGTGGGTGTTGTGAATATAATCAGCAAACATGGCATTACACATCAGATGAAACCGGTACTTGTGATATTAACCCATGTATAAATATTACTTTTCCTAGATATGGTAGTGCTCTACAGTGCCAGTCGTCTTCTGGCCATAAAGGTACTTGTGCTCCCGGCAGAATTGAAGTAGTTCCATATGGGTTTTGCGCATGAAATGAGTTTATGATATTTGGCTCCATATAGAGACAATCTTTTCATGGAGACACATTTTGGCAGAAGAAGAATATGAAGATTAAGAAACTTATTTTGAGTATTACAGCCGTGTTCTGTGTCACTGGTGTATATCTATATTTTACCCGCAACACTATGGAGCGAGTTACTAACGCCGCTACCAGTGCATTTAATCGGGGTGACGTAGATGCTATTCTCGCGCTAACGACTGATGATGAAATAAAGCAGTGCAATCTTACTCGTGAAAATGTGAGGAATATGCTGAACGAAACACTCTGGCAGCGAGGTATAGTAAGAAGCCTGCGCTGCTGGCATTTCGATGGGCCGGGATATGCTGATGATGAGCAGTTCCTGATCTATCCTTCTCTGAAAAAACAACGCCCGATCATGGTGATCTGGGTAGCTGATAGTATATACGATAACAAATGGCATTTGGGATTGAGTTATACGCTATCCAGTTGCTGTGCTTGGAACTCACCCGCAAGTATTAGTACTGTGGACAATTATAATGTTCTTGCCCAGAAGTATGGCATTAAGGGGCGCTGGATGAACCAAACGGGATTTATACCTGCAACTGGACAAGTGACAGAAGATGATCACAGCCCAAATTAGAAACGGATATCATGTATATTTCCGATTCAAGTATAAGCGAAATTAAATTGAGCTTATCTTGGACTGGCTGCGATGATTGCAGCGAAGTCTGCTGCTTTCAGGCTGGCTCCCCCAACGAGGGCTCCATCGATGTTCGGCCGGCCAAGCAGATCGGCGGCGTTGTCTGGTTTGACGCTGCCTCCGTACTGAATCTGCACTTTTTCAGCCGTGTCAGCCCCGTAGAGTTTGCCTACCTTCTGGCGAATTATTCCACATACTCTATCCGCCTCTACCGCCGCGCAGACTTCTCCCGTACCAATCGCCCATACTGGCTCGTAGGCAAACACAATTCCAGATGCTTGCTCGGCGGATACCCCCTTAAGAGCGGCTGATGTCTGGTTGCTTACGACACTATCCGTAGAGCCCGACTGCCTTTCTGAAAGTGTCTCACCCACGCAGCAGATCGGGATAAGTCCACCTGCGAGTGCTGCTTTCAGCTTCAAATTCACGGTGATATCGCTATCCCCAAAATACGCGAGGACTGCTTCATTAAATTCTGGTTCCGGCACTCCGAACCTGCCGCGTCGTTCGGAGTGGCCAACGATGACGTAGGTACATCCGATCTCTTTGAGCATGGGAGCCGAAATCTGGGCCGTGTATGCTCCCTTCTCTTTCCAGAATAGATCCTGCCCGCCGATTTTCGCGTTCGATTCGGCGAGTTTCTGTGCAGCGAATGCCAGCGTTGTGTAAGGCGGGCATACCACAATCTGAATATCCGGCCTGGCAGCAAATGCAGATTCAAGTGCACTGAGCAGTATTTCAGCATCGCTTATCGTACCGTTCAGCTTCCAGTTACCGGCTATAATAGTCTGTCGCATATCTCTAAAGGATCTCCTAATGTGGTTATCATGATATTACTATTTCTGGCTCTACCGTAATTACAATCTCTCCACGAAGCGCTTTGGATATTAAGCAGTGATGCTCCGCCTTTATTGCAGTATCTAGAGTGGTAGCTAGTACCTTCTCATCTTGCGAATTGAGAGTGATTTTAGGTTGAATGCAGATCCGAACTATCTGAAGGGATCTATCCGACTGTCTTTCGAGGGCGCAGAATGCCTTCGCTTCTATTTTGACAAGTGGCAGGCGCCGTTTTTCCGCTAAGATCGAAAGTGTGATACAGTAACAAGATAGTACCGCACCGATCAGCAGCTCTTCCGGATTACTGCGCCCCGGTTTTCCACCTGTCTGTTCCGGGAGGCCAAAATCTAGATGTGCTCCATTGACTGTATTGAGTACCCCATCTCCATCACTATTTCCAGTCCACTCTCCACAGACGTTAAAAATGTGGGTCTCTACACTCATGTACTGCCTACTTATTCTGGAGCGCGACTACTCCGGGAAGGGGTTTGCCTTCAAGAAATTCGAGTGATGCACCACCACCTGTGGAAATATGAGTCATCTTGTCGGCATATCCAAGCTGCTGCACGGCTGCGGCTGAATCGCCGCCGCCGACGATGGTTATCGCACTGGAGAGTGAGAGCGCCTCAGCCACTGCCCGGGTGCCCTCAGCAAATTTTGAGAACTCGAAAATTCCCATAGGGCCGTTCCAAACCACGGTAGCGGAGTTTGCGATGATCGCACTGAATTTCGAAATGGTTTCCGGGCCGATATCGGCTCCTTCCCAATCTGATGGAATGTCATTCACTTTTACTGTCCGTGTCTCGCAGGCGGCCTCTCCAATATCGAAGGGGTTCCCACTCGTTATGACAACATCGACAGGAAGCTGAAGTTTATCTCCGGCTGTGGCAAGCACGTCTCTGCAAAAATCGAGATTAGCTTCATCCAGAAGAGATTTACCTATCTCCAGCCCCTGAGCTTTCAGGAAAGTATAGGCCATTCCACCTCCGATAATAAGGGTGTCAACTTTAGTAAGAAGAGCTTGAATCACACCTATTTTATCTTTGACTTTTGCTCCGCCCAGTATGGCAACGAATGGGCGTTTGGGAATATCGAGAGCACTACCGAGATAATCGAGTTCCATTTCCATCAAGAAGCCTGCCACTCCCGGAATCAGTTTTGCAACTCCTTCCGTAGAGGCGTGAGCCCTGTGAGCAGTACCGAATGCGTCGTTCACATAGAGCTCCGCGAGACTGGCCAACTGAGCAGCGAATTCAGGATCGTTCTTCTCTTCTTCAGGATGGAATCTAACATTCTCCAGCAGGAGTATATCCCCGTTAGTCATTGCGTCGACTGCGGATTTCACTTCTGGGCCAATGCAGTCGGGAATCAATGGAACATCCTGATCAATGAGTCTCGATAGATGAGCGGCGACGTGCGCAAGGGTATATTTTGGAGTAACTCCCTTTGGGCGTCCTAGATGGGATACCAGGATGGTTCGAGCGCCGTGTTCGCGCAGATAGTTGATGGTCGGCAGCGCAGCAGTGATACGGTTATCGTCTGTAATCGCACCGTTCTCATCTTGAGGAACGTTTAAATCGACGCGAACCAGAACACGCTTTCCTTCGACATCAATATCTTTTAAAGTTTTCTTATTCAATGCACTTCCCCCTCATTAAAAACAAAACCGCAGACCATAATCGATTCCATACTTTAGTTACCGCGACGGGCTAAAGCCCTTCGCTAGAAAAAACAAGTGTCCCGAGGACACGAATTCATGTCCGCGAGGACGTTTGCCCTTTGAAGCCAAGGGCTTTAGGGGCTGTGAAAATATTCAGTAAATTTCTCCCTTTAAGTACCATGCACTGAAGTACCTGTCTGGGAGGCCTGCGGCCAGCCGTCCTCCGGACGGGAATCGCGTCTGAAAGACGACTATTTTTTTATGCCGGGAGTTTTCAACTCCCGGAAATAGTCGAATAATGGATTCTTTCACATCCCTTTAGCCAGTCGCGGAGTCATATCCATGTTGCGGTAAATGCGTTTATTACAGCCCTTTTTCGTGTACGAAGTGCACTAGGTCGGCGACTCGACTGGAGTATCCCCATTCGTTATCGTACCAGGCCACAACCTTGACGAGATTCCCCCCTACAGCAACTGTGTCGATAGCTGAAAAGATTGATGAGTGATGATTTCCCTTGATATCTGTCGAAACCAGAGGTAGATCGGTGTACTCCAGAATTCCTTTCATTGGGCCATCGGCATACTCTTTTGCAACGGCATTGATCTCATCTACCGTAGCGTTCTTACTGAGCAGAGCGGTGAAGTCGACTACGGAAACTGTAGGTGTTGGCACTCGGAAAGCCATGCCGTTGAACTTACCTTGAAGCTCCGGAATTACGAGGCCAACTGCTTTAGCAGCGCCGGTGGAGGATGGGACAATGTTTTGTGCTGCTGCGCGTGCATCGCGCAGGTCTTTGCTGGCAGTATCCTGAACTCGTTGGGAGTTAGTATACGCATGGACGGTGGTGAGAAGGCCCTTCTCAATCCCAAATCTATCGTTCAGAAACTTAGCGCATGGCGCGAGGCCGTTGGTAGTACAGGATGCGTTAGAGATAACATGATGCTTCGCCGGGTCGTATACATTTTCATTGACACCAAGTACGATGGTCAAGTCATCGTTCTTAGCAGGAGCGGAGATAATGACTTTCTTTACTCCATGCTCACGGTGAGCGACTGCTTTAGTTGCATCAGTAAAGAATCCAGTGGATTCAATCACGATGTCTACACCAGCCTCGTCCCAGCGAATGGCGCCGGGTTCTCTCTCTGCAAATACTTTAATTCTTTTACCGCGTACCAGAATATCTGAGCCATCGGTCTGCACATCGCCATCGAATGGGCCATAGGTTGAGTCCCATTTTAGCAGGTGTGCATTCGTTTTTGAATCAGTCAGATCATTGACTGCCACCACCTCAACGGTATCAGCATGTCTCTGCAGAATCGTGCGCAGTGTCAGTCTGCCAATACGGCCGAAGCCATTAATTCCTACTCTTACTCCCATGTAATCAACACTCCTTCTCGTTCCTCAAACTAATTGCATAAATAGAATTGCAATATATAATGTGACCATTTCTGGATGCGTAATATGCGATCTCAGCAGTTAATGCATGCAATGTCGCAATAGTCACCTTGCTGTGTTTTTCACAATATTGTAGCATTTTTGGAGAGTCGCCGTCAATCACTGATGATTGTATGAGATCCCGCATCTTGAGGGATTTTTAGCTGTCTAGTAGCATCCTGTACGACAGCAGTGGTGTATATCTGGCTAGCCAGTTTATAATCTAAATATCGCTTGAGAATTACAAATGAAGACACAAACGCAATGTTAATAAGCGTGCCACCCATCATTTTTATTGCAAGCGCTGTTTCCTGACCTGCCAAGCGCGTTACCAGCATTTCCAGCTGATGAACTGTATAGAAACTCAAGAATAGCAGCAGAGGAATTGAGAAGGTACGCACACCTGGTAATTTTTTAAGTTCAGTGGAGAGCAAATACAGCATGATCGGAATGAGCAGAAGTGCCGTATCGTAGTGATGATGGTATACACATAGCAGGTCAAGACACATGAGCGGTCCCAGAAATACAGCAAACAAGTTGGTGTCTCGCGGCAGACGCCTCGACCTCCACCACTCCCGCGCCAACCATCCCAGGCTAATGATCGATAGGAACGCGCTGATAGCTCGTGACAGTGGTAGATTTTCGCTGATACCGTTCAGAAGATAGGGCCAGTCGGTTCGTTCTATGGTGGTCGAATCCCATGGACTCGGATAATCAACCGTTCGCGGCGTATCCAGTCGCTGCATGTTCGCTCTATAGCTATTTAATGTAGGCACTCCCCCCATACGAATAAAACCAACCACATTCAGAAGAATGCACAAACCGACCGCGAAACCGATGAGTTTGTACCGTCTATCCAATAGTGCCAATCCCAGGAAAGGCAGGCTAACTGTGAATTTCAGGCAGATAACGATACCTGAAATGAGGAACAGCCAAACAGAATTTTTCTGCTTTAGACTCACCATATAGAGACCAAGCAGGCCAACGACTAGTGGAGCAGCCTGCAGCGCGTAAAATCCCCAGCGCATGCAAGATGAACAGCAGATAACTCCCAATATAAGCGTTCGTTGAGCAATACTTAACTTGTTGGCAAAGCAGTTCAGGAAACTCCATAGTCCAGCGAACATCACTGCCATCATTACTACAAACCACAATATTTGCCCAGTGCTATAAGCGAAAATTGAGAAAGGCAGTCCTACAAAACCTGTGGAAGGAGGGTAAAACACTCCGTTGGGGGGGGAAGAGTGATACAAATTGGGAAAAGCGAACTGCTGCCAATTTCTATCGTACACGTTCTGGCCGGTGATGAGGGATCTGCCTATTCCATAAATGTACGCAAAATCTATCCCAAGTCGTTTACTCGCTTTCCAATTGATGAAAATACCCAGAATTACGAGGGTAAACCCAGCTAGTAAGACTGATTTGGATCCTTGTTTTGATTTCTCAGTGGGTAGTGCATTCATTAACTGGGCTCTTTCCAAACAAATCAAAGAACGATAATAAATATTTTCTTACCGCAACAAAGATGGTCGGCAGAAATTCATCCTGGTAATATCACTATTGTAAAATAAAAGAGTACCCGAAAGATTACGAGTGTGTAAGCAGTAGATTTACCAGTTCTCTGAAGTCTGGTCTATATACGAGTATTGTTAGTTCATAAATAAAAGAATTCGCATTAAGGTAAATTTCAGTGAGTTACTAAACTATCTGATTGTGCTCTAAAGCTTCAGGCTCGAGTAAGGTCTCTTCAAGTCCCATCTCAGAAACGATATGGTGCACCGCTGATACAACTTCCGGATGTGTGAGGCTTCTTGGTCTTGGTAAAGTCACTTTTAGTTCACATCGTATGCGAGCGGGTCGTTCCGTCAGCACAATCACTCGATCAGCAAGCTGTACAGCTTCCTCAATATCATGCGTTACAAAAATCACGGTTCTCGGTCGTTCTTTAAGCATTCGAACCAGCTCCTGGCGCATTCTCAGTCGGGTGAGATAGTCGAGTGCGGAGAAAGGTTCATCCATGAGTAATAGATCGACTCTGCCAGCAAGCGCTCGCGCCAGTTCTACTCGCTGGCGCATTCCGCCAGACAGTTTATGCGGATACTGATCTGTAAAATCCTCAAGCTGAATGAAGCGGATCAGATCTTCAAGCTGCGCTGCTCTCTCGCTGGAATTCGGATTCTGTCGCAGTCCCATCGCAATGTTTTCAGAGACAGTTAGCCAGGGAAATAGGCCGCCTTCTTGATAGATCATGCGCACGTCACCTTCCCTTGAGAGTGAACCGCTTGTGGGTTTATCTGAACCAGATAGAATATTCAGCAAAGTCGATTTACCACAACCGGATGGCCCCACTATCGCGATGAATTCGTGCCGATGTACCTCCAAAGTGATCTCGGCAATGGCAGTTACCGATCCATAAATACGACTGATGTTCCGGAGAATGAGGGGTTTATCGTTCATAACCCCACCTTACGCTCGGAATTCGAGTTAAGCGAAGAATCAGTCTGTCAATCACGACACCTATGGAACCTATTACAATCATCTCGACAACGATGAGGTCAAGCCGAAGGCCATTGCGGTCATCCCAAATAGCCCAGCCTAGCCCGTCTTTCCCGGCGATCATCTCCGCAGCCACCACCACCAACCACGCCAATCCTGCGGTTACACGCAAGTTCGTAATTACCTGAGGCATGATGGCAGGCAAAGTAACTTTAGTTAATAATGAAACTCCGCTTAAACCATACTCCTTTGCTGCCCGAAAATAAACGGAAGGAATATTCGCAACGGCTGCTACTGTTCCGATGATAATTGGGAAGACTGAGGATACAAAAATCAGAAATACAGCTGGTTTATCGCCGATTCCGAACCATAGAATTGCGAATGGTATCCAGGCGAGTGGGGAGAGATTTCTAAAGAAGTTGATGACGGGCATAAAAGCGGTTCTAGCGCCAAGAGTGAGGCCAAGAATAAGCCCGATTGGAATTCCTATGGAAACGGAGAGTGTAAACCCGATACTTACACGAAAAAGAGAGGCAATAAGATCATTTTGAAGTCTGTTCGACTGAATCTCTTCACGAAATCCTGCTGCTACCAATAGCGGAGATGGGAACGAAGATTCCGGATACATGTGCCTGATAGCGAGAAGTTCCCATAGTGCCAATGCCAGGAGTAGTACCATGTACGGTAATACGCGTACCTTCCACGATAGTTTTTCATCCATCATAAATCGGAGTGCTTTCGAATATTCACCAGAATAGTACCAGTATTGTATCACACATGATAGTATCGAATCAAATTCGGCCTGCATGGAATAGTCAGCATCCGACTTTGAATGTATCTGTGCCGATAGCTTTAGGGAGTGATACTAAGTAAAGCAGATTTGCTGATTCCTCCGAAAGCAGCTTTGATGGTAGAAGTTTTCACAACCGTAACTTTCTTACTGATAACAATGAAAGTACCTATCGAGCTTCCTGGATTGATAGAAATCGACACAGGCACTGTTTGCCGATGTCTTATCGCTGCTGGAAAGATCGATCAAAGTGCCATTCGGGTATGCGGCAGACAGGGTAACCGTGGCCGTGCTAGTCTGTAACCCTCCGACCACTGAAGCAGGTGAAAGTATAATTGATGTGAGGGTCGGCAGCGGCAGAATGGTGATAGTCGCTGTTTGGCTGACGCCATTGCATGTAGCCGTGATATGCGCTATCGTCAAACTGGAGACTGCGGTATGACTGATTGTAAACGTCGCAGAGGTATCTCCAGGTTGAACTGAGAGTGAAGGGAGAAAGATAAGGTTAGGATCATCAGTTGTCAGAGTTACTGTTGTGTACATACTGGTCGGAATATTGACGGTGACCGTACTGGTACTGGATTCGATACTTCCAATAATGCTCGCTGGTGATATGGATAAGTTTGTGAGGACTGATACCGGCTGAAGCGTGACTATAGCAGTTTTCTTACGACCATATACTGTGGCTGTTAGTGTAGCCGTCTGTGCAGTCGTTACCGGAATTACTGTCCAGAATATATTCGTTGAGGTAGCCCCAGCAATGATAGTAGAGTTTGGGTTGGGCACCGTCAGGTTCGGGTTATCACTGGTGACATTGACTGTCGTGTCTTTATTGATAGTGGTTTGGAGTGTAATCGTGGCGGTGCCGTTGATGGATGAGATAACCGAAGTTGGACTGACCGAGAACGAATAGTCTGGCACGGGTACGATTGAAATCACGTTTGAATTTAGCTGAACCCCGTTTAGAGCAGCTCGATAAAATACTGTCTTGGTGGAACTGACTGCCAGAGTAGTTGCTGGAAACTGCAGTGAAGCCGATCCCTGCGGTATCGTGATAGTCGCGGGGAGAGTGAGCACTGTTGGATCACTGCTGGTTAGTGTAACAGTAATTCCGCCGGCTGGCGCCACCTTATTGATACCAACCTGGCAAGTTCCATTCTCCTGCCCACCTACCAAAGGGCTGCTGTTCAGAAAACAGTTGCTTAGCAGTGGAAATGAAGGGGTTGGCAGCAGAGTAAGATCTGCTGTAATAGAAGGGTTGAAGCTGCTGTTCATGCTGGCGTAGAATGTCACATTTAGAGAATAGGAGTTACTATTCAAGTATGCGGTGATTGGAAATGTCGTCGATGTAGTGCCTGCAAGAATGATTACGTTGGGCTGCGTTCTAGCCAAATTGGAGTTGCTTGCCATCCATATAATTACATCGGATGCCGGCGGGTAGTTCATCGATACCGTTGCCGTGACCGGGTAGAGATTAGGAATTCCTCCAATCACGCTGTTCGGCGTGATCGTCAGTGAAGAGAGAGTAGGGTTCGGATTGACAGTGATACTGTTACTCACGCTGCCGCCGTTTGCTGTGGCAGTAATAGAAGGCGTCTTAACGGCGCCCACATTAAGACTCGTAACTGTAAATGTGGCTGTAGCGGAACCTGCAGCAACCGTTACTGAAGCAGGAACTGTGGCTGCTGTGGTATCGCTGCTGGAGAGTGTGACAGTTGTAGCCGATGTAGGTGTCGAACTGAGTGAAACTGTCGAGGTACTGCTCTGTTGACCTCCAACAACAGTGCTCGGATTGAATGATATACCTATCGGAACGGGTTGAGCAGGCGGTGGATTCACTGTCAGTTGTGCACTTGTTGAAACTCCTGCCAGGGATGCAGTGATGGTGGATGTCTGCGTGGTCACCACGGAGTTTGCATTAATTATGAAAGCCGCTGACGACGAGCCCGAAGGTATCGTTACTGTCGTGGGGAGAGATGCGGCAGCAGGATTGCTATTTGTCAGAGTCACGGTAACGGCTGAAACGGCAGTGCCGACAAGGCTGATAGTTCCTATACCAGACTGCCCGCTGATGAGGACGGGCGGCGTCAAAGTCAGCGCAGACAGACTCACTGGAGGGGCTACTGTGAGCGTTGCAGACTTTGTAACGCCGTTGAGTGAAGCCGAAATGAGCGGCGTTTTGGTGCTGGTGACCGCCAGGCTGGTTACCGAAAACGCTGCACTCAGGCCAGAGAAAGTTATTGACGATGGTACCGTAGCAGCAGAAGTATCACTGCTGCTGAGAGTTACAGTCACCGGAAACGCAACTGTTGCAGTCAAAGTTACTGTAGCGACGCTGTTGGTGACACCACCCAGTACCAGCGATGGAGCAAGCGTCACCGATGCGGGTGCAAAAAGAGGCAGCAGTGGGTAGACGGTCATTACCGCGCTCTTCGGGACATTGTTTAACGTTGCCGAGATGAGTGAGGTTTGAGTGAGCGGAGCATCGAATGTAGTTACATCGAATGTGGCCGACAAACTTCCCGCAAGAACCACTACCGTGGCAGGTACAGTTGCAACCCCTGTATTGCTGCTGCTGAGATTTACAGTAACATCGGTATCCGGCGTTCCGTTTAGAGTAACCGTGCCTATGGAAGTATTGTTGCCTCTCACAGTATCCGGATTGAGGTTTACTGAATCCACGCCCAACGGATTAATGGTCAAGTTTGCGCCGGTGAATACACCATTGTAGACCGCTAATATCCCCGCGGTTCTAACCTCGTCTACAGCCCTCGTTTCTATCTGGAAATCAGCGCTCATTGCACCGGCGGGAATAGTAACCAGTCCCGGTGTAATAGCATAACCATCTAAGGAGTAAACGAGTACATTAACAGGGTCGACAGCAGGGGAGGAGAGGCTGACAGTACCAGTGCTTTCCTGATATACACCATAGACATGATCGGGATTGAGTATTAGAGACGTAAGTATTTGCGGTGGGCTGACTGTTAATGTGACATGCAGAGAGAAGCCATTATAGTCTGAAGTAATTGAAACCGATTGAGCGCGAGCGACGACACTAGTGCTTACGATGAAGGTGGCTGAGTCCTGACCAGCAGCGATAGTTACCGTCGCTGGAACTGTAGCAGCAGAGGTGTTGCTGCTAGTCAGATTTACGGTGACTGGTGATTTTGTCTTTCCATTTAGGATCACCTTTCCGGTGGCAGTCTGGGTTCCGCCTGTAACGCTTCCTGGCGCCAGGGTCATAAAATTTACCCCGAGAGGCATGACCGTGAGCGTTGATAGTTTGCTAACCCCATTTGAAACAGCTTTGATATCAGTCTGTTTACTTGTGGCTACGTTAAGAGAAGTAATGGTAAAGCTTGCGGATATTGATCCAGCAGGGACGGTAACACTGGCAGGTACAGTAGCCACTGTGGTATCACTACTGCTTAAAGTTACGATGACATTAGCAGTCTCAGGTGAAGAGAGGATAACCTTGCCGGTTGAATTCTGGCTGCCGCCAATAAGAATAGAAGGGTTTAGAGATACAGCTGAAACAGTTGGAGTAGTATTATCCATGACTGTTATGGTTCGAGTGTATACGTTGTTATTAGCGTTACTCTCCTTAATTTTGTTGTCGGAGTTGACTGTCAGTTTGAGAGTATGCGTGCCGGACGTAAAACTGGTCATATATGCGTTTAGCGAAGAGAAGTAGGCCCATGTATTTGAACCAGGGATTGGGAAGGGAGTTCCGTCTGTGAGTTGAGTTTGGAATACATGATCCACACCATCTATCTGGATAGTGTACGTGCTTGGCTCAGCATCAGCAATGCCGTCGTTCTGGATGCCGACAGAGATGGAGTAATATGTACCGTTGTTAAAACTGAATGGCTCGGTGACATCGTAAGGCAGCGGGTGGATTTGCAGAGGATAGACATTCTTGCCAAATTTACCATTATCGACAGGTGTAAAAGGAACCAGGTCAACATCCGCCTGGGTATAGTAGGTCTGTCCTATATCGAGAAAGAGTTTGTACATATCTGCTGAGCCCAGGCCGGTAACCAAGTCGTACGCCGGTGCGCAGTTGTACGCTCCATTTGTTCCAGCAGTAATATCGTTGAAAATATAGTGAACTATGTTTCCATCATCGTTAGGAATGGTAGATGGGAATATACGCGCCAGGTCGTAGAGATACGGATTGAGAGAGGCAGTACGAAAGCCTGGGTTGGCCAGCTTCATTCCTAGCGCTTGATTGATCAGCAGATGGCATGCCGCCCAGAACGGCGCCGCAGCGCTGGTTCCTCCAGATTGCCACCATTGATGGTTGTACCACAGTGCGATTCCTGGATTGAATTGATCGCCCAGAGATGATACATCGGGTACCTGGCGCATCCCATTGCTTATCCCTGGAATATCGACTCCCGGCCCTATCTGCCAGAATGGTCGGGGGAACAAAACACTCATCCCGCCGCCGGAACCCCAGAGATTGGGGAGTTGGCTGAAATACATTGCTGTTTCAAGAAAGGACCCATTAGATGACATGCCAGTTAACGCGGTAGCGCCCACTGCTGTAACATATTGGCTGGATGCCGGAAAGACTGCGGATATGCCGTAAGGGAAACGTTCATTGTAGGCTCCGGTATCTCCAGAAGCAGCATAGTAGGCCTGTCCCTGATTATACATCTGCTTTAGGTGGTCGTTACGTGCTTGAACCCAAGCAGGGTCATTCACTTCTCCTGTGCCATGACTGTCAGAGATTATTGGTATGTTGTCCTGGGCTATCTGCGAGAAAATAGAAAGGGGACCGTTGCCGTCATTGCCCTGTTCGTAAAGAACGACCGTGACAGCGGGCGCTTGACCCAGGATTGTTTCAATATCTAAAACTGTTTCACGCTCCTGACCTGGATCTGTTTTTGGTGGCCATTTTGTGGATGCTCTATGTAGGAGCCTGGGAGGGTTAGAAGTAATTGGATCTGAGATTCTAAATTGACTACACCACTCTAATATGTTGGCATCATTCAGTTTGGCATAAGAGACTATTCCGATTCTTTGATCCATTCCTCCATTGCCAACAAGTATCTGAAGAGGACCAACATTATAGAGATTGCTCATGTCGCTAGGCAGGAAGCCTTCCGGGGGGATAGGGAAGGCGTCAGGGAATAGAAGTGATTTTGAGAATATATCATCTGGTTCCGTTTGAAGACGTTTCGAATGGACTCGCATCTGAGAAGACATTCCAAATATTCCTAGAATACAGCTGGCAATGTTTCTGGGAAGGGACGCAGGCCTGTCGGGAGCATGAAAAGTCGGAAGATCGCCCTCTTCCAGCTCGTTTCCAGGCAGGTCGTATCCCTTTATGCGCACTTTAAACGCCGCTTCTAATTGCGATACAGTCCCGTCTATCGAGATGGACTGTCGGCCAGACCAGAGTTTAGTAACCTTCACACCATACTTCTGTAAATACTCAATAACTTTTTGGATATCCTCTTCGGGAGCGCCAAAACGTCTTCCAAATTCAGTAGGAGTTAGAAACTTTTGAAAGTCAGGAGAGTGTGGGTCGTGCTGTCGCCGGCCCAATGAGTCGATCTCAGCAGTATGTGTCTGTGGGAATGCAATATCCAAATGCAAGACTGTGTTCGGCGATGGTGTGGCAGATTCGTTTAGATGCGCGCCGTTTTAGGCAGCCATGGAAGGTACCGGTAGAATGTCTAGTGATGGATCTTGAGCATGGGCAATGGTGATAGATGCCAGAATCAGCACAAATAGTTGGAACAAGCGTGCAGTAGAAGCTTTTATCAAAATTGTTATCCTCATGAATCCGTAAATGTCAAATGAGAATTGACCAAAGATCGTGCATGAATAATCTTTGTGGCAGCACGCATTGCTGCAATATCGTTGAATGCTACGAAATATGATAGTACATTACAAATATAAATTGTACGCTCGATAAATCAGTATAACAGGATATCTGCAGAATACTAAGCCTAGTGAATAAATTCACACATATATAATATGATCACCCGATTATGATTAGCCGAATAGAGGAATTTGAAGTTTATGTTCTGAATAGAGTCGTTGTATATAATATATCGTGGTTGAAATTCGAACACCAGCTCAAATGAAAGCTTATGGATGAGAACAAAATTAAGCAGTTTAACAAAAGTTATTGTGATTGCACTTTTAGCCACAGGATGCAATAGAACATCGCAGAACTCCACTCTTGGTCATGTCGTCACCAACGCCAGCTCTCCGAAATATGGGGAGTTAGTGGCAGCATTCACCGTTGGCGTTGCCTCTCTGCAAGCCGGTGATGATGCCGCAGCTGATGTCAAGTCGACTGCCGAAACGAAACTCAAACGAGTTACAGAACTTGCTCCTCAGGAGCCCGCAGCCTGGGCAAATCTGGGCCTGCTCGCTACACGTCAGCAGCAGTGGGAAAACGCTGCTAAATATCTCCAGAAGTCTCTATCACTAGCTTCGAATAGTGCGCAAATCTACTCTCTTATGGGACTGCTTGAAAAACGTCAAGGAAAAGAGCCCGAAGCAGTCAAGGACATGCGCAAAGCGGTTGAATTAGCCCCAACAGATATTAAGGCGAAATATGCGCTTGCCGAAGAGTTAGAATCACTTGGAGAGGGGGCAGACCTTTCCGAATCTCAGAAACTACTCAAAGAAATTCTGGCTGTACATCCTGAAAACCTGGAAGCCCAGCTTGAGCTGGCTCGTTTTTCTTCCAAGCTCAGTGACTCGGCGGTATTAAAATCGGCCATTATTCAAATCGGCAGGCAGCTCATTGCTCCTTCTCAGATTGTCAAGCAGCAGTACGATGCTGTCGTTAAAGCTTCCACCGGAGCCAATCTCAAACTTGTCGCCACCCAGATCCAGTTTCTTAAGAATACTCTAAAACCTGTGCCTGCCTATCAGGCAAGTATCGCATTCTTTGGGGCTGTGGGCGGCCAGGGCGGCGATCCTATCGATAAGTTCCTGGTTCTCCCTAATCCCAGCCCGACACCTGCCGCTCCCGATACCTCTCTCACCTTCGCGCCGGAGCCGGTCACGATTGGGGCTAACGGTTCCTGGGCAGTAACGGGACTGATTACATTAAATAGTCCGCCAGATTCGGCTGCACCACCTCCAACTCCATCATTGTTTGCGGCGGACGGTCACAATCTGGTGATTAGCGGCGGTTCCGTCCTCACTTTTCCAGGTGGGGTAAAAGCAGTTCCTCCTACCAATGCAGGCGTACTGCAGATCGACTGGAACTGGGATTTTCGGCCAGATCTGATATTTGCCGGTGCTGGCGGGCTGAAGTTTTATGAACAGAACGCTAAGACAGATGGCAAATTCGATGACTTCACCGTGAAAACGAAACTGCCCGCATCCATTCTCGGCGCAGCTTACTATGGAGCATGGGCCTTCGACTTCGATTTGGATGGCGATCTAGATGTTCTTATTGCTCCGGTGAGTGGCGCGCCTGTTGTTCTTCGAAATAATACGGATGGAACATTCAAACCACTCAACCCCTTTGCCGGAATCTTTTCAGTCCGGGACTTTGTTTTTGCGGACATAGATGGTGACGGCGATGCAGACGCAGTATTTCTGGATGCTAAAGGACTTCTGCACGTCTTTTCAAATGATCGCTCCGGTCATTTCCATGCCCGAAAATCTCCTGAAAAATTACTGCAGATTGTCGCGATAACTGCACTGGATGCCACAGACGATGGTCAAATGGATATTGTTGGCTTGCAGACAGATGGTGTCATGGTTCGCATCACAAGCAGAGGTGAGCAGTCTCCATGGGCGGTGCAGGAAATTTGCCGATGGGATACTCCTCCTGCGAAAATGGAAGTAGGCTCGGTAAGACTTTTCACTCAGGATCTGGACAACAACGGCGGCATCGATCTCATTGCTTCTGGGATAAGCACTTCCAAGATATGGCTTCGAAATGAACAGAATAAGCTCACTCCGTTATCGACCCCAATCTCAGGAAAAATATTTGAAGTTGCCGATATAAATGCTGATGGCCGGCTTGATTTTGCGGGTCTGACTGCACAGGGCGAACCGATTCTGATGACCAATCATGGAGTGAAGAACTATCACTGGCAGACTCTCCGTATGCGAGCAAACTCCAAAGGCAAGCTAGACCGTGATAAGCGTGTAAACACTTTCGGCGTTGGGGGTGAGGTCGAGGTGCGTGCGGGTTTGCTGGTTCAGAAGCAAAGGATTACCGGCACTCTCGTCCATTTTGGATTAGGAGAGAACCTCACAAGAGATGTAGCCCGGATCATCTGGCCAAACGGCAAAGCTCAGATTGAGTTCGAACTAAAAGGCGATCAGGTAGTGATGACGGAACAGCGCCTCGCCTCTTCCTGCCCCTACCTATTTGCATGGAACGGCAAGGAGATGGCCTTCATTACCGACTGTATTTGGAGGTCGCCGCTCGGCCTGAAGATCAATGCACAGGACACGGCAGGCGTCACCGAGACCGAAGACTGGCTTAAGATACGCGGCGATCAGCTCGCTCCTCGAGAAGGATTGTACGATCTGCGAATAACAGCAGAGTTGTGGGAGACCCACTTTTTTGATCATCTAGCCCTGCAGATTGTCGATCATCCCGTAGGTACGGAGATTTTCGTCGATGAGAGGTTTGCATTCCCAGCTCCCGCCCTCAAAATCTATACCACTGGCCCGCTACAGCAGCTAGCTTCCGCACACGACGATAACGGAAACGATGTCTCAGAGATTCTAAGTTCACGCGATGGCAAGTATCTGGATAATTTCGGGCGTGGTGAGTATCAGGGGATTACTCGGGATCACTGGGTAGAATTGGAACTGCCAAAATCTTCTCCTAAAACCGGCCAAGTCTGGCTGATTGCAAATGGCTGGATTCATCCCACTGACAGCTCCATAAATGTGGCGATCGGGCAGGGAACCCATGCACCGCCTCAGGGTCTTTCTTTGGAAACTCAGGATACATCAGGGCAATGGAAGACTGCAAAACCAGGACTCGGATTTCCCGAGGGTAAAGTAAAGAATATTCTAATCAATCTGGAGGGCGTGTTCAAACCCGGCGCTCCTCGCAAACTGCGATTGCGAACAAACTTGGAGATATTTTGGGACAGCATTCAGTGGGCTGCAGGTCAGCCATCATCAGCAACGAAAGTTGTAAGAGAAAATCCCTTGAGTGCGGAACTCCGAAACCGAGGTTTCTCGGTAATAAAGGCTATGGATGAGTCTTCGCCAGAACTGCCAATCTCATACATCCATCTGCGCGGGGCTTCTCAACCGTGGCGCGATCTGGCAGGCTACTATACTCGTTTTGGAGATGTCGAAGAGCTGGTTAGCGGTGTAGATGATCGGTATGTCATAATGAATGCAGGAGATGAGCTGGCGCTGAAATTCAAGGAGATGCCTTCTCCTCCTACAAGGATGGTGCGTGACTATGTAATGGTGGGAGATGGCTGGGTGAAGGACGGCAACTTCAACACGACTTTTTCTAAAACAGTACTTCCTTTGCCCGCTCATGATCAGCACACATATGGAGTACCGCCAACATCCCTGGAGAATGATCCGATCTATCGAAGACACGCAGCTGATTGGCAAACCTATCATACTCGCTATATAGCACCTGAGATTTTTCGTCGCGGTTTACGGTACTAATAACTATTATATTTCGAAAGAATAACCACGATTTATGCAAAGTCGAGTTCCTAGAGTTATACTGACCGTTTTTTTTGTGATGCTATTTGCTATTCCGATACTGCTGCGAAAGCAGACGGAACGCAAAGAACATGCAGACAAGATTGCCTCAGCATATCCGGATATATCTCTTTCAAGATATGGATTCCATCTTAAAGAAGTAGCGCATCAAAGCGGGATAGATTTCACCCACCAAGCCCCGGAACTGGATTCGAAACTCGCACCCATCATGCCCGAAATCGCCTCGATGGGAGCGGCTGTTTCGATTGTCGATTACGATAAAGACGGTCTTCCGGATATCTATGTGACAAACAGCGCAGTCGGAAGTAAGAACTGCCTCTATCACAATCTCGGCAGCGGAAAGTTTAAGGATGTCGCCGCCGAAATGGGGATTGCTGACCTCAACAAGCCAGGTGATGGTGTCTGTATGGGTGCTGTGTGGGGCGATTACGACAACGACGGTTATGAAGACCTACTCCTGTACCGTTGGGGAAGGCAGGAGCTTTTTCATAATGACCAGGGAAAAGTTTTCACACGGGTAACAGATACCTCAGGCCTGCCTAAGTGGGTCAATGCGAACAGCGCCATCTGGCTTGATTATGATAATGATGGCAAACTGGATCTGCTGATCTGCGGATACTATCCGGACAATATCGATCTTTGGCATCTTAAAGACACTGTCATGATGCCATCCAGTTTTGAATTTGCTGTGAACGGAGGCCGGAAATACCTGCTTCATAACCTCGGCAATGGGAAGTTTGAAGATGTGACCCAAAAGATGGGACTGAACTCCACGCGGTGGACCCTTGCGGCTGTTTCAGCTGATCTTCGAGGGACAGGCTACCCGGATATATTTCTTTCCAACGACTATGGGGTTTCGGATGTCTATCTTAACGATAAGGGAAAAGTCTTTCATGAATCGGGCAAAAGTGTCCTCTATTGGGGCATCGGTACCGGCCCTAAGAGCGGTATGAGTGCTTCTGTAGGAGACATTTTCAACACTGGTAAATACTCTATATACGTTTCGAACATCACCGAAGAAGGAGTGCTTATTCAGGGCAACAACCTATGGGTTCCGAAAGAGGGTACTTCCGGTGACTCGATACAGTATGATAATCAGGCAAGTAATCTAGGGGTAGAGCGCGGTGGATGGAGTTTTGGAGCACAGTTCGGAGATCTCAACAACGACGGCTCCCTTGACATCTTCCTGACGAATGGATTTATATCTGGAGATAAAGTGCAGAACTACTGGTACGATTTCGCAAAAGTAGCCGTGGGGAACAGCGCTATTATTGGGGACGCGAAGAACTGGCCAGCTATTGGAAACAGGAGTCATGCAGGGTATCAGCAGAAGCGGTTATGGCTGAATGATGGGGCAGGCAAGTTTACCGAAGTTGCACAGATGGCGGGGGTGACGGATACACACGATGGACGCTCGGTAGCTTTCGCTGACCTTAGCAACAGCGGTGCACTCGATGTGGTTGTTGCAAATCAGAAGGGACCTCTTCTTCTGTACAAGAATATCGTTAAACCTGAAAACAGCTGGATTGAGTTCAGCCTGGAAGGCACAGCCAGCAATCGAAGCGCGATAGGGGCTCAGGTTCGATTGCGCTGGAATGGCCAGGAGCAGCTTCAGGAGGTAAGTGGAGGGAGTGGTTTCTGCGCTCAAAACGACCGACGGCTCCATTTTGGGCTTGGAAAAAACCCGCAAATTAAAGAGGTGCAAATCCGTTGGCCTTCGGGTAAAATACAAACAATTACTTCACCACAGCCTAGAATTGTATTAAAAATAAAGGAGCCCATTTGATGTCTGATACGGCTATTGTCTATCAAAATTCTACACCGCGTCGCCTGCGTATTGATGATAGGTATATCGCACCCATTTTCATCACGTGCATTCTTTTAGTGGGGCAGTACTACTATCATATTCTTGAAAGTTATCAAAATACAGTTCTGGCGATTATTACTTCTATAAGTATGGAATTGATACTGGGGAAGATGTTTACGGGAAAATGGCCACATTGGGCCAGTGCTTATATTTCAGGTATTAGTGTAGGAATTTTGGTGCGTTCTCCGTTTATTTGGCCCTTCGCACTCTGCAGCGCCATAGCTATCACTTCAAAATACGTCATTCGATATAAAGGACGCCACGTTTGGAATCCTTCGAACCTCGGTATCAGTGCATTGTTATTTCTAGCGCCTGCGTATGTTGCCAGTCTGAGCATACAATTTGGAAATAATATTGGCCCTATCGTTGTTATTTGGTGCCTTGGCACCGCTATCATTTACAGACTTCGAAGATTTCATATCACAGCTACCTATGTCGCAAGTTTTGTGGCGTTCGCATTTTTACGAAGCCTGATTGTACATGATCCATTTCTATCCGAGCTATCCCCTTTGACAGGCCCAGTATTTCAGCTGTTCATATTTTTCATGATAACAGATCCGAAGACTACGGTTCATTCCAAACACGGGCGGATGCTTGTCGCTTTTCTGATCGCATTTGCTGAGAATATTTTTCGATTGAATGGTGCAGTTCATGCCCCGTACTATGCTCTCTGTATCGTAGGGCCTGCTGCGCTTGTGATTGATCTGACTTTGTCTTCAAAACGCAAACAGGCGGCAGTATTAGAAGCTAATTAATATCTCTAGTTCAGGAAAGACTTCTTGAGCGGTATATCTTGATGAGAATCGCATTCATCTCGTTTCTATTTATAGAAGGGATTTTGGCAGGATGTAGTAACTCGCCAAAAAATTATTTTCCACCCTCGATAGATTCAAAGACGAAAATAATAATGAATAATCCCAACATGAATTGAGCGCAAAAGGATGCGGCGTTCGCTCGAATACAGCAGAACCAGCTTTATATTAGCTCTGTAAATTCAGCAACGAAGCACTCTGGGGGTTTTGTTAAGAACGCAGGAGAGTAAGCTATAGGATTGACTGATCGCTGCGTATGCATGTAAATATAAAGTCAGGGAGCAAAACTCCCTGACTTTAATAATTAAATACTATTTCAGACCACTTTTCGGAAATCTTTTGCTAAAGTTTTAATTCGCTTGGAGCTGCATTTCGTGATTGTGTAAATTTAGATCCGAACATACAGCAGTGTCGAATTTTATTAACGGATCTAAAATCGTCATCAATAGTTTTTCATTTATGAATTCTGCGTGATGTGGTGACAGGCTAATAACCCAGTCGTTACCAAATCTGGAATTCGAATAAGACGTAATTTGTCTGAGCAGGTTCTTGTCATGCGCGGCTCTTCCAAGCTTTATGGCGAGTTCAGCATTCTCACTCTCATGCAGCAGTGTTTCAAACTGGAGTTCCAGTCCCAAAGTCCTGGTAAACTCCCATACTTCCATCAGACCCTTGGTCACATAGTTCCACTCTACATAGTCCAATTCCAACAGTTTGTTCAGAAATCTCATGGCTCTCTCCTGGTTTCTAAGTGGCAGCATTTCTTGGCTGCTCAATTCACCTTCGGTTAATAAACGATAGATACATGGCTGAATTAACAGGTTCAAAGCCAGGCATTAAAAATAAAGAGGATTATGCTGACTCAAGAACCAATATTGCAAAGATAACATTGTCAATTACCGCTGCTGTGATGAGGATATCGGGAAATGGACGACCTACGCAATTTAGAGATATACCTGTCTGATGACGAAAGAGCGGCACAGCAGGCGTTTGACAGGCTTATGAGAGTGGGAAATTGCGTTATTCGTGCTTATTTAAACCGCCAGGTTTCCAGGTTGAACTTTGATGATATTGAGGATATTGTTCTACAGGTAAAGCTTAATATATGGAGAGCTCGCGGACATATTAAAAATAATGGTGTGGCTGCATTTATGCAGCTGCTGCGAAAAACTTCCAGAAACTGTGCCTTAGATGTTATTTTAAATCGACGGAATACTATTGAAATAGATGATGTAGACGATCTATCTGAAACGGATCAGCCTTTCACGGAGGATTTCATCCACACCATTCTGGATAGTAAAGAACCCAACATAGTTCACCACCTGGCAGACTCGTGTTTCCTGGGTTTAAATCCTGATTTCTCTTCAGGCATGCATCGCAGGCAGCTTCTGGCAGCTCAGTACTACTATCAAGATGGCTTATCGTGGAGTCAGATAGTGCAAATCTTGGGAGCCGAAGAACTCGGTAAAGCACAGATCACTAGAGAAAAACTGGATTCGTGGCTATTAGATCCCGCCGTGATAAGATATATGTGCTTTACAGAACTATATAAACTGACCGTCGAAATCACAGCACTAATTCTGGGACTGCCGGAAAGTACTTCACACCAAGATCTGAGCAAATTACTCCAAACAGCAATTCATCCAAATGGCGCTGAACTGCCACCGTCAGGATGGACATGGAGGGAAACCGCAGTAATAATTTTTAAATATCTATACGCACTACTCGATAAAACTATTTTATCAAATACGAAAATTGAAATTACCGAAGAAGAGCTGCTTGAACTCACTGTTAGATGTGATGCTCTTCTGCCGTTCTCTAAATGTATGAGTGTATTAATGAATGATTTGAGCAGGAATTCTGGATTAAATCATTCTGATACAGTACTGCATAGTGGATTGTGGAAGCGACTGGTATTTGAGTATAGATACATAGAAGAGCTTCCTCATAGAGATATTCATAACTATCTGAATCCAGCAGCAGAACAGGTTGGCTACAAGCTTACACTAGCCATGTTGAATGCCTGGATAAGCAGTGATAGGATGCTCCAACAGGTTAGGAATTTCCGTGCCAGGAGAGAGGAAAGCATTTATGAATAGTGTTAACGATGTTGAGCTATCACCGGCTGCAATATCATTAATTGCCGATGTCATATCTGCTCAAAATGCCCTGCTATCTCGAGAGCGTGTTACTCATGATACTGCTGCCGTTGTTCGATATCTTTCCGCTGCCATGTCATCTGCCCAGGCTCGCGATGTGGAAGAATCGCTTGTAAAAAGCAAAGCATTGCGTCTGCGGTTAATCAAGGCCAGCAGTATTCTGGAGCGACTCAAAAAATCTGATTGGTCAGAGGTTCTTTCGAGTGCCACTGGCGATCAGTACGAAGCCGAAGTAGCTCAAGCGTGGGTGGATCTCACTGAGGAACGGGAAAAAAATGCACAGGCAGGCTGGCAAATATGGTTAAATAAGGGCTGGAACCATATTCTCGAACAGTCGAGGCTTGGAGTGCTGGAAGCGCAGGCGATTTGCGCCGATTTCCAAGATTTTGGAGCACGATTAAGTCAAGGCATGTCCGAGCCTCGAACTGCACTTGCGCGAGGTGAAGCCAGTGATGAGATAGAGATAATTACTTCTAATCCGGATAATTTAAAATTCAGGGTTACTCTTGCGGAGCTTACTTCTGCTGGAGATCTCGAAGTCTCCGTAAGAGTGTTAGCTTCGGTGAATAAGGATATTCTGGATTTAGAAAATCAACAGATAGGTTTGGCGCTTCGTTTGAAGGATGAGAAGTGGCCGATTGGGAACGCTGCGATTAAGGGAGGGCATGCCCAGTGGCACATTAAGGACTTACAGTCTGCACTGGCGCTTCCTGCGGGTAAAATATCCGGTCTGTATTTATTGATCTATATGCCTGGGAACGATAATATGAATGAGCTGTTTAAATTGCCTGTTTAATTCGCAAGGTTCTGAAACTGCTTTGGCATTTATAACACCCAGTTCATGCGGTTTTATCACCTCTCTAGGATTAGATGCGAACTATGGACAAGCCTTCTACTATTCAGCTCGATCTCCACATCGCCCCATCGTCCGACGGCCACTCCGACTCTATTTGTGTCTTAGAAAGAAATGGGAGAGTTTTACTCGAAAGGAAACTTCTTCCGATTGATTTGCACGAGTTTGAGGACAGGTTTCTTTCAGTTTTGAAAGATCATGTCTATGCTGAGCTTCCTCTAAAGTTCTTAGATTCGCTTGGCTCTTTCCTGGGAACACACATTTTCTCATACGAGTTCTCAACTATCATCAATGATTTATTGAAGAGAAGAATTGACGCAAGCGATTGTATCCGGTTAAGTCTGCGTGTCGATTCTTCAGGCTTTAAAAACATCCCATGGGAATATGTGAACATTGCTGAGACTAAATATAATAGCTCTTCAGAACCTTTTCTTGCTTTAAACCGAACCATTCATCTGGTACGAAGCGTTTCGCTAATCAAGGCTGCTGAGCCAATAAATGTGAATCCACTGAGAGTACTTCTAGTCAGCGCAAATCCAAAAACCTCTTCCTATCCTGATCTTTTAAACCTGGAAGACGAAATAAAGAGCATTGTTTCCGCTCTGCACCATTCGGGAAGTTCGCGCGCACAGTGTACAACTCTCCGTGATGCCTCACGACATAGTATCGAGCAAGCCATTCATCGAGAAAAGCCGCATATTCTTCATTTTATGGGACATGGTGATATGCGCCCTACAGGCGGTGTGCTGATACTGCACGGAAATAATGGTGAAGACACACTCTACGGAGATGAGTTGGCAGAATGGTTAGCGGAGGCTGATACTCGTCTCGTGGTTCTCTCTGCTTGTAATACCTCCTCGGCGATGAAAGGGGCAGCGGAATCACTTTCTAAAGGGGGAGTAGCTGCTGTGGTGGCGATGCAGCTTCCGATACGAGACAGTTCCGCAGCACTTTTCGCCCGGGCATTTTATGGGGCTGTAGCGGAACCTGTTAATATAGAAGAAGCTGTTTACCAGGGCAGACAAGCTATACGAGGTATGGGGGCAGATTGGGGAGTGCCTATTCTTTATCTCGGTGTGTCGGATAGTCAGCTTTTCAAATGGGCTTCGCTGGAGTCGGAACCTTTGCCGCCAACAAATATTCCATATCCTCGGAATCCGCAGTTTCTAGGCAGAGAACGAGAGCTATTACAACTGCACCAGTTTTTGAGCGGCAGCAACTCTGGGGCAGCTGTGGTGGGTATGGCCGGACTAGGAAAGACTCAAATCGCAGTTGAGTACGGACATAGTCGTCGGTTAGAGTACACAGGCGGTATTTTCTGGTTAAACGCGCAAAGCACATCTCGATTGATGGAAGAGTACGCCTCCATTGGAAGATTTTTCAACATTCCTGAAGATCTTCCCGTGGAGGTACGAGCGCAGCGAACGAGGGATATACTTCAGCGTGAAGTTCGGCCGACCCTGGTTATTTACGACAATTTAGAAGAGGAGACGCACACATCCTTACTAATTACGGCGGGAAACTGCAGCAGAATTATCACTGCCAGATCTCGATCTGTAATTCCTGCATCGTATTCCTTGCAGCAGATAGACGATCTGGATGGAATCTCTGCTCTCCATCTCCTGCAATCAAAAGTCAGTGCTGACAATGAGGGCGAGTTGGAAGCCGCGCAAGCTATCGTGAAACTGCTTGGCAGACTTCCGCTTGCATTAGCCCTGGCAGCACACCATATTGGCAGACTGCATCTGACATTTACGGAATACCTGAGCCGGCTGACTCAAAATCTCTCGCAAGAGCTGGAAAAAGCTCGTCGGTTGTGGGTTAATTCGACTGGCCATTCAGGCGAGCTGTTCGATTTAATCGAGTTGACCTATCGGTCGCTCAGCGTTGATGTTCGTAACATACTAGAGATTGCTTCTTGCTTTGACAGTAGGGGAATTTCTCCTGAACTACTGTACTGCGCCTGTCTGCCTTGTTCACGAAATGATTATGAGGAAGCTCTGGCGGATTTAGAGAACAACTGTTACATTTTACGTGAAACAGATAAACGACTCTCAATTCATGAGCTTCTGCGTGTCTTCGTGCATCAGGAGATGAAAAAAATCTCTGTCATGACTTCCTGCGTAGAAAAGAGCGCTAATGTTCTGATCTTGAATCTCAAACGTTCCAATGAACAAAAGCTTTGGAAGGATTTTTACACAGATATTGTGCACTGCCGTATTTCGGCCTCTTTATGCCGGGCATCTGATTTGCAGTGTCAACTCTACCATTTTTTGATTGAACTTGGAACCTATACTCTGGAACACTGTGACGGATCGGCAGCACAGGAGCATTATGCGGAAGCAAAACAAGTAAGTGGTGATTCATGGGGAAGAATCAGTATTCAGTCAGCCACTGCCCAGCGTTACTTGGCAGAATCTATTCAGGATGGAGATAAGCAGAAAGCGCTGGACTATGCTCGTGAGGCACTCGTCATCGCTGAACAGACAATTTCGCCAGAAGATTCGGAAATGGCTGAATTCCATTGTACACTGGGTTTTATTCTCAAGATGATGGTGACCACCGAAGAAGGATCGCTCGACCTGCTCTTTGAAGCTCGCCAGCACTATGATAAAGCATTAGATATCAATCTGAAATATTTTGGCAGGCAGCATCAAAAAGTTGCTTCTTGCCTCAACTACATCGGTATGCTGCTGGTACAGGATATTAAGTTAGGAGAGGCACTGAGTTATCTTCAAGAAGCGCTGGAGATCGACCAAAAAGTTTTTGGCCAGCAAAGCGTTCAAGTAGCGATTCGCTTGAATAATATCGGTACGGTTCTCAGGAAAAAACAAGATTGGGAGGAAGCAGTTCTTCGTCATAAGGAGGCCTTACAGATTTATAGTGAAGCGTACGGCGAGCGTTTTCATCAGGATATTGCAGACAGCCTCTACTACATAGGCGACTGCCTGGAAGCAGAATATAGTTTTGCTGATGCCCAAATTCATTTTGCAGACGCCCTCACCCACTACGATTTTATCTATGGTAGTCAGAACAATCGCAGCACCATTACTAAAGCCCGGATTGAAGTTTTAAAGAAGAAATTTGCCGATGTTTGTTAGTTCACTTAGCCATGGAATGTTTATTTACTGTCAACAGAATTTTATTTACAGACGACAAGGAAGGGACAACACAATGAAAATTTTTCGAATGCAGATGAGGAATCTTATCCGTTATCACTTTATTTTATGCGGTGTCGTGCTCAGCGTTATTGGTTCAGCCCAAACACCACCACCACCAATGCCTCCACCGGACCCTAACCAAAATAATACACCACAATCCAAAGCAACCTCTCGTTTCGAAGATAAGACACGTATCAGTCAACTTGCTTCGAGTGGACTAAAACTAAGATCAGTTTTCCTTTTCATAGGTACGGCTCATAACCAAAAGGAACTGACTGACAGCTTGGCCGCGTTTGAAAATCTGCTGAAGAAACCAAAATTATATATCCCTGCCAACATATTTTATGTGGATGAACAGTTCTTGATAACCAGTCATAGCTTTATTGGTGTCAACAGTCTCAACTATAGCAACAATCCATCCTGGCTGGACTTCAATGCTGGATTTCTTTATGGGGATTTTGGTGGATTTACATTCTCTGTGAGGTCCGACATTAGTGAAACTCATCGTAAATTACTTCAAGCAATTAAAGACTATAATTCGACTTCTGTCAGAAGCAGGATGGCCATTTCGAGGGGGCACGATTACTCCAAGACAGATGAGGATACTAATAGATTGCTTAGATTCAAGGGTGAACCCGATGTAAAATATTTAAAGCGCCTTGGATACCAATACTGTCCTGATAAATTTCATATCAGCGCTTCAACCTATCTTAAGAAAAGTTTGGATACGATTGACGCGCCTGTAAATCGCTTAATCCAGACATATATCGATGCACAGAAAGCATTTCGCTATACAATTGGAACCTCATACACACAAGTAGAGGGGGTTGGCCATGTATCGAATCAGGAATTTAGATTCTCAAAGTTTTTAGCTGAGAACCGTAGATCACACAATGGCATATTCCTACAAGGTAATTTAGGGGTGGATAATATATCATCCAAGATGGCAGGACGGAATGACTCCGGGTTTTTCACATCTGGTATAACTCTATTATGGCAGGACATAGTTTCATACTACACTCCCCCTGATAACTCACAAAAAATCTCTGATCTTCAAAAAGTTCTCAACATACCTGTATGGAAGATACAACTAGGGGCAGCATACCAATTCAGAAATAGCGCTGAGAATCCTCAGTTCAACATATTTATGCGACTGCGTGATAAACCTAATAATCTAGATTTATCACTGATCGGTGGATTTGGGGTTCATGAACGAGGATATATCGGATTAGAAATTGCCAAGTCGTTGGGGAGCACGAGATGATGTACCTGTGGTGCAGAGGTTAGAGGTGCAAACAAAATTTGATGGTTTGTTCCAGGGTTCACCCTGGAACAAACCATCAAATTGAATCGGGGTGACAGGATTTGAACCTGCGACCTCACGGTCCCGAACCGTGCACTCTACCAAGCTGAGCCACACCCCGAAATTCATCAAACTATTTATGTAACAATTTCAATGGAACATAAGTAGTATATCACAGGCTGTACTCTGAGTCAAGGCAGCAGAGACAGGTTGAAAATATGCCTGCAGAAAGGCGGTATTTAGAGGTAATTGCAAAACTCAAAATTTATACATATTTGATTACTGCTCTGCCTAACCCGCCCTCTTAGGGGGTTAGGCAAAAAATTGTATTTCCATAGGTTTTGCAATCACCTCTTTAGTTAACATGTTGTTGACAATTTGGAACATGTGTGGTAAAGTTTGGTTGTGCAATTATCTTTGGTTTAATTTGGTGGCAGCATGACGGTGATCAGGCATAGAAATCCCAGCGCATTACTTATCCAGGAGACTCTTCAAAAAAGAATTCTGCGCGGCGAGTATCCTGCTGAGACTTGGCTTCCCACGGAACGTGCTCTTGCAGATGAGTTTGAAGTAGACCGTACTGTCGTCCGGGCAGCGCTTGACCTGCTAGAACATGCTGAAATGATTGTAAGGATGCCAGGGAAAAGACCCTGGGTTAGAGCGACTAACCATGCGATTACTTCTGCCCCCACATCCAGACAGCCACATGTGGAAGTGCGAACCATCGTCGCTATTTTGCCCCACGAGGGACACAGCGCGTCATCAATGGCGGTACTTCAGGGCATCAATCAAGCGCTCAGGCTTCAATATGATGAGTTCAGTCTGAAGGTGGAAGATAATTATGGGGAAGATGCCACCTTTAGCTCCGTGCTGGAGAGGCGTGCTCTAGAAAATGCCCGGGCACAGAATGCCGCCGGAGTAATTTTGTGGCATATGGGCTGTCAGCGCACGCGAGAAACGATAAATAGCTTTGCAGATGAGGGCGTGCCGATAGTACTGATAGATCGTATACCCGAAGGGATTGACTGTGATTTTGTGGGAGTAGATAACATTCATAGCGCTCAAAAAGCGGTGAATCATCTGCTCGGTCTGGGGCATAGACGCATCGGGCACCTTACTCACAAAGATAGTGCCTCGACTATATTGGATCGAAAAAATGGATACAATCAGGCTCTCCGTCTGCGGGGAATTTCAGAGGATGAATCTCTGATATGTAATATTAATGATTTTTATGGAACAGGCAATACTGCGGCAGACTACTATTTTAACCTTGAATCGCCGCCCACTGCGATTTTTGCAGTGAATGACAATCTTGCTCATGCGTTCGTATCTGATGTAGAAAAGTTGGGCAAACAGGTTCCTCAGGATATAAGTGTGGTAGGTTTTGATGACGTGGAACG
>JANXSG010000073.1 GCA_025352825.1 Chthonomonadaceae bacterium | reverse complement strand
CTCTCAGACGGACGGCTGGAGCTGGATAACAACCGTTCAGAGCGCTCGATTAAGCCGTTTGTGATAGGCCGAAAGAACTGGCTGTTTGCGAATACTCCTCGGGGCGCACGTTCGAGTGCCATCATCTACAGTATCGTGGAGACCGCCAAGGAGAACGGCCTGAATCCGTTCACTTACCTGACCTACCTTTTCGAACAGCTCCCAAATATTAACTGTAAGAACCCACAAGCTCTGGAACTTCTGCTCCCATGGGCCGATACTGTCAAGGCTAGATGCAGCATACCGTTAAAACCCACAAATTCATAAATACCTGCAAATCAATCCCACATCCCACTCTACCCAATATATCGCATAAAAAATAAGGTGTATATTATTGTACGCTTACTTCCTTTGAAATACATTTTGCATCTGTCCATGAGTTATCCGCATCGGATATTCAATTCAATAGATTAAACGAAACTTTGTATAGAACTGATCCTAGTAAATCTGATTATTTTATAATCAATTCTACTAAAATTTTAAGGAGATTTATTCCCGATCTTTACTGGATGACAGTGTTCGGGAAACCATACATAGAATTATTTGGCAAAGAACGTCTTTTATCAGCTCCTGCACCATTTGTGAAAGAGATCAGCGAAGATGTGATCTCAATAATGCTCAGTGAAAATCCGTGGGATATCTTGGATGATTACAATGCTGTAAATTCTGTTCGGCAGGCTGTAAAGCAACATCTCAATAACAATGCATTCTATGACCCGAAGGCAATACCTGAGCATCTATACAACGTCCCGGATTTCAAATTACAAACATACTCTCAAAGCTTCAAACGTGTTTAGATAACGGTTCCCCACTCACCACGGCCGCACCACTACGATCGCTCCAACTACTTCTCCTACACCTCGGGCAGGTCGGCACCCTTCAGATCATCGCCAATTCGAGCTGGCAGGATGGGAATGGCGTGGTCTTTTCCAGCCGAGAGGCAGCGGCTTTGCATCTCCGGATATGGTTGGTTTCGGCGGCCAATGGGGGTACTATACCGATAACGAAGTCGATCCTTATATCGGCACTGCGCCTCAGCTACGCCATCCGTTCACACTCAATGGAGCACGATACTACGATCCATCGGTAGGCCGCTTCCTAACCAGAGACCCGGTTGGTTACGCAGGCGGCATAAACCTATACACCTTCTGCGGTAATAATCCGATAAACTACGCCGATCCAAGTGGACTAAAGCGACTTTCCGACATGGATTGTAAAGAACTTATAGCTGAGATTTACAAACTAACCGGTACTTTAAGCCAGAGATATGAAGAAATGCGTGAAGATACTCAAAACCAATTTCCATATTAGGACAAACCGAATCCGAATTTGGTTCCGCCGTTACGAAAACTTGGAAAACAAGGAGTAAAACCATCTAAGCCGACAACTTGGGTTGGACATCAGACTCAATACAAAGGACTGCAAAACAGATTACAGGATGCGCTAAAGCTTTTTAGTGAAATTGGATGCGCTGAGCCGTTACCAACTGATGCATATAGCTGGTCTAAGCAAGCGGCCCCCGCTAGACCTCGAAATTTTACACCGATTGAGCAAGGCCTGCAAGATGAGACATTCGATATGTTTATTACAGTAGCGGCACCAGGACCTGCGAAAGGTGTGAAAACTATGATAATGGGAAGTAAAATTCTGCAAAAAATAATACCCAAAGCAATACCCATAATACTAAAGAAAGCAGCATAAAGCCCTATGCTTATATTCTGCTATTCCACGAACAAATAACAAATCACTTTACCAAGCAGTTACTTCCGAATGTAAGATATACTCATTGTGATCTTACATTCGGAAATAACTGTTGCGCTCTTATACAATAATCGCAGTTTACTGAATCTGTGCTTGATTTTAGGGTTTCAGCAATATTGCTATGATACTGATATCGATTTTGAATGTAGCAGCTCATTACGTATTCACTTGGAGATAATAGAAATGAAAAAAGAGATTATCGAAGACGAAGAAGGCAATAAGACGATAGTTACTTTTGATGAAGGAATAGAAATATACGAAGCGGCCGATGGAGACGGCAGCAAAACTATAAAGACGCTCGATGCAAACCATAACATAATTCGCTCGACACATTATAACGGAAGTGGCCATATCACTGAATACGTTATATATGAATTCAACGATGCGGGTGATGATATTGGCTGGAAGGCACATACTCCTGACGATATACTTATACATCGTTGTGAAACTTCTTATGATGACCAAGGACTGATTGAGATGCGACATTACAATTCAGAAGATTGCTTAGAATCTACTTGGAGAGAAACTTACGACGAGAACAAGAAGGTAAGTTTACGGATGTTCGATGCACAGGGCCGACTCATTAAATAAAAACATTGTTAATTTCTTCTGCCATCTTTACAATTATAAATACACTCGTGCAAATGTGATTTTCACTCTCATTGTCACTATTAGAACAACTTTATGATCGAGCTATTCCTGGGAATCTGATAACCAGGTCAGTACGAAAACGCATGATGGAGACGGCAACCCCACAACCTACGGCAGCGTAGGCAAGACCTAAGACGCTGAAGACAGGATGACGGGTTTCGCTTCCGGCACTTACTTCAGCGCAGATTATAGTGACGAAGTTGCCCGCAATGTTGGAATAACTAACTATGGATTCAGTAAGAACAACCAATATCACGTTTGATTCCAACGAGCTGCACGAACTCGATGAAATTCTGAAACGTGAGTGGATAGTCACGAATGGAATAGGAGGATATGCTTCTGCAAGTATTGCAGGAACAAATACCCGCCGTTATCACGGCCTGCTCGTTGCCGCGCTCAATCCCCCGCTTGGCCATGCGGTCCTTCTCTCAAAACTCGAAGAGACGCTTACAGTTAAGCTTGCAGAAGGCAGCCAAATAGAAAGTTTCCTACTCTCAACGAATTTATATCCTGGCACTGTCTATCCAAACGGTTATAAAAATCTATTCCATTGGAGCCTGCTGCCCATACCTACCTGGATTTGGGAACTGCCGCATGGTGTTCAGTTAGAAAAACGAATTTGGATGGAACGTGGCAGCAACTCAACCCGCATTGTTTATCGATTGCTGAGCGCCCCAGTCGGCGCGAATGTTAGCCTCCAGCTTACTCCTCTCACTGCCTGGAAAGACTATCACTCCGAGATGCATGCGCAGGATAGCATCCCTCACAGCGAATGGAATCCAGAAACTGGCCTGCTTCGTATCCACACTCCGGGCGTGCCGGGAATTACGACAAGTATGCAGAATCTCAATCTTTTTCTGAGTGAAGAAAATGGCCAACTCCTTACTGATCTGAAATACGAAGAGAATCCCGCTTGGTACTTCCGTTTCCAGCACCCCAGAGAACAGGAGCGCGGCCAGGATTTTGAAGAGGACCTCTTCTCTCCAGGAGAGTTCTCTGTTCCTATAACAGGTGGCGGTTCGATTTCAGTGCTTGCATCTTCTGAAGAGAATATATCAAAAGTAATCTCTCAAGAATCCTGGGCGCTTCTACAAAATCGCCAGAATAGCCTGATCCAAAACGCTGGCATGCACGATGATTTTGGAAAGCTGTTGGCACTGGCAGCGGATCAGTTCGTTGTCCAGGTTCCAGGCAAACGAAGCACAATCATCGCGGGTTATCCATGGTTTGGAGATTGGGGCAGAGATACAATGATTGCCCTGCCCGGATTGTGCCTGTCTACAGGCAGGGCCGAAATCGCCAGGGAGATACTACATTCCTTTGCGGATTCGGTGTCTGAGGGAATGCTGCCCAATCGTTTCCCGGATAGCGGGGAAAGTCCGGAGTATAATACGGTCGATGCCACTCTGTGGTATTTCGTCGCGATCTACAAGTATGTATCACAAACTGGCGACAAGGATACTCTGCGCCAGATCTTCTGGCCAGTTCTCCAGAAGATTATAAAACACCATAAACAAGGAACAAGGTACAATATTCATGAGGATATCGCTGATGGATTGATATATGCCGGAGAACCTGGTGTGCAGCTCACGTGGATGGATGCTAAAGTGGGTGACTGGGTGGTAACTCCCAGAATAGGTAAGCCAGTAGAGATAAATGCTCTTTGGTACTGTGCGCTTTGCATCATGGCGCATTTTGCCGATCTTCTGGAAATTAGAGATGTGAACTCGCCCTACTCTGTTTGGGCAGAACGCACAAAGCAGATCTTTCTGAATCGATATGCCCGACCGGATGGAATGGGACTGTACGATGTTCTGGATACTCCGAATAGTTCTGAGCCCGATGCCTCTATTCGCCCGAATCAGATTTTTGCATTGAGCCTGCCTTTTGCGCCGATTGCTGCTGATAATCCGTTAGCGCTGCAGATACTGAACACGCTTCATTCTGAACTATGGACATATTGCGGGCTGCGGACACTTTCGCCGAAGGATGCAGACTATAAATCGCGGTACGAAGGGGATCAGTGGCATCGGGATGGTGCTTATCATCAGGGAACGGCTTGGACATGGCTGCTGGGACCATTCGTTGAAGCGCATTTCAAGGTGTATGGTGACAAGGCGGCTGCGTTGGCGCTGCTGCAGCCTTTGCAGGAGCATCTTTCGGAATATGGCATAGGTTCGATAGCAGAGATTCTTGATGGCAGCCTTCCCCAGCGCCCTAATGGATGCACTGCTCAGGCGTGGAGTGTGGCAGAGACGCTGCGGGTATGGAAGATGATTATAAGTGCCCATCAGTGAACATATATTTCTCAAATATAGTTGTTTCGATCGAAAGGAATAGACAATGAAAGAGAGTATTCGAGTTCAGTTAGACTATCCGCTGGAACAGGTGAAGGAGCCAATAATCTACCATCTGGTGATGGACTTTAGCTTGATACCCAATATCCGGCGTGCCAATATCGATGTGCACTCTGGTGGTATGCTGGTTCTTCAATTGGAAGGATCCCGTGATAATCTTGATTCTGGCATTGCCTACCTCCGAAAACTTGGTATCACAGTTACTGAAATCGGTATTGAGCAGGCCTGGACTGTTTAGTTCTGTTGATTAATGTTGTACTCCCTTCTTTTTAAGTGTTTTCGATTTACCGCAGAAGGTGTATAGGTTAATACCACCTTCATAACCAACCGGGTCACGGGTTACAAAACGGCCTCTGGAACTAATTCGAGCATGGCGAGCATCTTATGATTGGAGTCTTTCTCATGCTCGTACAACTCACAATAATGTTCGAGCAACGACATTGCTAACACCTCCTCAACACTAATATGACGCGGTGGCTGTCCCAGAAATCAAAACATAAACATGTACGAATCAAATTCGGCAGAACGCTACCGTGCGAAGAAATTCATTTCGTCGCACTCGGTTAAAAATTGGAATCCTTTTGATTCTTAGCCTTTTGCAAAAGTCTCAAAATGGTTAAAATACTCATCACGCCCTCACCCCCCCCGTCCCCCTCTTCCAAAAACAGGAGAGGGGGTGACTATAGCATGGGTTTTTCGATATTATATTGAGTTTTGATTTTACTATAAGCGCATATCTCGCGAAGTGGGAGATAGGAAACCAACGATTTAAAGCTCCCCCTCTCCTGTTTTTGGGAGTGGGGGTCGGGGGGGGGTGAGGGCTGAAATATGCGTATATATCCGACTTTTCAATTACCTCTCTAGCTATTCATTCTTAGAATATAACTATAAGCGCTCTTTTTATGGATTATGAGGTGAAGTCGCGATCAGAACCACCAGTGTTTCGATGCCAGTATTCTCAATTCCATGTTCACACCAGGCTGGTAAATAGATAAACATTCCTTTTTCAACATTCTGCTTTCTACCTTCAGCGAAGGTCATTACTCCTGCCCCTTCCAGAACGACATAGGTCTCTTCCGTCTCGTGTGAGCCCACATCGTTTTTAGTATGTGGCGGCAGATAGAACATAACAAGCCCCATATTCTTTGCCGGCGCTTTCGGGTTAACAGGATGCACCACACGTACTCCGAGGCCATGACACCCCGGATAAACGACCGGAACCCCCTCTTGCACAGTCACGATCATGGGCTGCACCGGATTGTCCGGTTTCGGAATGGTAGGAGTACCTTGGTAACCTTTAAATTGTGTGATTTCTGCCATAATTCATTTTCTCCGTAGAATATCAGATTAAAATTCACGTGTATAGCCAGCAGTCCAGCCCCCATCTACCGTAAGTATATGGCCGTTGATGTAGCTGCTTTCTGGAGCAGCGAGGAACAGAGCCGCGTGGGCAACCTCCTCTGGTGTACCCGGTCGGCCTACGGGAATATGCGCCAGTAGAGCGGATACTTTCTCTCGAAATTTGCCATCATCGCCATAGAAAAGCTGCCTGGTACCTTCCGTCATGATCGAGCCAGGAGCAATGCCATTCACTAGAATACCTTGTGGCCCGAGTTCGAGCGCCATAGATCGGGTCAGATTAACCACACCGCCTTTGGCCGCAACGAATGCGCTCTGGAGTCGGAGAGGCACCAGTCCCGCGACGGAGGCAATATTGATTATTCGTCCGCTTCCCTGTGCGATCATAGGTTTTGCAGCGGCTTTGCTCATCAAAAACAGGCCCGTCATGTCGACTCTCACGATACGATCCCACTCTTCGAGAGGAAACTGATCGATATTTACCCGATGATGCAGCGTGTTGATACCGGCGTTATTGACCAGGATATCGAGGCGGCCATATCGAGCCATAGTAGCGGCGATACCATTTTCTACGTCTTCTGGATCTGCAACATCGATTTTCAGTGCAATACCGTTCGGTCCAGCAGAGGCTTTTGCTGCTTCTATATCCACATCTGTATAGGCAACTTCAGCATGGTTTAATGCGAGCATATCGGCAATAGCCTTGCCTATTCCCCGTCCGGCACCGGTCACAAGCGCTACTTTGCCTCGAAGATCGACCTGCATTACTCATCTCCTATTCACTCTTTAGTAACTGTTCAGAATAACATGCAGTGATATATATTCCAGCATCTTCTAGTTTTGAAATGTACCACAAGGATCTATGTCGTACATATAAACCTTCTGATGCATTGGTTTACTTGCCCTTCAGATATTTTGCGAAAAAGTCGAGAGTCCGTTTCCAGGCGAGCTTGGCATTTGCTGAGTCATAGCGGGGAGTGGTGTCGTTATGGAATCCATGATTAGCGCCCTGGTAGATAAAGGCTTCGTATTTGACATGATTCGCTTTGAGCGCCTCTTCGTAGGCTGGCCAGCCTGCGTTGATGCGCGTATCGAGACCTGCATAGTGAAGCAGCAAGGGAGATTTGATCTTAGCGGCATCTTCGGCGGAAGGCTGAGAGCCATAGAAGGGGACGGCAGCATTCAGATCAGCCCCGAACTTGACGGCCAGCATGTTGACGACTCCGCCGCCAAAACAGAAACCGACCGCACCGATCTTACCCGTACAATCATGATTCGTTTTAAGCCACTTCGCGGCCGCGATGAAATCTTCGGACATTTTAGCACTGTCGACTGTTCTGAAAAGCTCCCCGCCTTTTTCGTCATCACCGGGATATCCTCCGACGGATGTGAGTCCATCCGGTGCAAATGCCAGATAACCTTCTGTTCCGAGTCGGCGCGCTACGTCCTCAATATAGGGATTTAGTCCCCTATTCTCGTGGATGACTAGTACCCCTGGGAGCTTTTTTTCCGATTTTTGGACAGGATGAACGAGATATCCCTTTATTTCAGATTTTCCTTTGGGCGATGGAACTGTCACGATTTCTGTTTTAATCCTGCTGTCGTCTTTTGGAACCTGCTGCGCCCATGCATAGTTGGGGCGTAAGCTCTCCCATATGGCCATGGCGGTCACTCCGCCAATAGCGAACTTCTGGGCACCTTCCAGGAATTCTCTTCGATCTATACGACCATGTACGTATGTGTCGAAAAGATTGAGAAGCTCTTGTGGATAATCGTTTGCAGTTTTGCGTTCCAT
>JANXSG010000063.1 GCA_025352825.1 Chthonomonadaceae bacterium | reverse complement strand
GACGGCGCAGTGAATCCCTATCGCTGATAATCCAGGTCTCCATACAAGTAGTCATCAGAAAAACCTGATCATCAATAGCCCCGGCTGGACATATCCACTTGTCGCGTTTTTTGAGATGTTCCCATGGTTTTTCGATATGTGCAACAGGGTCTTCGCTATCCACTAAGAGAGCAACATATGCGCGGTTGCCTTCTTTGATAGCAGTCTTAAATTTATCGAATGCAATATCACGCCCACCACAGGCGACAATTCTTGGAAGTCGTCCTTCAAATCCACAGTTTTTAAGTAGATTCGTAAACCCTTCACGGCAGCGTATACGTAATTGATTGCTTTCACCTGCGCCTTCTACGTAAATCATTGCGTCGGTCACCAGCGAGTGCCTCCCAATTGTCCACTCATCCAAAGTTCCCCGAGACGATATTTTTGGAGCCAGATGCTTAAGTCTTCTTTCGATAGGCTTTTGATCTGTGTTCGACCATTATTCTTCTCGAATATTTTAACGACTTCTGGGCGTTCAGTCATTGCATCAATAAGTATCTCCGAATGAGTTGTTACAATAAGTTGTGTCCTGCTTGAAGCTTCCACGAGTAAATCTGCAATCTTAACGATGATATCAGGGTGTAGACCAAGCTCTGGTTCTTCAATACAAATAAGTGGAGGTGGTGTCGGGTCACAAAGGATTGCAAGAAGACACAAATAACGTAACGTCCCGTCAGAAAGACGTCCTGCAGGTATCACGAACTCTCCTTCGGTAAAAAAAATCTGAATTCGAGATGCTTCCACACTTACATCGAAATCTAGCCTTCCGGCGTAAAGATCTTGTAATCGAGAAAAGATATCTTGTTTTGCTTTAGGAAGTCTGCGTAGGCGATTAAGAAACAGACCCAAATTTGAAAAATCTTCCTCCAGAGTTAGAGTGCGCATATCGGCTGGTTGAGATCCACGGAAAATAGTTTTTTTTCCAAAAACCCAATCACTATATATACGTATTTTGCTATATTGATCAGATAAATATGTGATTTCAGGATACTGTTCAGGGTCTTTGCGTTGAGCCAAAATGGAATCGCCCCGGCTAAAATTATCATCGTGAATCGGGACTTGCTCATTGTTCTTGTTTCTGAGCATGAGATTCATCGACTCGTTACGGAAAAAGAAAATTGGTGACTTGGTCTTGTTCACGTAGTAATCACCATATATAACTTCTCGGCTCAAAGCGAAGTTTGTTGAATTTAGATTGAATTCAAAATTATGTGTAATTTGAATTTCATTAGCACTGCTTGCTACTACAGCCAATAATTGCGAGTTGCCAGCATGCTTACCCTTCCATACCCACTCTTGAACACCATAACCTTTACTAATGAAATCTTCAAGGTTTCGCGGACTAGCACGCAGTAAATTAATAGCTTCAATAAAATTCGATTTACCCGAACCATTCGGCCCAATGAAAATATTGAGCGGGCCTAATTCAACGGATACCATTTCTGACCCAAACGATAGAATATTTTGCAAATGCAGGCTATGTAAAAACACTGGAGACTCTTTTCGGACACCTTCATTATTTGTGTTTAATTCGTCTAATTTGCTCATAAATCAAACCCCTACTAGATAGCTGTCGTAAAACCTACGAATTATCATCTACTCAGAATTGATTAATACCATGATTCTGGGATATTGATAATCGATATTTACTTCATTTAATAGAATAGCATATCAAGGTCTGTTTGTTCTTAAAAGTGATCGCGTAAAATCTCTAAAGAAGCGACTCACCGTTCCCGACAATTACGGGTGTGAGATACCTTCTTTTCAACCACCTCTTAATGCTCCTCAAATTAACCTCGATAGGCAAACCGCTATGATCAGTGAAACAACACTGGATCCGGAAAACTGGGACGACGTTAGCGACGTTTTTCATCAGGCTATCGATCATTGTATTGGGATGATGAAAAACGTTCGCGAACGTCCCATATGGCGGCAAGTTCCATCGGAATCGACACTGAGACAACACGGAAATATCCCTACAGAAGAGCACTCTCTCAATGACCTTTTTACATATTTTCAAGATTCGATGCTGCCATATAGTAACGGGAACACTCATCCGCGCTTCTTTGGCTGGGTGCATGGAAGCGGCAATATTGCAGGCGTAATGGGGGAGATGCTCGCTGCGTTTATGAACAGCAACGTCGGTGGCCGAGATCATGCAGCCGTCTATATTGAGCGGCAGGTACTGGACTGGTGTAAACAGATATTCTCATTTCCTGAAGACAGCAGTGGGGTCGTCACTACCGGCACTTCCATGGGAACCATGATTGCGCTTACAGTCGCTCGTAATACTCATGCGGGCGGCGATGTTCAGAAACTCGGTCTACAAGGACTTCCTGCCAGGCTGGTTGGCTACACATCCAGTGAGGCTCATTGCAGCGTTGCAAAAACCTTCGATCTGCTAGGGTTAGGTCAAGATGCACTACGCCGCTTTCCTGTAGACGAACATTATCGTATGGATATCGAGGCATTGAAACGGAGTATTGCAGCTGATCGGGCAGGTGGTCTGCGTCCGATCGCAGTGGTCGCCTCCGCTGGAACTGTGAATACAGGGGCCATCGATGATCTGTGTAGCATCGCTGACATCTGCCGAGATCAAAATATCTGGATGCATGTAGATGGCGCTTTCGGCGGGCTGGCTGTGTTAGCTCCAGAATATAAGGAATCGCTGGCTGCCATCGCACGCGCAGACTCTATTGCGTTCGATTTTCATAAATGGATGCACGTACCTTACGATGCAGGCTGCGTGTTGATAAAGAATGAAGCGGCGCATAGAAAAGCATTCTCCAGCAGAGTGGATTATCTAACAAGTTTAAATGATGGACTAGCCGGCGGAGAGCCATGGTTCTGTGAATACGGGCCAGAGTTATCCAGAGGATTTCGTGCCCTCAAAGTCTGGTTCACAATTCAAGCATATGGCATTCAGAGATTTGCCGATCTCATCTCTCAAAACTGCAGGCAGGCTAGTTATCTTGGCGAACTGGTTAAGTGCAGCAGCAATCTTCAGCTGCTTGCGGAAGTCACCATGAACATCGTCTGCTTCCGATATTTTATACCAGGCGTTCCAGAGGACGAACTGAATGAGCTAAATAAAACTATCGTAACTGAACTCCAGACGCAGGGAATTGCCGCTCCTTCCACCACCACTCTCGCTGGTCGAACCGCTATCCGAGTCGCTATAACTAATCACAGAACTGTGACAGCTGACCTAGATCTTCTGGTGGATGAAGTCTGCCGCTTGGGACGAACACGAGGCTGTAAATGAGTGGAGCACTCGAAATACTTCAAGCGCCTATCGAGCAGATACTTGTCAGTGGCGGAGATGCACGTATAATAGTCGATAACCAGACTGGGCTGAACAATTTCGGATGCAGCCCTCTGCCACGACCACACGTCCATAGTTTCGGCTCCTCTACTGCAAGTTCCATATCAACACAGGCATATCATCGTTTAGAAGTCGAAGGAGATAGACTGATCTCATGTCACCCATTCAGCAAGCAGCTAGACGTGCAGTTCGGGAACATCCGCCACGAACTCCTCAACGTACTTGATCTGAAAGGAAGTGGTACTGAGATAGTCTTCTCTCCCTCCGGTACAGATTCAGTGCTCCAAGCGCTCTCACTCGTCAAGGGAATTGCTGTAGGTAAGCCGCTCGACTGCATCATGCTGGCTTCTGATGAAACTGGCAGCGGCGTCCCAAACGCTCTCTCCGGACAGCATTTCAGTACGATCACTTCCAAGGGAGTTCTCGTCTCTAAGGGCAATCCGATTGCCGGGCTTGAAGAAGGAGTGACCGTCATTCCTGTGGCTCTACGTACTCAGCATGGGACACCGATATCTCTCGAAGATATCGATCAAGTGATTTTAGATACCGTAACAAGCTCTGTGCGAAAAGGCCATCATGTTCTGCTTCAAGCAATGGACAGTTCAAAACTTGGTGCGAGATGTCCAAGTGTGAAGTGTTTGGAGGAGATTAAAAGTCGATTCGGAGATGAGGTGAATGTTGTTGTCGATGCCTGTCAGATGCGGTTAAGTCGGTCACGGCTTCGATGGCATCTGAATCAAGGGCATATCGTTCTCATCAGTGGCTCCAAGTTCTTCGCAGGTCCTCCATTCAGCGGCGCACTTCTCGTCCCGAAAGTGATGAGTGGCATCATATCCAAGATTGAAAACTTTCCAACAGGTTTATCTGATTACTCAAATGCGTGTGACTGGCCCGTAAGCTGGACAAATATCCGATCTCATCTTCCCACAAATGAAAATTACGGTCAGTATTTTCGATGGGCCGCCGCACTCCACGAGATGAAAACATATTATGCGATTCCGCTGGAGTTCCGAACAGTAGCTCTGAAGAAGTTTGAGGAGATGGTGAATCAGCAGATCGAGGTTCGGTTTCCACATATATTTCTCATTCCGGAGCTGGATCAGCCCATCGATGAGATCGATGACGAAGAGATGTGTAATCGAACGATATTCCCCATCCTTATTCGACAGCAGAAGTACTTCATCTCGTTCACAGATGCGACCAGTATCTACAAGGCTCTAAATCAGAATAACATCAGCACTCTGCCACATGCACTCTCCCATGAAGAGAGAATGCTTGCTGCTGAGATATGTCATCTCGGACAGCCGGTGAACGTTTCGGCTGATGGCGAGAATGATTTCGGCGCACTCCGAATATGTGCCAGCGCAGGTATGGTCTCGAATATCTGGGCACGCAATTCCGATTCTCGATCACTCAATATCGACCACGAAAAAAAAGAGATAGCTGCTGTACTCGATAAAATCGAACTTATAGCGCGCCATCTCCCAGCAGTATATATGAAGGCTGCTTAATCCCACATAAGATCGGAAACAATTTGGAACAATCTCTAGATTATCAAACGATGGATGCTTCCATCCCTCCGATAATGGGCCTTGCAAAACTGGGTAAATTGAGATTTGATGGTGTCGATCTCGCGCCTATATGGCAGTATTTGACCGCACGTTATGCGAAAGACAACTCCGACGCGGCTGCACTGATGGATATGTGCTTGATCGACCAAATGCTGGATAATGCAGAGCGAGGCATGGTACTTCAGGAGCATGCTCTTATTCTGTGCAGGCTGTACCAAATGCCTGCTAAGACCTCATCACCTAAGATCAAACTTCTCGCATTTGCCGCCGCAGGAAACATCAGCGCGAATACACCCATCGAATTCTTGATTGAAGACTCGGATATCACGATGTATGTGCTCTATATAGTTCCTGGAATGCCCTTGCCTCCCATACCGGAACACGATCTTGCCTTTGTAATCGCATCAGAGAGTGAAGAATCCAGAGCAGTTTTTAAGGAATTAGAGCGTTTGGTTTCGGATTGGCCAAAACCCGTCATCAATCTGCCAGAGTTTATACCACAAGTGGGGCGGGAGCAGCTGTATAATATTCTTGCTCCTATAACCAACATCGTTATTCCTGCCACTGTTCGTGCTGGTAGAGATTCGCTGGAGAAATTGTGTGTAGATTCTATATCCCTGCAATCGTTGTTATCGGATGGTGGGTTCCCCTTAATCATTCGTCCATTCGACTCGCATGCAGGCCATGGCCTTGCGAAGGTAGATAATACGGATGATCTGAATAATTATCTCGTTACTCGAATTGAAAGCGACTTTTATATTTCCAGATTTATCGATTATCACAGCCCGGATGGGCTGTTTCGTAAGTACCGAATAGCCGTAATCGAAGGAAAAGCATATCCCAGCCATATGGGTATCTCAGATAACTGGATGATCCACTATGTGAATGCAGGAATGCTGGAGAACGCCCAGAAACGTGCTGAAGAAGAGCGGTTTATGAACAATTTTGACGAAGATTTCGGATATCGGCACGGAAAAACTATTGTAAAAATGGCGGAAGTACTTCAGCTGGAGTATTTTGGAATAGACTGCGGTGAAACTCAAGATGGAAAACTGCTGATATTTGAAGCGGATAATGCGCTGGTGGTACACAACATGGATCAGCCCGAAATATTTCCTTATAAAGGCCCCCATATGCACCGTGTGTTTCGAGAATTTAGGGAAATGATGCTCAAAAAAGCATATCCCCTAGGTATCAGTTAGCCTTCAGGCAAGATACCAAGGTGTTCGTCAGTAATTAGTCCTCACTTCCTCACTAAAATAATTTTAGTGAGGAAGTGAGGACTAAATTATTAACTCTTCGCTGGTGTTGCTTGCTGCCCTGCAGGAGCTGGTGGTGGAGCAGCACCCGGCGCTGGACGTGGAGGCGCAAGAACAGGAATAATCTTCTGCCCCTCAACAAGATCATCCGAGGGGCTTAGAACGATAGTTGTGTCAGGCTTTATACCATCCACAATCTCGACATCCGTATTGAAATCTCGCCCTTGTTTCACCGGGATAAAGTGAATAGTATTATCTGCATTAACGATTACGACGCGCGTCCCCAGTGAATCGAACAGAACTGCTGTCGCAGGAACACGGAGGCCGCCACTGGATGTTGGGAGATCTATAACGATCTGAGCAAACATTCCTGGCAGCAGTTTTCCATCTTTGTTGGGAAGATGAATTTCTGTCAACAGCGATCTCGAAACGCTGTCCATTGCTCCGGAAACATGTGCAACTGTGCCTTCAAATATCTGGCCAGGGAATTCACGCATAGTTATATGTGTGGTTAAACCGGGACGCATTGCAATTGCGTATACCTGAGGTACAGGAACCAAAATTCTCAGCATATCCGTACGTGCGATTCCGAACAACCCTCCTGCGCTGGCTGTATTGGAAGAAGAGGCAGCAGTGGATGCGCTGCCGATATTCGCAGAACTGGACGAGCTTGTACTTCCTCCGGAACTTCCACCTGATGCCGCGCCGCTGCCAGAATTCACAAGCGATCCAACATCGATATTTCTTGCCGTAATCACGCCATCAAATGGCGCTACAACCTTTTCGAAGGAGCGCAGAATCCCGAATCGACGTTCATTCGCCTGATTTGCATTCTGAGCATACTGGTTCGCGATTATGATGGACTGGCTGCCTCGAACTCCTGCTTTAGCGGATTCGACTACAGCTTGAGCGGCCGCTACAGCTTGAGCAGAGGCGTTTATACTTTTCTGGGCTGCGTTTACCTGTGCCTCTCCGGACGCGATATTGGACTGTGCACTTCGGATGTTTGCCTCCGCACCATCCACTGCTTTCTCCGCGGCAGTCTGCTGAGACTCTGCAGAACTCACTAACGCTTTAGCGTTTTCATAAGCAGCTCGTTCCTGATCCAACTGCTGCGTGGATACAAAACCTTTAGACTCAAGCGTCTGGTATCGCTCGAACGTCACTTTAGCAAGAGCTAGCTGAGTGTTCGCCTGCCGTACATCTGCTTTACGGCTCGCCACTGCTTGAATCGCTTGATCACGCTGTGATCCTGCTGCTACCTCGGCAGAGTGGAGCTGCGTTAGGCGCGCCTGCGCGTCTGCGAGCTGGGCTTTCGTCTGTTCTTCATTCGCCTGAGCCTGCCCAACGTTAGAACGAACCTGAGCTTCCGTCGCTTTCTTCGCGGCGACATCAGCCCGAGACTGCTCCACAGTCGCTCTCGATTGTGCAGATTGGGCGGCGGCTTGGATCAACTGCTGGTCCACATCCGGTGAATCTATCTCAGCGAGAACCTGCCCCGCGTGCACATGCGACCCGATATCGACATACCTCTTTATTACGTAACCAGTGGTGCGAGCTCCGACCTGTGCGTCAGCAATCGCCTGCGTGCTTCCCGGCAGTGTCAAAGTAGTATCTGGTGACTGCTGAGGTTTGATAACCATAATCTTGGGTATATCACTATTCTCAGCCTGTGCCAGCGCCTCTATTTTACGATGCTGCTTTAGCCGTGGAAGCAGCCCGATAACAAGCAGGCCGGCAAACAACAATATCGTCAAGATTGCTGCTACAGTAGCTTTCCCGCTGCCGCCTTGTCGGTTATTTGCACCGGAGTTGTAATTATCTCTATTTCCATGACCACCTGGATTGGTGTGTCCGTTTGATGATTGGTTTTTATCTGCCATTTTGATATTCCTGTCTAAACTGTTATCTGTCGAGCCAGGGATTTTCATCTCCCGAGCATCTTCAAACCCTCACCCCCCGACCCCCTCTCCCGAAGCTTCGGGAGAGGGGGTGACTATCGCAGGAGGTTTCCTGTATACCGCCAAGTTTTAAGCTAAATCCCAATACATTACCACCCACCCGGCATAAAATAGGAGACCAACTATTTATAGCTCCCCCTCTCCCGAAGCTTCGGGAGAGGGGGGGTGAGGGAAGAATCTTGTGAATTCAACCGATTTTGATATTACTCGCGAATACAGATTGAGTGCATCCTGAATGCAAATTAACTTCTAAGGGCACTAAACTGGGTCAGAGGTGAGAGCTTCTTCATTTTCCGCTCTCTCTCGTAGTTGAGCTTGCTGCAGAGATTCTGCTTCTGCATCATCAAGGTGTTTCTGTCTAAGCGTCTCCTGATCTTTGATATAACGGTCGATTTCGACCTGCTCCTCGTCGATCTCCGTTTTCTTGCTGCGGAGAATGCTATAGATTAATGGAACAAAGATGAGTGTGGTGAATGTCGCCAATGTCGAGCCGCCGATCACTGCTCTTCCCAGCGGAGCGTTCTGTTCGCCGCCCTCCCCAAGTCCCAGCGCCATCGGGAGCATTCCGAGTATCAGCGCTAAAGCAGTCATCAGTACAGGGCGCAGTCGAGTATAACCTGCCGCTATCGCAGAATGCAGAGCGCTGTCTCCGGCTTCCCTTCTCTCATTGGCAAAAGTTATGAGCAGGATACTATTGGAAGTAGCCACTCCTATACTCATAATCGCGCCCATTAAAGAGGGTACATTGAAAGTCGTCTGTGTCACGAACAGCATCCATACGATACCGGAAATCGCTCCCGGAAGCGCCGTGATAATAATGAACGGATCCAGCCAGGACTGGAATGTGACCACCATCAATAGATAGACAAGCACTACAGCGAAGATCATACCCATTCCGAGACCGAAGAACGAAGAGTTCATGCTCTGAACCTGCCCGCGCACTACTACTGTAGTGCTCTTCGGCATTTTCTTGTTCATCGCATCAAGCACCTTATTGATATCTCTGGATACGCCTCCCAAATCACGGCCCACAGCGCTCACATAGACATCGAAAGTTGGCTGAACGTTATAGTGATTGATGATCTGGGGTCCCTGGTTCCTACTGATACTGGCCACATTTCCAAGAAGCTGCGTAGGCGCTGCACTCGAAAGACTGGATGCGGAAGCCTGCGCCCCTGGAATGAGCGGCGTACTCTGCAAGTCTTGAATCGAGCTGACGTTTCGCTGAGGAGTCTGCACCTGTACCGAATAGCTAACACCATTCTTCGGATCAAGGAAGAAACTAGGCGTTACCTGACCGGTACCCACCAATGAAGTCAGCAGGTTGCCGACAACATCCTTCTGCGTCAACCCAAACACCTGTGCCCTCTGTCTATCGATATTGATATCCAGCTGAGGAACAGTTGTGACTTGATGCAGGTGTACATCGACTGCGCCCGGGATAGATTTGACTCGCTGGGCGATCTCTTTAGCAAACGCATAGTTACCTGGGTCTCTTCCCACAATCTGGATATCGATTGGGGCGGGAAGTCCGAAGTTCAATATCTGTGTTGTGATATCTGCAGGTTCGAAAAAGAATGTAGCGTTCGGGAACGAGTGGTTGAGCACGCTCCGCAGTTTCACTTTATATTCACCGGTTGGCGCGTGATTTGGCTTTAGATCGATAAGCATATCGCCATCAAGTGCGCCAATGGTCGGACTGTTCGAGAATGCTAAGTTAACTCCACCGAGTGGCAGACCGATATTGCACAGTACGGTTTTGATCTCGTTTGCCGGGATGACTGTATGTACTTTTTTCTCAACCTCATGAAAAAGATGCGCGGTCTCCTCAAGCCGAGTACCAGGTGCACCCTGTATATGGAGCGCAATCTGCCCCGCATCAACCGTCGGGAAAAAGTCTTCACCTATGAAAGGGATCAGGCAGAACGACAGCAGGAAGAACACTGTAAATAGAGCAGCGGTTATGCCTCGATGATCCAGCGACCAGCGCAAAGCTCGAATATAGAGAGATCTGAAATTATTGAATTGATGATTGAATCTATGATGGATGCCCCATATGATTCCATCGATACCCCGCGGAGGCGGCAGCTGTTTTTTCCGTTTGGAAGCATGCGGCTGAGTTCCATTATGCGCGCCTGTTCCGTCATGGCTTGCATCATGGCTTATTGCTGTTTCTGCCTCAATCCCTCCGAACTCGGTATCCTCTTCTTCATGCTCAGCAATGATCCGCTCGGCATCTTTGCGCATGAAGAACTGCACCATAACCGGTACAAGTGTGCGTGAAAGAAAATAAGAGCTCATCATCGCGAAGACCACCGCCATAGCGAGCGGCTGGAATAGCGATCTGGCAGCGCCTGTCAGGAAGACAACTGGAACGAAGACGATACAAATGGCCGTGGTTGCTACAAAAGTCGGCCCTGCTATCTGCTGGGCTCCATCCAAAATGGCACGTGTGAGAGTCTTGCCTCCCATAGCGAGATTACGGTTCGTGTTTTCGATCTCAACGGTTGCGTCATCTACGAGTATTCCGACCGCAAGTGCTAGGCCACCGAGGGTCATGATATTGATTGTCTGACCAAGCGCACCGAGCAGAATAATCGAGCTTAAGATCGAAAGGGGAATCGAAGTCGCTACGACGAGTGTACTGCGCCAGCTGCCTAAAAAGAGGAGGATCATCAACGCCGTTAGACACGCGGCGATAATACCTTCTCGGATGACGCCCTGAACTGAAGCCTCTACGAATATAGACTGGTCGAAAAGCATTTCCAGATGCACGCCTGGTGGAAAAGTGGACTTTAGTTTCTCCAGAGTCTCTTTTAGGCGTTTGACCACCTCGATAGTAGAAGCGCCGCCACTCTTGAGGGCAATAAGCAGCACTCCAGGGCGTCCATTTTGCGTGACGATGTTAGACTGTATGCCGTGCCCTTCATGAACAAACGCGACATCACGCATTTTGATAACGACGCCATTAATGATCTTTACCGGGATGTCGTTAAAATCTTCGATGGCATCCGGCTGCGTATTGGTGCGAATTACATATTCTCTCTCCCCCATCTTCATCGTACCGGAGGGAGAAATCAGGTTTTGCGCGCTGACTGCATTGATGACATCGCTTGGAGAAAGCCCCTTCGCCTGAAGAGCAGGGATATCCATATCGACAGATATCTGCTTTCCCGCTCCGCCATAGGGAAGCGGAACCGAGGCGCCCTGGACAGTTGCCAATCTGGTTCTAAGGAAGTTGATACCGAAGTCGAAAAGCTCTGTCTGCGAGAGGGTAGGGCTGCTGAGTCCGAACTGAAGAACTGGAACGCTAGATGCGCTGTATTGAATTATGAACGGCGGCGTCGCACCGGGCGGGAAAGCGCGCAGCAGCGTCTGATTAATGGCGGTAACCTGCGCCACACCTGCCTGCGCGTTAGCACCGGGCTGAAAGAATATCTTGATGACTCCAACGCCTGGGTATATCTGCGATTCTATGTGCTCGATATCGTTTACCGTTGTAGTCATAGCGCGTTCGCAGACGGTAATGACACGCCCTTCCATCTCTTTCGGGGGCATTCCGCCAAACTGCCATATGACGCTTACAACCGGTACATCGATAGTCGGAAACACATCAGTCGGGGTGCGTAAGATCGTGAGTATGCCGAGTAAAGCAATGAACAACGATACTACAATAAATGTGAACTTGCGCCGCAGGGCAAGCTGTACAATCCACATAGAATTACCTTCTTACGTTTGTTTAGGGGAAGAGGTCGCGGCGCTGCGCTCTTGAAACTTTAACTATTGCATCAGAGTTTGATCACACCTAAATTACAGTGTGATCATCAGTCAGCATGGTTTATTACGTCTGAGCTTTTACAGTGGTTCCAACTCGCACATATTTAGAAGAATAATTTATAAGCAACGTAATGGGATAAGTCAGCATATTAACAGACTGGTACTCCAGTCATTAATTGTGAGGTTAGTACCTTTGAAGTTAACTTGCGTTCAAAATGAATGCAAGTTGTATTCGCGACGAAATGAATTTCTTCGCTGGTAGCCTGCGGCTGTCCGACCTTCGGACGGGTTAACGAGAAAATATGTGCGAAGCACAAACGGCGGAACGCCACAAGCGAAGAAATTTATTTCGTCGCATCCTCCTTTTGCTTCTGGCTTAGCCAGCTTAGGTAACTAAGCAGGGTATCATCTCGTCGTATGTTTCGAATAGATTTAGATGTTGAAGAGGATTCCGGAGGGGTGATCATGACGCAGAGAAAATTTCGTTTCGCGCTATTGCAGTCAATCTGCTGCTTTGCGATGATGTTCATGCTTTTGAGTCCTTTGAAAGCACAAGGGCCTGCCCCAAAAGAGATTCCTCAACTTCTGAGTGATCTCAAGGACCCTAATAGAATTGTTCGTTTTTCTGCGGCTTCTGCTCTTGGGAGAATGGGTGCATCCGCTATCCCTGCAGTTCCTGGTGTGATTCTGCTTCTGAAAGACAAAGACAGTGATATTCGACTTTCTGCTGCATTAGCTATAGGCAGGATGGGTAAAAATGCCGTATCAGCAGTACCGGCGCTTACGGAACTGCTCAAGGATCCAGAGAAGTTAGTCCGCGCATCTGGCCTATTCGCGCTTGGGAAAATGGGATCTGCCGCCGTCCCAGCAGTTCCAGCGATAACCCTGCTCCTTAAGGATTCTGATGTATTAGTGCGTTCGTCTGCCGCTTCCAACCTGGGAAGATTAGGCGCTGCTAGCTCTTCCGCAGTTCCTGAAATAGCAGAACTCCTAAAGGACAAAGATGGTGTAGTTCGAATGTCTGTGGCAGGTGTGCTTGGGAGGATGGGGACTTCTGCCGCGGCTGCTGTTCCTATTATGCTGGTGTATCTTAAATCCATGGATAAGGATGTTCGCCAGTCTGCATCGTATGCTCTGGGGCAGATGGGGCCTAATGCTGCTTCTGCCGTACCAGCCATTATCGAACTGCTCAAAGACAAAAACCCAAATATCCGCATATCCGCATCTGCTGCTCTAACCAGCATGAAACCTACTTCCGTTACTTCCGTCCCTGCCATAGTCAAATATCTCAAGGATAAAGATAAGGATGTACGTTCCAGCGCTGCATATGCGCTCGGAGAGATGGGAGTTGCTTCAAACTCTGTAATTCCAGAATTGACAGAACTCCTCTCCGATAAGGAAAAGGATGTTCGATCTTCTGCGACAGATGCGTTAGGCAAGATGGGTATCGCCGCTGAGCCTGCGGTACCGGCAATTACCAAACTCCTAAAAGATAAAGATATCGATGTCCGTACCTCCGCCTCATCAGCACTTAGCAAGATCGCAGACGCCCGTAAAGATAAAGAATAGGAGAGAATTGCAAAAGTCTATAAGCACATATATCCCATTATTTTCAAGCTCAGGCATATTCGTGGTAGAATCTTTTTATTAATTTTTTTAGAATGGACCCATTGCCCTGATTGAGATAGACACCGGACGCAAGCGCCTCTATGAACTGGAAATTACACGATATGATGTGCCTATGCATGGGCTGCCTGAGAAGTTGAATGGCACAGTTTGTGTACACCTTTCCGATTTTCACGCGGGTTTTGGCAAAATGGATGGTGTGTATGCGGAGGTTCTTCGGCAGGTGGAGGCCATAAGTCCCGATATCATATTCCTCACGGGCGACTATCGAGACGATCCATCCACCGACCCTAACTACCCAATTGCGAGTGTGCTAACCCAGTTGAAAGCGCCTATGGGAGTTTATGGGTCTTACGGCAATCACGATCACCGGCGCGGTATAGAAGGCGTGAAACGGCTGCTTGATGAATGTGGTGTAACGATACTTAACAACCGAAACATGTGTACCGACGAAGGATTATGGATCGCCGGCATCGATGATCTTTACAACGGACGCCCCAAAATAGACTTAACAATGCAGGGCCTTCCCCCCGATAAAACCGCCATAATGCTTTCACATAGTCCACTTCTGCTTGATAAGGTGTCTGATCATGATCTGTTTATCCTATCAGGGCACACTCACGGCGGCCAGATAACACTGCCGCTGCTGTCTCCTAAATTGATCTGCTACCTCCATCTACGCTCACGATTCGTCGCCGGGATGTACAGTCGTGGTAAGGCACGCCTGTATGTGAACCGCGGGATAGGGGTTACCAGGTGGGAATTCCGACACCGGTGCCCGGCAGAAATTTCCGTCTATACCCTGAGCGCCGCCTAATCATTTCTATTATAGACACAGTAGTATCACTCGAAAATTTATGCAGGTCGTCTTTACGAGAAAATTTCCATTGACACGGGTACGTTAGTGTGTTAAACTATCACCATGTGCTTATGCGCATAACCATCCGTGCCGAAATCTGAGTTATATTTATTTAAGCGATTGTACTGTACTTCAATCAGTAATGCTTACCCACAAATTTCGATCTCGGAGATATGTACTAATTCATTATAAGGAGAAAGTAATGCAACGAAAATCTGGTTTTACCCTAATTGAGCTGCTCGTGGTCATCGCAATCATTGCAATTTTGGCAGCAATTCTTTTCCCGGTCTTCGCTCAGGCTCGCGAGCAGGCTCGCAAAACAACATGCCTTAGCAATTTGAAACAACTTGGCCTTGGCCTATTTATGTATGCTCAAGACTACGATGAAACTTTCCCAGGTGCTGCTTCGAACTGGTGGGCTGCCAGTGATGTATGTAACGGCGTAAATGGCTATAAAACCATGAGTGTCAACCCGGTAACGACCTACAAAGCAACCTATGATGTTAACTGTACTGTTCTAAAAGCGTGATGAAAAACTCCGCTTTGTAATTTCTTTTATTAAACCCCAAAGGAATCTAGTGCCTCGATCTCGAATATACCCATGCGAGTAACTTTTCCCTTCTTCTCGGAGGATCGAATGCTTTCTAAACAAGTGCCTCACACTGATATGTTCCAAATGGTCACTATGGAAGACCTCGTTCCGGATAACCATCTGCTTCGTAAGCTGAAGAAGGTTCTCAATCTTCAATCCGTAGTCGACAAGGTCTCAGATCGATACTCCAAACTCGGCCGCTCCTCCTACGACCCCGAAGTCGTAGTCAAAATATGGGTGATCCAATATCTCTACGGCTTCTCGGAACGACAAGTCTGCGACGAAATCACCATGCATGCTGGCTTCCGCTGGTTCTGCGGACTCTCCTTCAACGACCCGGTACCCGATCAGTCGACCCTCGTAAAGCTCCGTAACTCTAAATGGGCCGAAACCGAATTCTGGCAGGAGTTTCTAGACGAAACCGTTCGCGCCTGTGAAGCCGCCGATATCTGTAAACCAGATCGCATGGGTGTGGACGGCACACAGATCACCGCGAACGCTGCCACCGTCTCCCTCGAAGAGATACCGCCAGTACTCACACTAAACGAGGATCCCTCTCCTGCAGTACCGGCCACAGAGGAGAGCGCTGCGCAGCCAGCGCCACAACTGACTACCCTATCAGGCGGTAAGCCAAAAGGCAAGCACAAGAGTGGTGACCCAGAGTGGCACGGCGAGAAATTCTCGAATGCAACGCATCGCTCCACCACTGATCCGGAAGCCAGACTCTACAGAAAAAGCTCGAATTCCGAGGCTAAACCCAGATATTTAGGCCACTACCTTGCACACATGCAAAGCGGCGTCATCTACGGCGCGATGGCTACCCAGGCATCGGGCACTGCCGAACGGGAGGCCGCCTGCAGTCTGTTGGACAGGCTTCCGAAAAAGCCCGATTGCCTTGCTATGGACCTCGGTTACCGGGACGGCGGCTTCCTTGCCGATATCCTGGAGCGCGGTGTGCAGCCGCTCGTTCCACTTGGCGACGAACCACTCGAACCCATAAAACTCTACAAACGTCGAACATATAATATTACCCGCGCGCTTCAGCGCCGGGCAGAGTCCCGTGCGTCCAAAGGCCAGAAAAAAGACCCGTGAAGCCCGCACGGCAGTCGAGGCGCTATAGCTCAGCAGGCAGCGAACCAGGCTGGAGCATCTGTATGCTGAAGCAAAGCATAATCACGGCCTTGCTCGGGCACATGGGCGCGGGCTAGTTAAGGTAGACCAGCAGATCAAGATGACCGCAGCTGTGCAAAACTTGAAAAGGCTACTGCAAACCCGTCCAAAACGGAGGACAGCGAGTGCAGTATACGCTGTAACGCCGATAAATTATAGTTATATCTCGATTGTAGAGGCCAACTATACGCACCGAGATAGCTATTCAATGAAATCTCGAACAATACTGAAATCCCAGGCTGCCCGATCAATCGCTCTTGGCGCAGTACAAAGCGACACGGTCTCCGCTGAATTTAGTAATTGTTCATCACGCTTTTAACTCTCTATGAATTTGAGGATCTTTAGCCATCTCAGCAATTTGTTCTTCAAACGTTTTCATTACTGGTGGAAAATCCATCATTATCTCCTTGTACTACGGTACATAGACGAACTCGTTCAGATTGAAGATGGCGTGGCAGAAATCCTGCAGTGCGTTAGCGCCGCGGCTACGCATATACGTCTCGGAAAGAGATATTTCGCGTGCTGACGGAGGTCGGCATAAACAGTGTCGATAAGTGAGGACTATCTGTTTTAGACGATCATTCCCACACTCTTTCTGAAGTCGTTCGGCGAAAAGTCTCGCCTGGTGAATGATGATCGGATCGTTCAGAAGAGTCAGCGCCTGCAGCGGTGTGGTTGTTATATTTCTTTGGGCTACACTGTTGGTGATCTCCGGGCAGTCGAAGACTTCCAATTCCGGAAGGAGCGTGGAACGTTTAACCTTAACATAGACACTTCTTCGCCAGGTCGAAGAGTCGTCGTTTCCATCATGCCAGTTTGGGCCCTGGAAAGTATCCGCACGCAGAGAAGGATCGATGGGCGGATAGACCGGCGGGCCTCCCATCTCGGCATTGAGGGTTCCTGCGACAGTGAGAATACTGTCCCGTATGGCCTCTGCCTCCAGGCGACGAACCGGCATTCGCCAATAGAGTCTATTTTGTGGATCAATCTTCTGCACAGCATCTCTGATGTTCGATTCCTGCTGATATGTCGATGAAAGCAGCATCAACCGATGCAGTGGTTTCAAACGCCAGCCCTGGTTTTGAAACTCTGTCGCAAGCCAATCCAGCAGTTCGGGATGCGAAGGCAGTTCACCGCTGATACCGAAATTACTGGATGTGTTCACCAGTCCTCTTCCAAAATGCTGACGCCAAACCCGATTGATCCAGACACGTGATGTGAGGGGATTTTCATTGGATGTCAGCCATTCTGCCAGCGCTTTTCTGCGACCGGTTGTAGCAGGTGTGGCCTCGCTGGAAGAAACGATTCGAGTTCCGCCGGGCAGTGAACAGATGAAACCCGGTTGAACTTCTGCGCCTAGATGGTAGGCATCTCCGCGCACGAGTACGTGCGAAACAGGAAAGCTGCGACTCTTATCGGAAACGGTAAGCGCTGGTGATTCCCGACGGATTTGTATTGTCTCGATCTGTTCTGCCAGATCGAAGCTATCATGCTTTGATGAATTTTGCTGGTTAATTTTGCATTGTGCTGCAATACCTGGAATGTCGCTCTCTCTTCGTTCTGTTGGCGCGAAAATCGCCGACATTCTATAGTAGTCGGTCTGTTTAATAGGGTCGTATTTGTGATCATGGCAGCGTGCGCATCCGATGGTGAGGCCTAGGACTACTGAGCCGGTTGTCGAAACGAGATCGTCAAGTTCGTTCGATCGTGAACGTGCATTCGCCTCTACTACGTCCAGCGGACCGCATGCCAGATAACCCGTGGCGATGAGCGCCTCGCCGCTGTCCGGCTCGAACTCATCGCCTGCAATCTGCTGTTTCAGAAACTCATTGTATGGCTGATCTCGATTGAAGGAACCAATGACGTAATCGCGATATTTCCAGATGAGCGGACGGTCTTTATCGCCTTCAAAACCACCGCTGTCGGCATAGCGGACTAGATCGAGCCAGTGACGACCCCATCTTTCTCCATAAGCCGGAGAATCTAGAAGCTGGTCAACTACCTTAGCGTATGAATTCGATGAGCGATCCTGTTCAAAAGCATGTACTTGTTCAGGGGTGGGCGGCAGCCCAATCAGATCAAGATAGACGCGTCGGATCAGAGCTCTGCGGGAAGTAGGCGGCGAGGGAGATATATTTGCAGATTTGAGACTGGAGAGAACGAAGGCATCGATCGGGTTGTGAACCCAGGCATTTCCTTTGAAAACAGGGACTTTGGGTTTAACAGGCGGTTTGAACGACCACCAGATCTGCTTACTGCCGGATTTAACATCCTGCCCGCCCCAGGAAGCGCCCGAATCGATCCAGCGTTTAAACGATTGAATTTCACTATCGGTCAGTTTATGGCTAGGGGGCATGGCCGGTGCGCGCTGTCCGGTTATGAGTTTATATAAAAGGCTTTTCTCTGCGGAACCTGCAATTAGCGCCGCTCCTCTATTCCCGCCATGTAAAGCTGTCGCACGTGACCGAAAATCCAGTCCGGAGAGTCGCATATCTACACCATGACACCCTACACAGTATTTTTGGAGAAGCGGTTTGACTTCACGCGTGAACAGATCGGACTCAGTCGATATCGGCGCGACTGACGTTTTGGAAACTGGAGTATGTGCCAGTGAAATTTGCGCGGTTAATCCTAAAAACGCCACAAACAGGCTGACCAGGACTATCACACGAGATTGAATTATTTTTGTTATCATATAATTTGTTACTAGAAACGTGCTCTCACCCCCGACTTCCGTAGGCGTTAAGGTGAGGATATAGTTGTCAGATTGTTAGCATCCCGGCCATAAATGGCACGGGCTGATCTGAGGAAAACCCCGTAAGCGGGGCTGCTAAATCAAAAATGTTGAGTTCCGTAAGATTTAAATGCGAGCATCTGTGTTTACCCGGATTACAAATCCCAGCCCATGCCATTTATGGCTGGAATGCTAATGGTATTGTTTGTTATCCTAAGCTGGCAAAGCCAGAACCAAAAGGGAAGTTGCTGTGAAATTAACGCCGCTTCCACCTCACGCCCCGTCCCCTCTCCCATATTGCTCGCACTGCTCGCAAGGGAGAGGGGTGACTCAATCGGTAATTAGCCCCTCTCCCAACGAGGAACGAGTGTCCGGGAGAGGGGTTGGGGTGAGGTGGAGTTGCGCGTTTTAAACAACATTTTGATTACTTTCACGTCACCTTCACCACTGGCGCAAACGCGACTTGCGTTCATTGTGAACGCAATATAACTCCAAAAGGTATAACGCTTATGCTCCTGACCGCCTCTCCTGTTTGTGGGAGAAGGGTCAGGGGTGAGGGCATTACGCAGTCTTCTGCTCTATCAGAGTTTCGAAACGTTTTCCAATTGCCAGAGCTGGATCGAGTGGGACCTCTACAGCCTTGCAGTCAGGCGGGATACTGATGGTAGGCGTAGGACGAATCGATTTGCCTTCAAACTGCGGCAGATAAGATCGAAGCTCTTCCAGCATTTCCGTGGTCATTTCACGGATTTCTCGGAGTGTGAGAACCGCGCCTGTCAAAGGATCGAGAGCCAGGGCATGAACGAGATGCTCTGGATCACCGCTGAGCGCAGCTTCGGCACAGAGTGATTGGACGTTGATATTCGTCATGCATGCGGCGGCGCATTGAGGTGGCAGGTCACCGATTACTGTGGGATGGAGCCCGGTATCGTCGGCGAAAGTAGGCACTTCCACACAGCATCCTTTGGGAAGATTGGAGATGTAACCATCGTTTCTAACATTACCCATCAGGCGGAATGGGATGCCTGTCGTGATCGCTTCCAGAATATAGGAACAGTACTCCACGCTTCGGCTCTCTATTTTCGTCGATTCGAATTGCAGGGGGTCTATTTCGGCATATTTCTCTGCCATCGCTTTTCCCCATTTGTAGTAAGCACCAGACTCGCCGCCGAAAGCGGGTTCATCGCAGTAGCGTTCCAAGGCCGATTTACTCTTGCGGAACCAGGGCACATACTCCGAAAGATGTCCGGTCGACTCGGTCATGAAATATCCGAACTGCCGAAATACCTCGCCGCGCACTTTTTCATTTTTATAATATTCGGGTTTTTCAAAACACTCGCGCAGCTGAGGATAGAGATCGCGGCCCTTATGTTCGAGTCGGAGGAACCAATCCATATGGTTGATGCCGCCGCAAACGTAGGTGATTTCGTCCTTTGGGACATCGCAGTACCCAGAAATCAGATCGAGCGTGGTTTGAACTCCATGGCATAGGCCGATGAAAGGAACATTAGATACTCGCCCGAGCGCCAGGCAGTTGGCGGCCATCGGGTTGGCATACTGCAGCATGATGGCTCCAGGTTTTGCCAGAGCTTCCATATCTTTTGCGATATCCACGAGCACAGGAATGTGGCGCTGCCCTCGAAACACTCCGCCGGGGCCAAGCGTGTCACCTATGCACTGATCGATACCGTACTTCATGGGTATTTCGTAATCGACGCCATAAGCATGAAAACCGCCCACCTGGATCATCACGACCACAAAATCTGCATCCTTAATCGCCTCGCGACGATCCGTGGTAGCCCAAACACTCCCCGGCAGGCGATTATCTTTCAGCATCCGGCAGGCGAAGGCTTCCATATTTCTGAGTTTGGATTCTGTCGGGCTCATGAGGGCAAACTCACTATCGGCAAGAGCGGGAGTCGCCATGATATCACTCATGAGAGTCTTGCAAAAGACAACACTTCCCGCCCCAATCATCGCTATTTTCCTGGGCATCACACGTTTCCTTTAAAAATTGCTGCATATCGTCACGAATAATCGATAATTAGCTCTGCAAAGTCTGACGATATACGCAGCTTATTGTTTGGTATCATTTAATGTTAACGTGGATTTTTCCTCCTATATAGACGGTCAGATATTAACTAGCCATTTTTTACCTAACCCCCGATCCCTTCCCTTATTCCCTCGTTCCTCTGAGGGAAGGGGAGTTGTAAAGATGCCGTTTCTGACTCCTCCTTCCTTAGCAATGCAGCGGACGATTCGTTTTCTTGTTTCACTCATTTGCATTGCGTGCAGGGAAGGGGGTCGGGGAGTTAGGAAAAAACGTTATGGATATATCTCAATTTTAATCTTTTTGTATTTTATCAGCAATAACATTGAAATATAGGCAGAAATAGTAGTTGCTAGGCAATGCAATGCGTTAATATACGCAGTATAATATATTATGCAGGTTATGCGAAGATATTTATGCGACTATGCGTGCATTTAGTTGTCTGATAGATCAGGTACTGTTGAAGGGGAACGAATTATGCTGACTATTCGCGGAAAAGCAAATAATCACTATTGCGATCATCTTTCGCGGCGTGAATTTTTACAGATTGGTGGGCTGGCTCTTGGCGGTCTGAGCCTTACGGATATTCTTGCTGCGGAAGCTCAGTCAGGAATCCGCTCCTCGCATAAAGCTATTATAATGGTTTTTTTGCCTGGCGGACCTCCACATCAGGATATGTTCGACCTCAAGATGGACGCTCCTTCCGAAATTCGCGGCGAGTTCAAACCGATCAAGACCAATGTACCCGGTATTGAGATTTGTGAACTGATGCCCCGTGTGGCCAAAATGATGGACAAGTTTACCATTATTCGTTCTCTGGTAGGCGCTCGGGATGAGCACGATGCCACAATCTGTCTGGGTGGTTACTCAGCACAAGAGACACGTCAGAATCATGCGCCTTGCCTGGGTTCAGTGGTTTCAAAACTTTATGGCGCGGTTGATAAAACAGTCCCTCCGTTTGTAGGCCTCTCAGTAAAGATGGGACACATGGAGTGGGCGGACTCAGGCAACCCTGGATTCCTGGGAATGGAGTACAATCCTCTCAAGCCGGAAGGTCCGCTTATGAGCGATATGACTCTAAATGGAGTGACTCTCGACCGTCTTTCTAACCGACGACAGTTGCTTTCCAGCCTGGATAGATTCCGTAAGGGAGTGGATGAGCTTAAAGGAATGGACGCTCTCAACCAGCGCGCCTTCGATTTGCTCACATCCTCCAAGCTGGTAAACGCTCTGGACGTAACTAAAGAAGACCCCAAGGTACGCGAGCGATATGGCAAAGGCGACAACAAAAATGTCGACGATGGCGGCCCATGCTGGAACGATCAGTTCCTGGCAGCGCGGCGATTAGTGGAAGCCGGAGCAAGATGCGTGACCCTCGGCTATGGCCGCTGGGACTACCATAACGATAATTTCAAGCAGTGTAAAGCCTACCTGCCTAAACTTGACCAGGCTGTGAGTGCATTGGTTCAGGACATTCACGATAGGGGCATGGATAAAGATGTATCCGTGGTTGTGTGGGGTGAGTTTGGTCGTTCTCCGCGAATCAACAAAGAAGCAGGCCGAGACCATTGGCCGCGCGTCTCCTGTGCATTGCTGGCTGGCGGCGGAATGCGAACTGGTCAGGTGATAGGGTCGACCAACCGATTCGGTGAAGAGCCGGATGACCGTCCCATCGATTACAAGGACGTATTTGCAACGCTGTATCACAATATGGGAATCGATATCAATTCCACTCCGGTAATGGACGAACAGGTTCGCCCGCACTTTCTACTGCCCGGGCACGATCCCATTCCTGAGTTAATCTAGTCGGTCTGAAACCTAAAGCGGAGACACTCGTTTGATGCCATCTTCTATCCCTTCTCAGAATATCGGGGTTTGCACGGTTATTCTGGCAGCTGTGTCTCTGCTAATAAGCAGTTCGCCTGCAGAGGCAAAACCAACCTCAGCATCTCATCTCCAGGTCATTCCACAGAAGATTGTTCTCCGTGGGCCATATTCCGAAACGCGCGTTCTGGTGGATCAACAATCTAAAGCTGGAAGTCCGGTTGAGGTAGGCGCTTCCTCCGTGATGTCCATTTTGAACCCGAAAGTCGCGGTTGTGGATGACGAGGGTATCGTTCGCCCGATAGGGAACGGCAAAACCGAACTGGTAGTTAAATATCAGGGGCTTGATTCGAAGGTTCCTATTGCTGTCTCCGGTGTGATGAAAGCGAACTCCCCCTCGTTCCTGACCGACGTGATGCCCGTTCTGAGCAAGGCTGGATGTAATCAGGGGGCATGCCATGGAGCTGCTGCCGGAAAAGGTGGTTTCAAGCTGTCGCTGCTCGGATACGATCCGGACTGGGATTACGACGCGATCACTCGAAGCAGCGGAGCACGGCGAATTGCGAGGGCTCAGCCTGATAACAGTCTATTCCTGCTCAAACCTACGATGGGTGTAGTGCATCGCGGCGGTATGCGTTTCAAAACAGACTCCGCTTCTTATCGTATTCTTCGAGACTGGATTGTGAGTGGTCTGTCCGGCCCGAAATCGAATGACCCGCACGTGGTACGCCTCGAGGTTTCTCCTGCGGTACGATCCCTGAAAGTCGGAAATGCTCAAAGATTTGCTGTTAAAGCGGTTTATAGCGATGGTTCACAGCGCAATGTCACTTCGGAAACTCTATTCTCTTCCAGTGATGAGTCGGTAGCTACAGTAAGCGCCGACGGTGATGCGAAAGTAGTGGGACAGGGTGAAGGCGCTGTTTTAGTTCGATATCAGAGTGTCGTTTCTACGGCCCGGCTTATCTCACCTTATGGACCACCAAAGACTGCTTCAAAGGTTTCTACCGGCAAAAAATATGAGCAGACAGCACAATCCTCGATCGATCGATTAATTCAGGCGAAACTCGACGCACTCGGACTGCAGACATCCGGAACCAGCAGTGACAGCGACTTCATGCGGCGCGCCTCTATCGACACTATCGGACTGCTGCCCACACCGACAGAAACACGGGCATTTCTAGCGGATCATGACCCTAAGAAACGAGAAAAATGGGTCAATTCTTTATTGGTTCGATCTGAGTTTGTCGACAACTGGTCGATGAAGTGGGGAGATATCCTCCAGAGTTCGCGGCAGAAACTTTCCGAAAAGGGTGTATACACCTTCAACGAATGGATTCGCCAGAGCGTAGATGAGAATAAGCCCTGGGACAAGTTTGCACAAGAACTAATTCTGGCCCAGGGTGATGTCTACGAATACGGACCTGCGAACTTCTACCGCACCGCACCCTCTCCGCAGGAACTCGCCGAAACCACTTCGCAGGTTTTTATGGGTGTCCGAATTCAGTGTGCGAAATGCCACAACCACCCTTACGACAAGTGGACTCAGAACCAGTACTATCAGATGGCTGCTTTCTTCGCGCGAGTCCAGGTCAAAAGGCAAAATGAGAGTGTTATCTACCTTTCGAATTCAGGTGAGGTTACGCATCCAAAAACCCAGCTGGCGATGATACCTGCTGCTCTGGATGCTGCGCCACTGGCGAAAGATTATCACGGAGACCGGCGGGTGGTGCTCGCACAGTGGCTGACCTCTCCGCAAAATCCATTCTTTGCGAAAAGTGTAGTAAATCGGGTTTGGAAACACTTTATGGGGCGCGGTCTCGTGGAACCTGTGGACGATCTCAGAGTGACAAACCCACCATCCAACTCTGCTCTATTCGACTACCTTGCAGAGGATCTTGCGGCGCACCATTTCGATCTCAAATATCTGATGCGGTCGATCCTGCTCTCACATGCCTATCAGAGAGAAGCCAGATCGTCGAATGGAAATGAACGCGACAGCAAATACTACTCTCATTTCTTGTTCAAACGATTGAGCGCGGAGCAGCTTCAGGATGCATTGACTGCCGCGACGGGAGTGCCTGAGAAATTTGCTGGATTCCCTGCCGGAATGCGTGCGGAACAGCTGCCAGATAACAGCGCGCCTTCCTATTTCCTGGATCTGTTCGGGCGTCCTGCGCGGCTTTCATCCTGCGCTTGTGAGAGAACGGATGCGCCGAATATCGGGCAGGTTCTTCATCTTATGAACGATTCGGGTATCAATACACGAATATCGGCTCCTGCCGGACGAGTGGCCGGGCTGGTCAAGACTAAAGTGCCCGACAATAAGATGGTTGAGGAACTCTATCTAGGAGCGCTCTCACGCTATCCATCGCCTGAGGAAAGTCGGCGAAGCGCTCAGGTGCTAGCCTCTGCAAAGAACAAGGAACTCGCAGGTGAGGATCTTCTGTGGGCGCTTCTAAACAGCAAAGAGTTCCTCTTCAATCACTAGCCATCACCCCCAACCCCTCTCCCAATAACAGGAGAGGGGGGATAATAATCTAGGAAGATATTCCTCTGAACCACGCATTTAGGGAATTGTATTTGTTCATCTCAGCGGCGATGAGCACATGCCCAAGAGAGAGACGAGAGTTTGAAATGAGATGGAATTACTCCCCTCTCCTGTTTTTGGGAGAGGGATTGGGGGTGAGGGCTAATGAACATATCTAGAGTTTCATCAACGATTTTGCTCTCCTCGCTCCTTGTTCTGCTCATGGGATTAGCTATGCCATGTACAGTTCTAGCTGATCAAAAGCCTATTCCTATCTCCTTTCATAAAGATATACTCCCGATATTTCGTTCTGCCTGTGTGGGATGTCATGGGATGAATAGTCCGGCTGGGGGTCTCTCGCTTGCCTCGTATGCATCTTTGATAAAAGGTGGGAAGGGCGGATCGCCTCTTACTATTGGGAAGGGTGCTGACAGCCGATTAGTGAAGCTGCTGTTGGGGACGATGCAGCCGAAAATGCCCCCAGGCGGCTCGTTAAAACAGATTGATATCGATAGAATTAAACAGTGGATCGACGCAGGCGCAAAGACTGACGCTGCTATTCCTGAAAGTGGACTGTCGAAGTCCAAGCTAGGAAGTAAACCTGGAGAGCCGATAGTTCCTGCAGCAGCACACCATACAGCGGTAGGATCGTTTGTGTTGGTGCCCACTCCTGTTACATCACTTGCCTTCAGCGCTGATGGAAAAACACTTGCGGTTGGGTCGTATCAGCAGGTACAGTTTTGGGATACAGCCTCACAGAAACTGCTCCAGACATGGAATGGCCATACGGATGCTGTTCGTTCACTCTCATTTTCGAAAGATGGTAAATGGCTGGCTGCAGGGGGCGGACTTCCAACCATATCCGGCGAGATTCGATTGTGGGATGTGGCGGCCGGACATGAATCCCAGGTGGTAGAAGCGCACCCGGATGTGGTAAATGCTGTCGCATTCAGCCCGGATGGAAAACTGATTGTCTCCGGGAGCGGGGATAAGAGCATTAAAGTCTGGCAGCTGCCTTCAGGTAAACTCTCCGCAACCTTGAGAGATCATTCCGATGGCGTATTGAGCGCGGTATTCAGTCCGGATGGCAAGTATTTGGCCTCTTCCGGAATGGATAAAAGTATGAAAGTATGGGATATTTCAACGGGGAAGCGAATATACTCGATTACTGCACACGATGATATTGTCACCGATACAGAGTTCAGTTTAGATGGGAAGAAACTGATATCATCGAGTGCGGACAAGTCTGTGAAGATATGGTCGTTCGGAACGGATAGCAGCAACCAGTTAAAAGCGCTGACAGGGCATAAAGCCGGCATTCTTGCGGCAACGTTTTCGCCTGATGGCCAGACAGCGGCTACTGCATCTGCCGACAAAAGTGTGAAGATTTGGAATGTTTCGAGTGGTGGGAACTCGCTATCTTTCTCGGATGCCAAGGACTGGGTTTATACAATTAAGTACAGCCCAGATGGAAAACTTCTTGCAGCGGGTACTTGGGACGGGCAGGTTCTCCTATGGAATACAGCCAACGCAAAACTTATGGGGAAACTTTCCACCCTGCGTAGTCATGCTTTAACTGTTTCACAATAGCTTTTGGTTACAAAATAACGGCTCCATTGCTGGGAGGAACTATGATTTGGAAACAGTGTAGAGTGGCCGTCATCACGACGGTCATTCTAGTGTTTGGCGGATATGGGAAATCGATCGCTCAGACAGCGCTGCCTCGTATCGAGTCGCTGCATCCTTCCGGGGGGCAGCGTGGAAAATCGGTCGATATCACCATTGAAGGAATAAACATTGGGTTTGGAACACGCTTAGTGATCGACTGCGAAGGTGTGAAGACCGATGCAACCCCTCTAAAACCGCCTCCGGCAAAAAATGCTTCCAGCAAACTGATTGTCCATTTTACGATTTCTCCCGATGCTATACCCGGACTCCGCAAGCTGCGCGTAATCACGCCTATGGGAGCTTCGGATATCGCGATGTTCGATGTTGGTCAGTGGGCTGAAATTGAGGAGAAGGAGCCTAACAACAATCGCTCTGAGGCCCAGCAAGTGAGGCTGCCAACAACGGTTGTGGGCAAAATCGATCCTGCGGAAGACGTCGACTGGTTCAAGTTTCATGCGGAAAAAGGGCACCAGATCATCTGTGATGTCATGGCTGCCCGGCAGGGATCGGCGCTGGATTCGGTGCTCTCGGTTCAGGATAAGGATGGCCGCGAACTTGCGTTTAGCGACGATTTCAATGGTTCGGATTCGCTGATCGCATTCACACCGCAAAAGTCTGACGACTACTATCTCTCCCTTCGCGACCTGCGATATCAGGGGAGTGCGGCCCACAGTTATCGGCTTACTATGGGCGAGATTCCTTACGTCACCAGCAGCCTTCCCGCGGGTGGTCCAGCCGGTGCGGTGGTAGACCTGTATCTGAATGGTTTCAATCTCGCAGGAGTAACGACTGGTAAAGTCAAGCTGCCGATGGGGGAGTTCGACAACCCGGTACTTATGCCTATTACCTTGCCCAATGGATTCTCTAATTCCGTTCTGCTTGCAGTTGAGGATATTCCCTCACTAAAGCAAAATGATTCTAACGACACTCTAAAAACTGCTCAGCAGATTCCAGTTCCTGCGACAGTCTATGGCCGCATAATTGCTAAAGCGGGGGTAACTGCTCCAAACATGAGCTACTACCGGTTCAAGGCAGATAAAAATCAGAAATTCATTCTAGAAGTGCTGGCTCAGAGGCTGGGATCTCATCTTGATTCTAATCTGACTGTCACTGACCTAACTGGTAAAGAGCTTGCTTCGAATGATGATGCAATCGGTAAGGATTCTAGACTGGAGTTTATCGCACCACAATCTGCTGATTACATTGCTCAAATTCGTGATATGACTCAGAAGCAGGGGCCTGACTACATCTATGAGTTCACAATTCATCCGGCAAAACCTGATTTTCGTCTTTCATTCGCTCCCGATCATCCGTCGCTAGGGCAGGGAGGCGCGATCCCTTTAAAGGTGAACGTTTCTCGTATGAACGGCTACGATGGCGACATAGCAGTGGAATTAAAGACGCTTCCAAAAGGTGTGAGTCTGCTGGGGCCGTCTATGATTCCAAAAGGATCCTCAGAATTAAACATCATTCTAACCGCAGCAAAAGATGCACCTATGCTGACTGCTGATTTGAATATATCGGGTGTGGCACTTATAGATTCAAAAATGGTTCAGCATAAAGCACAGTCACAATCCGAGCAGTTTACGAAAGATGGCGATAAGCTTAATCGTTCAACGAGTCCAACTATTCTGCCAGTGATATCGCTGACTGCTGCTCCCGAATTTAGCATTGTTCCACCAGTTGATTCAATCAAACTGATGCCGGGAAAATCGATAGATATTGTAGTGAAAGTTGTTCGGAAAGAGGGGTTTACCGCAAAAATTCCGATTTCAGTTCTTGGACTGCCTGCTGGAGTTTCTGCAGCGGGAGTAGATATTCCGGAAAAGCTTTCCGAAGTTAAACTAATTTTGAAGGCGGATGATAAGCAGGTGGCTGGTAAATCCAGCATCCTAATTGTAGGTCAGCTAGGAGTAGATGAGCTTCATCCTACTCCACAGTGCTCTGCGCCTATACAACTTGAGGTTTCGAAGCCAGCGAAGAAGTAAAAAAAAACTAGAAAGATTGAGTTAGACTGCTTCCCCTTCCTGATTTAACTCATCAGGGTGGGGAAGCTTTTTTATGATGCGGGCTGGCACTCCTCCCACGAGAGTATATGGAGGTACGTTGGTTGCAACTACAGAACCTGCGGAAACTACAGCGCCTTTCCCTATCGTTACTCCTTTCATTACTATCACTCTCGCAGCTAGCCATACATCATCACAAATTATGATGGGTTCCGCAGAAGGTCTTTTGGTGGACATGTGGTTACCGATTTCATGGAAATCCGTGTCCATGATGAGAGAGTAGTTCCCTATTCCACAGTTGTTTCCGATCGTCACCGATTTTTGCGCGCATATTGAGACGCCAAAGTTGATCGAGACGTTATCTCCGATAATCAGTTCGGCATTCGGCAGGGCAACCAGTTCGATTGGAATGAGAGTGCCCCAAATTTTAACCTTCTCACCAAGTCGTATGATTCCGAGATTGTTTACGCTGATTTTCCCAACCATCCGTGTTAAGGGACCAACCGAGTTACATTTTCGCAAACTGTATTTCGCCCAAGAAACCTCTTTAATTTTCCATATCTTATCTATAACTGCTTTCACACTTTTATTCAGCTTCAAACTTGGTACCTCAGAGATGATTTATATATAAGCTAATTTTTGTATATTGACCAGACTATTCTACCCGAAGAATATCTATGGTTATTTAAGCCAGGGTAAAAGCAAAGAAGCCAGCCAGAGAAACACCGCAAATCCGATCACATCCTGGAAGGCAGTTTCGAACGGCCCGGCAGTCGCTGCAGGATCGAAACCGAGTCGTTTCGACATAATGGGAATGATGGTTCCCATTAGGCTTGCGGTAAGCATAGAGACCGTCATCGCGCCTCCGATGACAAACCCGAACGGGATATGCCGTGACCAAACTGCTCCTATTGTTCCAAGAATCAGCCCACAAGCACATGCCATCAAGAGCGCTGTCAGTACCTCTTTGCGTACTGCTTTACCTAGGTTGTCCAGGCTAACGTGACCGGTATCCAACCCCCGGATGATGATCGCGGCGGCCTGCAGCCCGACATTACCGCTGATAGCGGATATCACCGGCATAAACGACGCAAGCAGAATTACCTCTCGAAGTACCCAGTCGAAACGCGATATGACAACACCTGCCATCAGCTCAATTAGCATGGTAGCCATCAGCCATGGAAGTCTGAGTTTCGCAACCTGAAGTGGCGATCGGCGAGCCATCTCTTCCGCATCGGTGCCAACGAGTTTCAGGTAGTCTTCTGTGAACTCTTCAATCAGAACATCGATGATGTCGTCTACTGTGATGATGCCGGCGAGATATCCGCGAATATCCAGTACAGGCAGCGCCAGAAAATCGTATTTGGAAAGAATGCGAGCAGCATCCTGTTGATCGGTATCTACTCGTACTGTCACCAGATCTGTTGTCATCACTTCGCTGATAGTCTGAGAAGGTTTTGCGCAGACCAAATCTCGAAGAGAAAGAATGCCAATCAGCCGTTCGTCTTCACCATTTGCACTCTCGACCACAAAGAGGTCGTTGAGTGTCTCGACTTCCGAATCGGCATGTCGAACTGCGGCAAATGCCTCGTCCACAGTCAATTGGGCTGTGATACGCAGGAACTTATCCGTCATAAGACGGCCGGCTGTCTCTTCTCCATACGCGAGCAGCTCACGTACGTCCGCAGCGTCTTCCGGCGAGCGCGAATCCAGTTCCGCCAGCAGTTTCCCTTGCTGTGCCGGCGAAGCTTCAGAGATTATCTCTGCAGCATCATCCATCGGAAGCAGATCGAGCATCTCTGCTACGCGAGATGGAAGAGAATTATCCGTAAGAAATCGAGACAGAATGGGAGGCAGTTCATCCAGAACCTCAGCTGCTCTCTCTGTGTCGAGAGCTGAAAAAACTAACTGGGCCTCTTTTGGAAGCATCTGATCTAAGGAAAGAGCAATGTCTGCGGGGTGTTTGCCTTGAAGTATAGTATTAAGCGCTTCTTCCCAATTGGGCTGTTGAAGCGCCATTTTCAGTCTGAATTCTAACGAATCGTTTTTAACTCTCAACCAATTTTTCTTTCTGCCGATTCAGTGGTCAGCCGACCTAATCCGAAAAGAACAACTGAAAGTGCAATCACTGGCATCACCCCGTAAGCGATCAAAACCGGACGGTAGGAGTAGTTGTCGACCGCCCATCCGCTCAGCCATCCGAACACCATTCCGCCAAATCCCGCGCCCATACTTGCCAGCCCCCAGATCGACCCCACAGTGCTTTTCGGGAAGACGTCTGCGGGGAATGCCAGGGTGTTCGCGGTGTATCCTGTGTATCCGAATGTCGCGATAGAAAAGAGGGTAATCACAATCCAGACGTTGCTGATGAATGCTGCCGGGATCACGGAGGTCATTAATAGCGCGAAGATACTCACTCCGATTTTGCGCGCGTGCTGAACGGGGACACCGCGCTTAATCATCTGACCGGTGAACCATCCGCCAGCGATGTTTCCAATATCGGCGGTAAGGAATGGTATCCAAGCGGTGAAGCCAATCTTTTTAATATCGAAGTTATGTACGGAACTGAGATATTTTGCTATCCAGAAGGTGTAGAAATACCAGACAGGGTCCATAAATATCTTCGAGAGCATGAAAGCGCGGACAAAACGAGTCTTGAGAAGTTCACGAACGGGGATCGTGGGTTCAACTATCTCGCTCTCAAGAGTGGCAGGGATCTGATACGATTTCCACCAGAACAGCAGCCAGATATAGCCGATGCAACCTACGAGAATAAATGCGCTATGCCAGCTGGATCGAAGAACCAGCAATGCGATTAGGGGCGGCGCAAACAGAGCTCCGATGGCAGAACCGCTGTTGAATATACCTCCGGCGAGCGCCCGCTCCTCCTGCGGGAACCACTCGCTGACTACTCTCACTCCGGCAGGCCAGTTACCGGCCTCGCCCATACCCAAAAGAAACCGGCAGGTTCCCAGGCCAAATGCGCTTCTTGCCAGGGAGTGGAGTATAGCTGCCGTCGACCACCAGAACATACACAGAGCATAACCAACTCTGGTTCCCAGACGGTCGATCAACGGCCCCGATACACCATTCATCACGGTGTATGAGAGCATAAACGCTGCCGTAATCTGACCATAGGCAGCGTTACTCATATTGAATTCACGTGAAAGGGTGGGGGCAAGTACCGAAAGAGTCTGCCTGTCCAGATAGTTGATGACGGTCGCCATAAAGACAAACCCGATCATCACCCACCGACGACCTGAGAGTTGGACAGGCTTTCCCTCTTCTAACGCCTTTCCATCCATCAGATTGGTCTCTTTCATAAGCAGTTATCTCTGTGCGATTTCAGTTTTTGGATCGACCACCATCTTAAATGCCCATGCGCTCTTACATGGTCTGAGGGTCTCATTCTGGAGTGAAGAAGGTATATCGATATCGACGCCACCACCAGGGACCGCACTCCATGTCAGTCGTTTTGAAGAGCCAACCATTGAGATTTTTGATCCAACTACCGGGTTGATCGTAAGAAGGTGGAGATGTTCACCAGGCCACTTTAGCGCGAGAGCGTAAACTGTTTTCCCATTCTTTGTGCGCGTGAAACGAATGTCCTTGCCTTCCTTCCAAAGAACTCCTGCCCGCGCACGAGTAGAATAGATAGCCTCACCGTTCACTTTGAGCCAGTCACCGGCATACTCCAGCGCTTCTATCGCTTTTGGATGGAATTTGCCATTTCCATCCGGGCCGATTCCGACCATGAAGTTTCCGCCTTTAGCAACTGTATCCACCAGATTTTTCACCAGCCATTTGCCATCCTCATACTTCGATGGATCGGAAACATAAGAGAACGAACCCGCTATCGGATAGATCGACATCCACGGCATTTTGGTATTCTCTTTTGCGCCGGGCACAAAACCCTCCGGAGTGTAGTAGTCGCCATAGTTTCCGATACCTCGGCACCGGAACATAACGTCAGGCTGAATTTTGCGCAGACTTTTGATAGTCTCCCGCATCTGAGGCCATACGGAGCGGCCCATCCACTGATCCAGGCAGATCATGTCGATCTTGCCATACTTTGTCAGCAGTTCGGATAGCTGAGCGCGGTGCCTTGCTAACATCCGCTCAGTCACCTCGGGAGTGGGATCGGAAACCATTGGGTTGTTGTGCGTATCTTTGAAAGTGTCGCCGTACTCATACGGATGATCTCGGCTGCCGGGGGTCTGGAGCGGATGATAGTTGAAGGGGCGAAAATCGGCGTCGTACCAGTCCGGATGTGAGAAGTAGAGATCGATCTTGATGCCGTGGTTATGAGCCGCCGTACAAAGCTCGCCGACCACGTCGCGCTTGAACGGAGTATCCATGATGCTATAAGCGATATTGCAGTTTTCAAGAACCGGGCCGCCCGGCGCAGTCCAGTTCACTCTCTGAGTAACTCGTGTCGCGGTATCGAACATCGAGAAACCTTCGTGATGCTTCGAAGTGAAAGCGAAACATTTGAGGCCGGAACGTTCAAAAAATTTCATCCACTCTTCAGCATCAAAACCGGTTGGATTCCAGGTTTTATACTGTTCTTGATAAGCCTGCTTTTTGTTGTTGTTCATTGTCAGGAACGGCCACGACTCACGCGGATGTGCTTCGATAGAGTATAGTCCCCAGTGAATCCGGACTCCAAATTTCATATCCTGGAATGCTTCGTATGCGGCTGAAGAGGCATGCTTATAATCCGGCTCCGGATTCTGTTCGACGTAGTTCTGTACGATCTGGTAGTGCGAATCCGAAGCAGGCAGACGTATCGATTTTTCACGTTCCTGAGCGTTTTGAGTCTGTTTACTAGATTGAGGATTGGCGTTAACCAATAAGATTGGACTAAGAAAGACAAAAACTGCTATCGATAAAATGCACGTCTGTTTCAAATGATAATCTCCCATTCACTCATATTCTAAAGCCATATTTTCTATCGTTTTACCTAAGCTGGCGAAGCCAGAACCAAAAGGAAAATTGCTATGAAATTAACGCCGCTTCCACCTCACCCCCCCGTCCCCCTCTCCCATATTGCTCGCACTGCTCGCAAGGGAGAGGGGGTGACTCAATCGGTAATTTGCCCCTCTCCCAACGAGGAACGAGTGTCTGGGAGAGGGGTTGGGGTGAGGTGCAGTTGCGCTTTTTAAACAATATTTTGATTACTTTCACGTCACGTTCAACACTGGCGTAGACACATATTGCGTTCATTTTGAACGCAATATAACTTCTAACGTACTAACCCCTTTCCCTTATTCCCTCGTACCTCGGAGGGAAGGGGTTTGGGGGGGTTAGGCCAAATCAAGGATTTCTTAAATGCTTATGAAGGAAAGCAAATGTTCCTACTCCGTGAATCGTATGCGGGCCGTTGAAGAACTCTATCTCGGTTCGATCCCCTAAGCCCATCTTATCGTAGAAGTGCCGAGTTTTTGCATACTCGTATGCTACCCACTCATCCGGGGCGACACCGTCGTCATGGCCGCGTTCCACCATGAACGGGCGTGGGAAGATCAGCCTGCTCATCTCCGCATAGTTAAACGTATTCGCGAGATCGAATTCAGGCATATCCGGCTCACCCAGAAGAAGATAACTGTAGCTGCTATGCATGGAAGCACACTTCCATATCCACTCATTGTAGTCGCCGGAACAGATCGAGAGGCAGTAGCCTGGCAGTAGAGATGGAACACGCATCGCGGTTTTGCCTCCATAGCTCAGGCCGTAAAATGCGATACGTTTCGAATCGACATATGGGAGTTCGCTGAGCCATTCAAGAATTCGTTCATGCTGGCGCACTATGAATGAGAACAGAGTTAGTTTAAGCGGCTGAGCCTTTCGAAGCGCCAACCGGAATTTATCTTCACCAATATAGGGGTTCTGTGGAGCGAATGTAATGTAGCCCTGCTCTGCCAGCTGGCAGGCGAAACGATGATAGTACATACTATCGACAGTGGGATCGGCCACATCCTGGACTCTGCCTTCAAGCCCATGTTGGCAGACCACCACAGCTCTATGCTCGCCGGGTTTGATTCCTTTTGGAATAAGAATAATTCCGTAAGAAAACACATCCTGATATAGATCTATGGTCACTTCGTATCCGTCGAATTTAGGAGTATCGTACACTTTGCGAGTATGCACATTGGGAGGAAGGGTAGGTTTTGGCAGATAGCCTACCACCTCCTTCCAGAAATAGTCTTTATATCCTGGCAGCGAAGATTCAAATTTATCCGGGCTTGAGTAATCTGCTTTTGACCAGAAATCCTTTCGTTTTGATGGCGAATCCCTCATGAGTACCTGAGTATGTTCTGCTATCTGGTCGAACTGCCGTTTCAAACGGATTTCCGGGTTGTCAAGCTGGACTGCTTTAACAGGCGGACTCCCAGATGGAAGCAGTTTTGCTTTCGATCCGAGAGTTTTAAGGAGTTCAGAGAGTGTAGAATCCGAGACTGACTCTCCGGCGCCGTCACCACTTATCGTTAGTTTGATAGGATGGGACGATGGTACTCCATGTGTGAGCGCTTGAGCTCTTGTAAACTCAAATTTGACATCTTCCACTGGTGGAGTGGTTATACTTCCTGGCGCAGCCTGATTACCTCCTTTTTTTGGCGGTCCGGATATTTCAGGATGGCGAGATGCTTCTATTATGAGATCGCGTGGAGTAATGAGACTTGCAATCTCGGCGTCTCCGAATTCCGCAAGAAGTCCAAACAAGTTGCGATAGATTGGTTCATTCCAACACTGTTCGCGAGGCTGGAAGTATCCGCTGACCACAGTCGCGTCTATTCTGGTATCCACTGCGGCTGAGTACATAGCGACTAGGCCGCCCTCTCCATAACCTATAATACCAAGTGGAAGTGGCTTCTTAGTTCGTGGACTCTTATTCTGAGCTGTAAACCAATCGACAGCCGATAGTGTTTTTTGAACCTCGTAGCCGATAATACCGCGTCCCATTTCGTATGCGGCGCGCCATAAAAATTCACGGTGGGGTTCGTTTGTGGTTCCAATACCTGGAATTCCCGAGTACGTATTTTCTCGATTTATCAGAAGAGGAATTATCACCGTGCAGCCGTTCTCAGCCAGCCTGCGGGCGAACTGCGCTCCTTCAGGAACCCCTGCCGACAGGCCGCACAGCATCTCAGGAGTCCAGTCACAATCTGGAATGGCAATAATATTGGCCGTCGTTTTTTTGGCAGGGACGAGAAGCAGCCCCTCACCGTCGACGCCGGGCAGGACACTCCAGCGCACCGAATATATGTGATATCCATTTCCATTTCCTACTACGCCTGGTTCTCCCTTGCCAGATGGAAACGCTGCATTAAGCTGCATATTCGGAGATGGTCTGCTCTCTGTTATCCCAAGCAGCTTGCGGAAATGCTGTCGATTGGGTTCAATGGACTGGAGATAGGCCCTGGTTGATGTAATATCCCGATTCCATAAAGAGGTTCTGTTTTTGATGGAAGATGCCAGCTCCCGCAGAAGATATTTATCAATTCCAGCCACCATCTGGGCCGGAATGTCTCCTTGGTTTGTTAATGGCTGAGTATTCGGCATCTGCTGTCCGTGCGAGGTAATGCAAAAAAAGAGGGGAAGGATGAGTGACGCAAGCAGCAAAAGTCTTGAAGTTAGCAAGAGAATTCCTCTCGTTTGCAGAGAATGTTGTGGATAGCCCTCACCCTGTGTGTCTCTCCTAAAAACTGGAGAGGTCTTAGGAAATGAGTATTAAATAAGTTCCGATATCGGCTCATGTCCGTCGAGCAGGAAGTGAGGACGATTCTGTTCGTCGATGACAGCCGTGGAATTTGTGTCGATACCAATGTTGTGATAGAGAGTCGCAAAGACGTCTTTATAGTCCACCGGTCGCTCATCTGGCTCTTCACCAAAGCGATTGGTGGAACCTATCACCTGTCCGGTTCGCATTCCACCGCCTGCAAGCAGCGCACAGGAGACACGCGGCCAGTGATCACGACCCGCATCTTTATTGATGCGTGGGGAGCGCCCAAATTCACCCCAGACCACCACGGAGACATCCTTGTCTAATCCTCTGTTATGTATATCTTGAACCATGGCGCTGAGCGCCTGATCGAACATAGGCAGATAAGATTTTAGATTCGCGAAGTTCGCCCCATGCCAGTCCCAGAATCCATAGGATACCGTTACAACCCTGGCTCCTGCTTCCACCAGGCGAACTGCCGCAAGGAACTGATCATTGATCATAGGGGAAGCATCACCTACGGGTTTGTCGGTGCCTTTGCCATACGACGCGCGAACTTTCGGGTCTTCTTTAGTCACATCGAGTGCGTGCACGAGCTTGGCGGAAGTGAGAAGATCGTAGGCACGCTGATTGAGAGTATCCATTCCACTCAGGGAATCAGCGCCTTTTCGGAAACGATCCAGGCTGGAAAGCAGCTGGCGGCGATTACTCAGCCTGTCCAGAGTGATGTCCTTCAATGTCATATCGTTCATCATTGGGCCATTGGGATTGAGTGCGCCATATTGAATACCCAAAAAGCCTGGACCGGGATCATTGTAGGGCATATGATGGGTACGCTGGGCCAGACTCACGAAAGCGGGGACAGTTCTATCGAACGGCCCCTGGAGTTTAGCTACTACTGAACCAAGAACCGGAGCGGAATTCTGCCTGGTTGCCGATTCGGTATATCCATTCAGGCAGATATTCGAGGCATGCTCATCGCGAGCTCCAACTAACGATCGAATGAGAGCGAATTTATCCATCATTCCCGCGAGGCGAGGCATCAGTTCGCATATCTCAATACCGGGGACATTGGTTTTAATCGGTTTGAATTCGCCCCGAATTTCGGCGGGAGCATCCATCTTGAGGTCGAACATATCCTGATGTGCGGGGCCGCCCGGGAGGTAGATCATGATGATCGCTTTATGCGAGGAGCGTATTCCCGCCTGCGCTTCCGCAGCCAGTACATCCGTCAGACTGAGACCACCCAGAGCAAGACTGCCGATTTTTAGAAACTCGCGGCGCGAAACGTGATCACAAAAACTATTTCCGGATCTCCCACGGATCGTCAGCATGACGCATTTCCTTTAATATGGATATTAGATCAGTTCAGCGATCGGTTCGTGGCCTGCAAGCAGATAGTGAGGGCGATTCTGCTCGTCAATGACCGCCGTAGTACTCGTGTCTATACCGATATTGTGATAGAGAGTAGCGAAGACATCCTTGTAATCCACAGGGCGGTCATCAGCTTCCTCAGCAAATCGATTAGTCGTACCAATTACCTGCCCTGTCCTCATTCCGCCGCCTGCCATCAGCGCACAGGAGACTCTAGGCCAGTGATCGCGGCCTGCATCTTTATTAATTCTTGGCGACCGGCCGAACTCGCCCCAGACAACCACAGACACATCCTTATCCAGCCCTCTGTTATGGATGTCCTGCACCATCGCGCTTATAGCAAGATCGTATAGGGGGAGATAGGTTTTTAGATTTACGAAATTGCTTCCGTGCCAGTCCCAGCAGCCGTAAGAGAGAGTTACGACGCGCGCACCGGCTTCCACAAGGCGTACAGCCGCAAGGAACTGGTCGTTTATCATGGGAGCGGCATCTGCGATGGCGTGGTCTATGCCTTTGCCATAGAGAGTTCGAACTTTAGGATCCTCTTTGGTTACGTCGAGTGCATTTACAAGTTTGGTGGATGTCAGCAGGTTGTAGGCGCGTTGATTGAGCTCATCCATGCCGCTCAGTGAATCAGCCCCTTTTCGGAAGCGATCCAAACTGGATAGCAGCTGGCGGCGATTGCTCAGCCTGTCCAGAGTGATATCCTTTAAGGTCATATCCCGCATCATCGGCCCATTGGGATTGATCGATCCGTACGCCATCCCTAAAAATCCCGGACCGGCGTCAGAATAGGGCATATGCTGAGTTTTCGGTGCTAAACCGACGAATGCGGGAACTGTTTTCTCGACCGGACCTTGCAGTTTTGACACAACAGAACCAAGAACAGGTGTTAAGTTACTTCTTCCTTCGGATAAGGAGTATCCGCTCATACACATATTCGAAGCGTGTTCATCGCGAGCGCCAACCAGCGAACGAATAATGGCAAACTTATCCATCATCCCGGCAATTCTGGGCATCAACTCGCATATCTCAATTCCAGGGACATTCGTTTTAATTGGTTTGAACTCACCGCGAATCTCGGCGGGAGCATCCATCTTGAGGTCGAACATGTCTTGATGTGAAGGGCCGCCAGGGAGGTAAACCATTATTATAGCTTTATGAGAGGAGCGTATACCTGCCTGAGCTTCTGCTGCCAGTACATCCGTAAGGCTCAGACCGCCCAGGGCAAGCCCGCCGATTTTTAGAAAATCTCGACGAGAAACTTGATCACAAAAACTATTGCTAGATTTTCCACGGATCGTCAGCATGCTGGATTCCTCTTTGTAGTTCTGACACATATCTGAATGGTTGGTTGCAAACTTTACATGATCCTATGATATATATTGGTCGAAAGTAGATAAATTCCTTCTTAGATTACTACACATCATCTGAATATGCCAATATTTTTCCAGCCACATTGCGATAAATGGAACTAAGTACAAATTGAAGAGGATCTGCACACTATGCGCAGATCCTCTTCCAGATAATATAGCTGCCAGTCATCTCAGAGTGAAAGATGAATGCTATTTATAGATTAGGCTGAGGCGTAGTTCGAAGGTAGGGCTTGATCTCTCTGAATCCCTTCGGGAAGAGATTTGCAGCATCTGCATTCGAGACCGCCGGAACTATGATCACATCTTCCCCATGCTTCCAGTCCGCTGGTGTGGCCACTTTGTAGTTAGCAGTCAACTGAAGGGAGTCGATGACTCTGAGAATCTCCTGGAAGTTTCTTCCGGTACTTGCAGGATAAGTGAGCGAAAGTTTTAGCTTCTTATCCGGGCCGATGATAAAGACTGATCGCACTGTGAATGTATTGTCCGCATTGGGATGAATCATTTCATAGAGGGTAGATACTCTTCGATCGGCGTCCGCTAACAGAGGGAAGTTGAGCGCGACTCCCTGAGTTTCTGCAATATCTTTCGACCAGCCTTCGTGATCCTTCAGCGGATCGACACTGAGGCCAATACATTTTACATTGCGCTTGTCGAACTCTGGCTTTAATCGCGCAACCGTTCCCAGTTCCGTTGTACATACTGGAGTATAGTCCTTCGGGTGAGAAAACAGTACCACCCAGCTATCTCCTGCCCATTCATGAAAGTGAATAGGCCCTTCGGTGGAATCTTGTGTAAAATCGGGGGCGGTATCGCCTAGCTGAACGGACATTAGTCGGCTCCTTTATGTACGAAACGGGATGCACTTATTTTGAATACTTTGAAACTGAAATAGTGTGAATATATCTGCGAAAGCTGATTAAATCTATCTTTATGATATCATAATTTTAGCACGCCACTACGAATCCTGTCAAGATCAGAATATAAATACGATGCTAATGGGTGCAGTTCGTGTATTCATGCCAATAAACCATCATTTATATGTTAGTATAGAGGCATAAATTTTCCTGCTAGTATAGTGCTGCCGTTAGCATGTTACTTCAATTTCCTTAAAAAATCACATGTGTATTCCATGACTACTCACTCTCAGACACAGAAACCTGACAACAACCCACGCCATTTTCGTGTCATCCTGATTGCACTTTTTGGCGTCGTACCTTTAACAATTTTTGTACAGTGGAGTGATTTAAAAGTGGGAGGTACAATGGCTGCCGGGCCATTTCCTCCGTTAGCCGCCTGCCTGCAGTGGGCAATTTTTGTCGGTATCGATCTATTCTACGGCAGGTGGAAACGGGGATTAAGTGTTTTTACAAATGCCGAAAGACTGATTGTTCTTGCAGTGTGGCTGATTTCCAATACCGTAGCTGGGCGCGGGATGGTTCATCCACTTTTAGCATCGCTGGTTGGTCCAGCATACTATGCACGAGGTGCGGCAGCCGCATCCGCTCTTGCACAAAATATCCCTGACTGGCTTGCGGTGACTGATAAAACTGCTGTTAGGCAATTTTACGAGGGATATAATGCTCCTGTACCGTGGAAACTGTGGTTTCTCCCGCTGCTAACATGGAGTCTATTCTTCGTTCCATTTATACTGGCGAATATCTGTATGTGTGCACTCTTTGAGCGTGTATGGGTTCGAAACGAACGGTTGGCATTCCCACTGGTTGCACTTCCGCTTAACCTGATGTCCCCTGGTGGTTCTAACGAAAAAGACAGACTATTCAAACGATCGGCGATATTCGGCATGTCGCTTCCCATTCTATTGCACGGTTTTGGAATTGCTCATGCCTATATTCCAGTTGTTCCCTGCATTCCGTTTTACAACGATATATCCGATATGCTGCGATCTCCCCCCTGGAATGTTTTGAATCCGCTCTATATCAATATCTACCCTATTCTTATTGGGTTTACTCTGCTCTCACCAACAGATATCACCTTAAGTGTGTGGTTTTTTCTCGCGCTGAATAAAATAGAAACTCTGATGTCTGCATTGTCGGGATGGAATGACGGCGCTTCAGGAAGTGTCAGTGCCCAAGCCCCATTTCTGGAGGAGCAGTCTGCAGGGGCATTCATTGCTCTGGCGGCAATTCTCGTTTGGAATGCAAGACATCATCTTACTGGCATAGCCTATACAAGTTTATGCTTTCTGCGGTCTGCAAGTTCGAAACAACCGATCAATGTCAGCCAACATAATCCGAAGAACTTACAAAATGATTTTGAATATCGTAGCTGCACCCCAATGTTTTATGGATGTTTTCTGGGTATTGTGGGAGTAATTGGGTGGTGCTGGTGGATTGGATTTCCCGTATGGTTCAGTATCGCATACTTTGGTTTCTTTTTGATAGTGGCGCTCGTCCTCAGCAGGCTTATGGCTGAAGGTGGGATTTCCTGGCTGCTTGCGCCGATTCTTCCAGACAAACTTATACTATCTCTTACAGGAAGCAGTGCCCTCTCTTCTATTGCACTTACTCGACTTTCGATGCATGTGCAGCATCTTCGTGATGCCAGGCAGATTCTGGCTCCGTCCGTTTTTCAAGGGGGGAAACTGCGGGATTCGACCGGGTTTTCGTTAAAATCATTCTACGTTCTCAGCTTAGCAGCAGTGGTACTCACTTTGGTGGTGGGTGTTGGCAGCTCCTTGCCCATATTTTATCACTATGGCGCTCTCACCCTCGCACCAAATAGCGACGGGCTGCAGATGAGCGCTGTCGTAATTCCCACCACCGGAATTAATCAGCTTTCAGGAAGACTGCTCAGCCCTATCAAGCCATCTCTGTCAGCAGGACTGGGAGTTCTTGGAGGAGCTGCAGCCACACTCGTTCTGTCTTCCCTGAGATTGCGATTTGTTGGCTGGCCTCTGCATCCTCTGGGATATGCACTTACCGGCACTCTGCAGCTAGGATACGCCAACAAGATGTTTATATCCATATTTGCGGGATGGCTATTGAAGTCGCTCATACTGCGTTACGGTGGTGTAGTCGGTTTTCGTATTCTCAGAGGAGTTGCACTTGGCCTTATACTGAGTGATTTAATTATGGGAGTTCTACTTAAACTGCTTGACGCTATCCTGGGGCCAAGTGGATATGCTATTTTTTGATCAATATGCATTTCAAATACTCCGCTTTCACGATGGCTCACTTTTGTGGGGGCATATATTGATTGTTACTCTGAATATGAGCTTATGAGATATCTTTGTTTAAGGTAGATGCCGAGTGTCATCACGGTGTCCGCTTCTGCACGATGTACTTTTGTTGGAATTGGTATAGTGTAGTACTTTGCAGCTTCTAGCAGATTATACTTCACTCCTGGAGCATGAATATCGAGTACCTTTGAATGAAATCGTTCGATTTTCTGACCTGGACTTCGATGCATATTTAACTTTTCAGCTTTGAACTGAGCTGCCGTATCGAAACTGAACGGCCCTAGGTTAATAACGAGTCCGAGCTGTTCCTTAAATAGTCTGCGTAAAAAAAAGTTGTCGAAGCGAAGTAAGTTGTGCCCACATATCCTGATATCTGGGCTTTTCTCGCACAGTCCGAGAAAGTCGTGAAGTTCCTGCGCCACTATTTTCCTTGTCTTTCCGGATAACAGCATTTCGTCATTGATAGAAGTTAGTGCGACTATTTCCAACGAAAGCGGTCTCTCATACTGAATAAGGGTGCAGTAGCGGGAAATTTCTTTTCCCGATTCCAATTTGATCATGCAGATTTCAATTGGCTGATCAATATTTTGATTCAAACCAGAAGTCTCAATATCGTAAATATATACGGAAGGCGGCTCCTCAGCACACTGATAAGATGGTGAGGCAGTGGGTTTTAATTCGTAGGGCATTTGATTATCCCAGATGTGAACTAACTCGCGCTTTCAACTGGAGGAATCTGCACATTCGAGAAGAAGATACGATCCGATGCGGGGACAACACGAATAGTAATAATTTCATCACTCGGTTGACTCCAGAAGTTTAATTCCGAACCAGCATCGGTTGATCCTAATTTGGGAAAGGGATTCTCTTCTTCATCTTTTTCGACCCCCCACCAGATTGCGCCAGGAAGTTTGTCTTTCATGTGAATTTGAAGGGTAACGGGAACTCCCGATGCCCAGCATATCTCTACTCGCCAAGGAGACAAGATATCCGGAATTGAGATTTCAGATATTCCAGAAATTACTTTCCCATCAAACCGGTGTTCACATTTGGAAATATGTATTTTGGCAGCATTCTGAGATTCGGTAATATGTATTTCAACCGGAGGATGAGCCCAGCCGTACGGACAGCTTTTTTCACCAACACGCACAGCCCAGGCGGAATCTCCATACGAATAGTGCCAATACTCGTCCCTGCAGTTAGAAAATCCAGCCCCTAACATTGCATTCACCATCATCATGCGATGGTGTTTTGCCTCTGCGTTGATTTTATCCGACCAGGTATAAGCGGCTTCCCATCCGGTGGTAGGAGCAGTGAGGTCTATTACATTGCCTTCGGGATCCAGGAGTGACACATCCACAGCTCCCCCAGTGCAGTGGCCTGGGGGGGCTGGCTGATCGTAGGGAGCAAAAAAATGATTCGTCGCGCGGCGCAGCGCAGATAAAGGCCACTCAGGATTCTCCTTTTCCATGCGCGCGAAGTAGTTATCCCAGCCATTACTCTGCATGGAAAGTGTGCGCAGAGCAGTGCCCACTTTTAATTTATAGTCTCTTGGAAGCGAATTCTGTGCTCTATTTAGCATATCGACTACTTTGCTTCGGAGATAGGGGCAGATATGTTCGGCTAGAATAAGATTAGGGCACTTATCACGGATATCGATGAGAGGTTCACGGGATTCCCAAGCAATATTTTTTTCTAGAATCGGAATTCGGTTTAGCGCCGCAATCGGTTCGGGCGCTCCCTTCAATCCTGATTTTAAATTACGTTGGGGAGATTTAGCCATGAAGTGGGGTCGCACGATAGGGTGCAGTTTGAAATGTAATCAAAAGATAAGCAGCGTTACTCATCCGACTCATCGTCATCATCATCGATATCATCCATCGCACCCGAACAGTCAGTGTATCGGCTAATCTCCTCGCCTCGAAACACATGGGCGACAAAATCTTCACGTTCGAACCGGGGAAGATAGGAAGATACGATGTCATCATCAATCTGCGCGAGAAGCTCTTCCTCATCTCCGACAGAGAGGTCCGCCTCAAAAATGACAGTGGCGTGAATGGTATCATGCGCAAAATGTATATCAATCTGGCCGATTCGTTTCTCACCTTCCCAGACTAGATATATCTCAGATGTCTGCGTTCGCACTAGGCGAGTTAGCTTGAATCGTGTCTCCATCCTTTGGACTCCATTCCTGTCGTACGCTAAGTGTCATCTGATCCATTCTTAAATCAGGCAGCCTTACGAAGCATCTCCATATCAACAGACTTACCGCCAGGCCCCTCGATGAATTTGACCATTTCCATGGTTGTTTCAATCTGAGCTGCGCCATTTCGGATAGTGATCATCACGCCAGGGTAGACGGTTTTCGCAACTGTAACATGGCTTACAATATGCTCTTTTGCAGCAATTGCAAGTCCTCTCTTTTCATTGTGAAGTTCTTTTATTCTGGTATCTTGAGAGCGTTTTTGACTTTGCAGCTTGGTCACTAACTGTCGTTTATCTTCCGTAATCGCCTCCTGTCCAGAAAGCGTCGTAAATGGTTTTAAAGCTGAGCTGATACGGGTAATATTCATTTCGCAGGCGTTCATCTCCTCCTCAATTTCCTTGCCTTTCAGTTGGATCATATTATTGATGCCAACTACCACATTCGTCGCTGTAAAATCATCTGCGCCGAGTATCGCTGTTTCGACCCCCTCTGAAGCTGATATTTGTCCGCCTACAATAACGGACGAATCAAACCCGAGAAGTTTTTTGCAGGTGTTAATAGTACAATTTATCAACTTGCCATAGACAATTACATTTCCGTCGCAGGCTATATCGCATTCCACGGCATCGTTAAGATAGATATCACCCATACAACGAATTTTGCAGCCGTTTACCGAACCCTTCACAGCGAGGAACCCGCCAAGATTAACCTGGCAGTTCTCAATATTTCCACGCACAACCAGCCCAGTCGCTGAATTTAGCGCCTGCCCAGTGATACTTCCTGGAAATACTCGAAGCGCGTGCACGATGATCTGTTCGCCATGCAGGCAGACGTATCCATCCTGAGCAGCATAGATGTGCAGCCCATCGTCGGACATACGCACGTTTTGGCCGGCATTCAATGCGGAAGGCTTCCCTGGTTTCGGAGTAATAGCCTGTATAGGCCATGTGAGCGTCTTTCCCGGTGTTCCAGGCTGTGCAGGAAGGATGCTGGCAAGTTCATCGTCAGCTTTGACCATTTTAGCAGGATCGAGGGCGAACCATTCCGTGTGGCCACTGGAATCTGTACGCTTTGGCAGCGGCTTTAAAAGTACGCCATGACTGATATTGTACTTTATTTTCGCATCTTCGCCATCCTTTGGGATTCCACCCTGCGCGACAATTATTCCCGTTACAGCCTGATTTGAGTCGTCTGCGGCGTGGATTGCATCTCGGATTGCCTGTTCACGTATTCCATAAGTGACTCCCATGCTTTTAAGGCGATCTAAAATTTCTGAGGTCGTGATAGATTCGCCTCCTGCAGAAGCAGGATATACGTTGACGATAACTTGAGTTCGGTCCTCGTTGAACTTTATTTCCAGAGAACCATTTTTGCGATACACCTCAGCCATGCTGTGCTCCTCGTTGACGCCACTGATGAAAACTCGTTAATATGATAGTTTCTAGACCATACTGGAGTGTTCTAGTCTAATATCCAACTTAAGGGAATAACTGAGTGGATTCTCGGTTATCAGAGTGCTGAACTTTAGAAGCCCAAACGGATTGCAATGATTAGTTTTGGGGTTAGTGATCCCATTGTGAACGACCTTTCCAACATTTCTTGGGGACATTCCAGATAAACAGGTGCTATCTTCAAATCAAACTTCTACGATTTTTCCATCCAACCGTGAAGAATTTTGACAGGCGGATATGACTTTCTGGGCAGCCAGGCCATCTCGGAAAGTAGGAGATAGTGGAGAGCCATCTCTACCCACTTGATATGAGATAATATTGGTGAGAAAATCGAACACACTTGAGATATGAAAGTTTAGCCAGCCAATAGTATTTTTGGTAGCGCCTAGTGCGTACGGTTTAGGATAGCGTGTGACACACTCAATCCTGCGGAAACCTCGGTTCCCACCGAGTGAAGTTTCAGGCTGGGTATTGTCGTAGGCATCCAACCAGTTTGCCTCCATTAAGTTAAACCGCAGTCCCCCTTTCGATCCATGAAGTTCCAATCGAAGCTCATCCTGAACTCCTGTCGCAAGCCTGGAAGCCTCCAATGTTCCTGCAGCGCCGCCTTCCATTATGCAGGTGGCGAATGCGATATCATCTACATCAACGGGTCTCATTGATCCACTTTTTGCATCTTTGCGCTGGGTAATTAGTGTTTGAAGCACCGCGCTTAGCGAGCTAAATTCACCCGCACGCGTCACATTAGCTCCGTTCCCAATAGTGTATCGAATCAAGTCAATGACATGTGCCCCCAAATCGGCAATTGCACCACCACCGCTCCGAGCGAAATCTGTCCGCCAGGAAAATGGGCGGTTAGGATCGACATATCCTGCATGAAGATAGGCCGCTCGAAATGAAAATAGCTCCCCCAGGTACCCGGACTGAGTAAGTTCACGTGCACGCATGACAGCCGGGACAAATCTATAGTTGAAAGTCATTTGCTGCCAGCCAATACTCATAGCGGCAAGGTCAGCCAAATATTGTGCCTGCTGAGTATTAAGCGCAAGGGGTTTATCACAGTATATATGCTTGCCTGCATGTAAGGCATCCCGCACCATCTCATAATGACAATCATTTGGAGTACAGATATGGATAATGTGGATATCATCTCTGCTCAAGAGATCATCAAATTGGCGTGTATCGAATTCAAATCCTGCCTGTGATTTAGCTTTTTCACCACTGGCTGCAGTTGCAGTACACACTCCTACCAATTTGGTGCGGCAGGGCAGAGGATCGTACAATAAAGGGACTGAAAGATGGGCATGGCTGTGAACTTTGCCGATAAAACCAAATCCAGCCATGCCAACGCCAAGAGTGGGAATTTTATTCATACGATGGTCCCAAATTCCCTGCTCACCTGATAACGCCAGTATTCCAGAGTATCCTGCAGCGTATGCTCCAGCGAATATCCAGGCATCCAACCGGTTAATCCCCATGTGCGCAGGGTATCTCCCGAGGAGCAGTGTATATCTGCTGCTCGAAGTCTATTGGGATCTAGTGTCACTTCGGTGGGAACCCTGCACGCTTTCTGCAAAATATTTAAGGCATACAGCATGGAGACAGCACTCCCATTTGCCACATTGTACACATTTCCGGGATCCGCGTGCAGCATTAGCAGTCGGTAAGCGCGAACTACATCACGAACATCCAGAATATCTCGTCTGGCATCCAGATTTCCTACTTGAAGTATCGGAGGCAGAAGATTGTGCTCAATTTTTGCTAACTGCTGGGCAAAGGAGGGTAGCGCGAATGTGGGCAGCTGCCCTGGACCGGTGTGCGCAAAAGCGCGCGCTGTAAATGCAAATGCCCTGTATCCGCGAGCGATGTTTTCCATCTCAATTTTACTGTCAACATAGGCTCCATGGCGCCAGAGCGGCCCCACAGGATCCTCTTCTCTGGCGGGCCGATCCGGGGAGACATCTCCATAGACATAACCGCTGCTAATGAGTAATGTGCGAGGAAAGGGTTGAATTTCAGAGGCCGCATCCAGTATCTGCCGGACACCTTCTGAGTTAGTGCGAACCATTTTTTCACGATCGGTATCTGCGGCAGATGCTCTCCCAGCAAGATGATAAATCTGGTGTGGATTTGCAAATTTCATCACCTCGACTATTGATTCACGGGAATCTATATCCAGTTCGATCTGTTCCACTGGATTTTGCGAATTGTCTCCGATCCATCCAATTTCAGGTGAAAGAGCAGCTGTCTGGATAGAATTAGTATTTCGGTCTGTATGGACAGCGGCTACTATCTTTATATTAGGGGCAAACGGGAGAGTGGGAGTCTCCTCTGAGTGATTCAAAGCGTGAGAGCTAGAGCGCAAAAGCTCAGCGATCAGATGCCGCCCAACGAACCCATTTGCTCCCGTGACTAATATTCTGATAGGTTTGGTAGCAGACGGCAGTTCCTTACTACTCAGCATTGCGAATATTCCTGGCCCAGCGAGCCATATCAGCTTCCACCATCATTGCCACCAGCCCTTCAAAAGTTACAGTAGGTTTCCATCCCAATTTCTCGGTGGCTTTTGCAGGGCTGCCGACTAAAATATCTACTTCTGCAGGGCGATAAAACGCAGGATCCTGCACGACGTACTTCTGCCAATCAAGACCTACATGCTCAAATGCGAGCTCGCATAGCCTTTGTACGGTATGTGTCTCACCAGTGGAGATAACATAGTCGTCCGCTTCATCCTGCTGAAGCATCCTCCACATAGCGTCCACATAGTCACCTGCGAATCCCCAATCTCGCTTCGCATCCAGATTTCCCATTCTAAGTTCTTTTTCAAGACCAAGCTTGATCTTTGCAACAGTGTTTGTAACTTTCCGTGTAACAAATTCCAGACCTCTTCGGGGAGATTCATGGTTGAAAAGTATTCCTGAAACAGCAAAAATATTATAACTTTCACGATAGTTTACTGTGATATAGTGGCCATAGGCTTTTGCAACCCCATATGGGCTGCGTGGATAGAATGGGGTATCCTCTGTTTGAGGTGTCTGCCGAACCTTACCGTACATTTCAGAGGAGCTTGCCTGATAGAATCTGATTCCCGGGTTCACAACTCTAATCGCTTCCAGCATTCTAGTGACACCGAGAGCAGTGAATTCGCCTGTCAGCACAGGCTGGTTCCAGCTTGTAGGCACGAACGATTGTGCGGCGAGGTTGTATATCTCATCTGGTTTAGTAATTCGGACCGCTTCTATCAGGGAAAACTGATCGAGTAGATCAGCCTGAACAAGCTCGATGTGATCTACGAAGTGCTGGATTCGTTCAAACGTCTCCGTACTGGAGCGGCGCACTATCCCGGCTACCTTGTACCCTTTATTTAAGAGCAGCTCAGCCAGGTAGGAGCCATCCTGCCCGGTAACTCCTGTTATCAACGCAGTCTTCATATATTGAAAATCCCCTTTAGTTGTACGAACAGGTTTGTGTACTCAAATTACTATTAAACATTCGAGGTAATTGCCAAAAGTCGAAGAATTTCATTTCGCGGGATATTATTTGCAATCACCGAATACAAAAGAACTATTTTTCGCTTGTAGTACGGCAGACAGCATCAATCCCGATCACCTGACTTAATAGCGGTTCCAGCTGCGCTAATGGCAGCATAGTTGCCGAATCGGAAAGCCCTTTTTCAGGGTGAGGATGCACCTCTAGAAAGAGGGCATCAATTCCTACCGCTGCGGCAGCGCGAGAAAGATGAGGAATAAATTCTCTCTGACCCCCTGTGCTAGTCCCACCAGACCCTGCTCCTGGCCGCTGAACACTATGCGACCCATCAAACACTACCGGATAGCCAAGAGCCCGCAGTTGAGGCAGACTGGTCATGTCGACTACGAGTGTATTGTATCCGAAGGAGACGCCTCGCTCTGTCAGTAGAATATTCGAGCAGCCTGCTTCTTCCAGCTTTTGAACTGCATTTTTCATATCCCACGGCGCCAAAAACTGACCTTTTTTGACATTTACCGTTTTACCCGTGGCGGCGGCGGCGATCAGCAAGTCGGTCTGTCTGCACAAGAATGCCGGTATCTGCAGGACGTCGCACACTTCCGCTGCAATGGCACACTGCCAAGTTTCATGCACATCTGTGAGCACAGGAACTCGATATTCAGACCTGATATGCTGTAGAATCTCTAAGCCAGCATCTATTCCATTCCCACGGAACGAAACTCCAGAAGTCCGGTTGGCTTTATCGAAACTGGCTTTGAAAATATATCCAAGGTTTAATTTTGAAGTAGTTTTCTGAACTGCTTCTGCGATTTCCCTGCAGATATCCAGGCCTTCTGCCACACAAGGCCCAGCAATTAATGCTAATCTACCTGACTCAATTCCAATCGTCACGTCTCCCGCAAGAACGGTGTGCATTTTCATGCTATCTTCCACAAATCACCTTCTTCTGGTGGAGGAGAAGAACTCAGGTGCGAGCTCTGATCTGAAATATGGGGATCGAGAAACAGGTGTTGTGTCCTCCAGCGCATTATGAGGAATGTCGATAGCGCAGGCATTAGGATCCATAAGCCCAAACACTGATTCTAATACCTGCTCCTCTGTTATTGCATCAAGGCAAGCACGCACTGCAGAGTCGTCTAAAGCAGGTGATTCCGGGAAGTGAACGATGGATCGATGAATTTTCGTATCGTATCCCCATCGCACCACTTTGTTTGGCCCGAACAGCCCTACACTTGGCACTCCCTGAGACACAGCAGCGTGAAGCAGTCCTGTGTCGTTTCCAATCCAGTAGTCGCAGAGTCCAATTGCAGCCAATGCTGTTCTTAATTTCAGTTTCCCAGTCAAATTGAGTGAAGGATTTCGCATTGCAGACTGCATCCGAGAACTAGTCTCGATCTCTGCTGAACCTCCCATGATCACGATACGGCAACCCGTCTCAGCGATGAGCTTATCGGCAACAAGAGCATATCTATCTGCTCCCCATTCACGTATATCAGCATCATTTGCACCTGGCTGAATGCCCACAATTGAACCAGTTTTGCCTTGAGGCGTGGGGAACGCCAGATTCATTTCCAATCGAGCCGCTATTTTCTCTTCTTCAGTTATCCAGAGTTTGGGCAGAGAATCCTTTGCTTGTAATCCCACTGCACGAAGCATATCCAGATGACAGTCTACTTCGTGGCGATTAAAAGAGTAGGGAATTGCCACTGTCAGAAATGGTTTCCTATGTTCGTTCAAGTAGCCCACGCGAACAGGTATTCCAGCAATGGCAGCAATTACCGCGCAGCGTAAAGAACGATCCAGTAGAAAAGCAGCATCATAACTGCCTTCGCGAAGGCAGTCGTAGAGTTCTCGGCAGTATCGCCAGCGAGCAACTCCGCGCATCTCTAAAGGAATGACATGATCAATATCTGGAGAATTTTCTAATGCGATCGCAACTGTTGGTGCAGTAATTAATGTAATTTCCGCTTGCGGAAAATGCGCACGGAGCTGGACTATGAACGGTGTAGCAACCAGTGTGTCACCCATATAGCGGCACTTTGTGAGCAGCACTATCCTTTTCGCGTCGCCTAGCTGTTGATTAGCTCGAACAGCCATCAAAGAGACAGCAAGAGTGGATATTTCTGATCGAACAGTCCCTTTTTTGTGCAGATTCGACTGTATTTTTTTGTCAGGCATACTGATCTTTCATCACCGATCTTACTGATTCCATTACTTCATCCACTGATATATCAAGCATGCAGCTTGCAGTGGGCGCATTGGATGATATTTCGCGGCTACCATCACTGCTTTCATTGCCGACTACCGAAGACACTCCCTGCGCATCCTTCGCATAACTACATTTACTATTTGAACAGCTGCTTTTGCATAGAGGCCAGCGTGAAATAGTATGCCTTTCTTGACTCCACGGCCCTGCATGATCTGGGTCAGTCGGCCCGAAAAGTGCAATCGTCGGTTTCGCGATAGCGGCGCCAATATGTGCAGAGCCTGTGTCTCCACTTATCTGAAGTATACTCAGATCAAGGAGTGCTGCCAGCGATTTTAAATTTGTTTCCCCAGCCACATTTACGCATAAATTTTGATGTCTATTTATAGTATTAGTATTCTGTTGCAGAAATTGTACCCGATGCCGAATGCGTTCGCAGAGTTTAATATCTTTTGATGCGCCAATTAGTACTGAGGTAAGGCCAAATTCATCTCCCATGCGCAAAACAAGCTGAGCAAAACTTTCTGCACTCCATCTTCGCCTATCGTCGCCAACAGCTGGGTTGACAATGGCGATTCTCTCTTTTTCATTTACTCCATGGAATTCGAGTAGTTGATGAACTTCGTTTCTTGCGGATTGAGGTATGAAAATTGGAAATTCAACAACACTCGCCTCCACTCCCAGCGCTTGCACCACATTCAGGAACCACTGAACACGGTGCTGCCCTGGAAATTCCTTGCCAATGGAATGTGAAATCAACTGCGAACCTTCACGAAGCCTCTTCCAGCCAAATCGATATGGAGCCCCTGCTGCTGCTGCGATCAGACCACTTTTCGCTCTGCCGTGCAGATCTAATGACATGTCGAATTTATGTTTTCTGAGTCCAATTAAAAATTGACAATACTCCTTCCAAATTTTAAAAGAGCTGCCCCTGCCGGCTTTCCATCTAGAGCGAGGAATAACAATCACTTCGTGAAGATTGGGGTTTCCAATAACGATATCTGCAGACATTTCTTCTACCATCCAGGTCAGTTCTAGATGGGGGTAAGTATTTTTTAAAGCCGCAGCTACGGGGAGCGCATGAACCACATCACCAATAGAACTCAATCTGATGATTAGTACCCGACGGATTTTACTCAGATCAGGAATCGTCAGCAGAGTCATAGATTTCTCTTCGAAACAGATTGACCTGGCAAAGAACTGGACAGAGTAGAACTCTTTTCGAATAGATTTTGAAGTTGATTGGTCAAATATTTAAAAAAAATTCAATTGCCCCAGTTAAATATCTACAGGGATATTAAATATCGCATGAGTTTAATCCTGCATATGCGCATGGTTTGAATATTCTGTGGATTTTGAATGGGGTTATCTTCCTGAGTGTTTTCACAGTAAATTCTCAGATACAGTTAAAGATGAAAGTGTATAATCCTAAGTGAGCTTCTTCTTTTGAGGCTGTTATTTTAAGGAGATTTCAGACATGGAAAAATCTGGGTTAAAAAGAGTATCATTTTACTTTGGCATTGGTGTCGTGGCTACACTTGCAGTGCTTGGATCTATGCAGACCGCAGGGGCACTATTTGGAGCTCCAGTACAGCCTGCACCACAATGCAAAATCTCGCCTGTCGATGCGATAAAAATCGCGCAGGCCAAGGTGAAGGGGAAGACTATACAAGCAAATTTTGAATTTGATGAAGGCCACTGGGTATATGGTGTAATGATAGTTCAGGGTAATGTTATCAAAGAGGTTGAAATTGATCCGATGTCAGGAAAAATTGGCGATGTTGAAACCGTTACACCAGCTGGGGAAGCCAAAGAGATGGAAACTGCTCTAAATTCAGCCATTGGGATCAAATCGACACCAGTCAAAGCAGAAAAAGGTGAAAGAGAAGAAAAAGCTGAGAAAGAGTAGCGGTCGAATGGGAAAGCTTGTGTATCGATGAAAGTATTAATTGTTGAAGATGATGAGAGCGTAGCCCGTGTTATCAAGCAGGCCCTGCAGGAAGCGGGGTATACCGCACAGATAACACGCGATGGACTCAGCGCGTTCGATCTTGGCCGGCTGATCGATTTTGATCTCATTCTGATGGATGTGATGCTTCCCGGCCTCGATGGATTCATGGTTTGCCGTCGGCTTCGAGCCGCTGCAATTGAAACTCCAATACTCTTTATCACGGCGAAAGACACGCTTGAAGATAAAATTAACGGACTGGACAGTGGAGCTGATGACTACATTGTCAAGCCGTTCCAAATGGGCGAGCTTCTGGCACGGATGCGTGCACTGCTCAGGCGTGGAGGAGCTTCGGCTACAGTATTGCGGATAGCAGATCTTACGCTTGATCTAGGTTCGCGTAAGGCTGCCCGAGGCGGGAAAAACATTCTGCTTTCCGCCACTGAGTTCAATCTTCTCGAATATTTGATGAAAAATGTTGGCAGAGTAGTCACCAGATCTATGATTTTAGATCATGTTTGGGAATACGATTTTGGCGGTGAAGATAATGTACTCGATGTGTACATAAGTTATTTAAGAACGAAAATTGATAAAGGCCGCTCGCCGTTGTTGATTCACACAGTGCGGGGGGTGGGATTCCGCATGGACGACGGAAATGATACTTAACTCAATGCGTGCCCGAATGACATTGCAGTTTTCTACCGTGACTGCATTTGTGATGGTTTGTGCGTGCGGAAGTATTATTCTCTATGCAAATTACGATGCAGAATCGAATGCCAAAAATTTCCTCAGCGCTGCTGCCAAGCGAATCAATACCGAAATTAGTGGAAATGAACATATAGAAGATTTTGCTGCACTTTTGGAAGAAGAGAGGGATCTATTAGGGGATGGACTGGTTTTAACACTCGTAGATCCTTCCGGTACAATAGTTGCGAAATCTCAGAAACGTGTGCCGAACTGGCCAAATCCAAACTCTAGATTCTGGCGTATTCAAACAGTTCCCTTCGGGTTGAATAGAGTGGTCATAGGATTGCCTTGGGATAAGACGCAAAATATTCTTGATCATCAGTCTATAGTGTTTACGACATTTGGTTTGGCTGTTATCGTGCTGACTGCCTTGGGAGCATGGATACTGGTTGGCCGAACTCTCTCACCTTTAAGTCGGCTAAGCATACAGGCACAAACTGCTGCTGCGGACAAACTGCGAATTTCCCTCTCACCCCCTTCACAAGATTCTGAAATTGTAGAACTAGTTGCAACACTTAACAGTCTACTTTCGCGCCTGGCGCAAACTACCGAAGCAAAAGCCAGGTTCTACTCCGCCGCTTCTCATGAACTAAGAAATCCGCTTCAGGCGCTATCTGGGCACCTGGAGCTCTCTGCGAGCAAACCACGCACATTCGAAGAGAAATCCGAAACTATACGCGAGGCAAGCATTCAGACTCAGCGCCTTGTTACCCTTGTTCGTGATCTGCTGATTTTGAATCGCTTAGAGTTCCAGGAGGCTTCCTCACAGAAAGAGATTGTGGAAATAAGTGATATTTGTCAACATGTCATCCGCCATTATGAAAACATAATTGCGAATCGAAATCTGCTTCTGCACATGGAGTTGGAAAATACGGAAATCACGACGGTACACAGTCACGCTGATATGTTCATTGGGAATTTAGTCGAAAATGCGGTGAAATACACTCCAGAGAATGGGGTAGTGTGGATTAATCTGCAATCTTCACAATTCACAATATCCAATACTATTTCGGAAAATATATATCTCGACACAGTGCAGCTTTTTGAGGCGTTCTATCGGCCAGACGAATCACGGAATTCAGAGACAGGAGGGAATGGCCTGGGGCTTGCAATTTGCAGAGCAATAGCTTCGGCTAACAACTGGGGTATAAGTTTGGAACAGCATGAAAATAAAATCGTTTGCATGGTAAAGTTCGTAAAATGAACTATTGGATCTATTGTTGGTCTGAGGAGCCGGAATTAGTTTCCGACTGGTCTAACAAATTCTTCGCGATATCACGTTCGGGAGTACCTGGGGCTAACTCGATTACTTTTCGCCACTTATCTTTTGCAGCCTCTTTCTCTCCCTGTTTCCATAGTGCCTGGCCATCATTAATTATCTGGCTTGCTTCTTGTTTGCGATCCTCTAAAGATGGCCCGGGATTTGAGTTGTCTGATATTGAAGATGTGTTTGGCTGCAGGGTGGGTGGAGCAGCGTTCTCATCCAGGCTCGCATCTGCGGCATTGCGTTCCCGTGCGGCGGCGTCGCTCTGACCAAGCTTTAACAGTACATTGGATAGTCCGATATGGGCTGATTTACTCTCAGGGGTCAGTAAAATTAACTTATCGTACAGTGACTTCGCTTTGCTGAGGCTGCCGCTTGATTCTGCCTCACGCGCTTGCTGCATAAGTGAGGCAGAAAGGTTGAAATTAATCTTACTCAGTTCCGATGCAGAAGGATTCGATGTTTTCGCCTTCTCAAAAAGTCCGGTTGCCTCTTTATAATTTCGGGCATTGTAGGCTGCCACTCCCTGATTTATCAGCCCGATAATCTGCTGCGATCCGGCGTTCACCTTGAACTGGTCGTAGCTATGCATGAAAACTACTATTCCTCCCGCAATTCCACCTCCAAGAAGAGCCGCAGCAATAATTGAGAGCAGAAATGTTCGGCCACCGGGTGAAAGCACAAACAGAGGTTCAACAGGCTTTACAGGAAGTAATGGAGCTGCCTGTAGACCTTGTTGAGCAGACGGCATAGATTGTTGTGTAGATATTTGTGGCTGAATCTGCGGTGACGCTGCGCTCGAACCGTTGAATGTCCAGGGAAGCCCTGGATTCGCTGCAGGCATCGGCGGAGTGACAGGCGGCGTGTATCCTCCGTAGCCTGCATAACCTGGAATTGAAGGAGCAGAACTTCTAGCAGGCGTGTACCCGCCCTGTTGAGGACTGTTCGCCGCAAAGAAGAGAGCAGGTGTCTGTTCGGCATTGCGTAGGTCCTGCTTCATTTGCTCTGCATTGGTTTGCCTGTGAGCAGGGTTTTTAGCCAGTGCTCGCCGTATCACCTGTTCAATGCCTGTCGGGACACCAGGCATGGCAGGAGGATCTGCATTCACGACAGCATAAGTGATACTTATAACGCTATCCCCTTGGAAAGGCTTTTGTCCAGTAAGCATCTCGTAAAGAACAATTCCCATCGAGAAAATATCCGAACGAAAGTCGATATTCCGCCCTTCAATCTGCTCCGGCGACATATAGCTAGGTGTGCCGAATACCTGTCCGTTGCTGGTGAGTGCAGGCTCTTCTGTGAGACGGGCGATACCAAAATCTGTGATCTTGATACTGCCTCCGGGAAGAATCTGAATGTTATCTGGTTTTATGTCCCTGTGGATGACATTTTTCGTGTGGGCATACGCGAGGGCATCTAGCACCTGACATGTAATTTCAATGGCTTCTTTAAGAGGGACAGCGCCACCGCCGGTCATTCTATCACGGAGGTTTTGCCCATCCAGATACTCCATCGCGATGAAATGACGCCCGTTTTCCTCACCGAAATCGGTGATGGAGACAATATTGGGGTGACTCAGTCTTCCGGCTGCCCGAGCTTCACGATTGAATCGTTCGATGCGCTCACGACGTGCCTGACCAGTCATACTCGGGGCAATATTAAGCTCTTTAAGCGCAATTTTACGCCCAAGAGAGACATCCAGAGCTTCGAATACAATGTCGTTGCTCCGGGCAATTTCTCGTACAATTTGATATTTTCCACGCAGTAAATTGTTCAATCAGAAATTCCACTATGGCGATCAAAAAAGCTAGGCATACTATATTGTACGGCAGATTAACATTAGTCCTCACCAATTCTGTGTTTTTGCCCTTGTTCCCTCTTTAGTTTTTGGAAATTCTTCTGTTCCCTTGCAGTATGAAAAGATGGGATTATTGATTCGATGCACTTCTATCAGTAATACTTGCAGGTATTGGGGGATGCGATATCGTATTTATATGCATCCATTTTGCTAGTTCAAGTCTTTTATGATACGTGTATTATTCGTATGTTTGGGAAATATCTGCAGATCACCTATGGCAGAAGCAGTATTTCTACACATTGTGAAAACAGCTGGTTTAGAGGAACATATTGAAACGGATTCTGCTGGAACGGGAGCCTGGCATTCTGCGGAGCCCCCTCACACACGCACCCGCGCTATTCTAAACAAGTATGGAATAGAGTATCAGCATTTAGCCCGCCAGATCACAGATTCCGACTTTGAATATTTTGACTATATACTTACGATGGACGAAGCTAACTACGATGATGTTGCTTCCACAACCAAAGGAAAAGCAATAGTTCGTCGCATGATGGAGTTTGCAGTGGAATCCGATGTTATCGAAGTTCCTGATCCATATTACACCGGAGGTTTTGAAGGAGTATTCGGACTGGTTTCTCAAGGCTCAGAAGGACTGCTGGCAGCCATTCGACATGAGCATCAACTCTGATGTCTGAACTGTCATTGAGAACAGTTCTCTCTGGAGCCTAATTAATATATATCTTACACAGGAGTACTTTATGAGCAGCACGACTTGGCCGGTTTTATCCCACTATGATTCCAACCATTTGAAAGAGATTGCCATGCCCGTAGGTGGTATCGGTACCGGCTTTTTTGCTCTAAGTGGCATAGGTGAACTAATAGACTGGCAGCTTATGAGCCGCCCTCACCGCCATTGGCGGCCAAGATACGCCAACCTAGCACTTCGCACAAAATCAATCGAAAATGGTAAAGATCGTGTCCTGCTGCGAGTATTAGAGGGAAGTATAGACCGTTTACTTGGAGACGACTCCGGTTCGCCAACCATTCTTGCTGGCGTACCAAGGTTCAGAAATGTTTCCTTTGAGGCCGCTTATCCGTATGGCAGGTGCCTCTTATCTGATGATGATACACCGGTCTCTGTCCAGATAGAGGGTTTCAATCCGCTCATTCCACATGCCACCGATGACTCTTCCCTGCCGATGGGGCTTCTATCAGTTACAATCAAGAATCTTACGGATCAACCCCTCGAAGCATCGGTTACCATGCTCCTCACGAATTTCATTGGGACGGATGGCATAGTTTCAGACTTGAAAGATAACATCACCGAGAAGGCGTCGGCGGGTGCATGGAAAGGGATACAGTTCTCTAAAAATCGTTCGGATAAGACGCCTCAGAATGGAACTATGACAATTCTCTCTGACGCAGATGACGTTCGTATTGCGCGGCGGTGGCCGTTTCGACATCTTCCCTGGGGCGGCGAGGCGCTGGGAATCATCGATGAGCTTTTAGAGAAGGGATATATTCCGGACGATGAGCCTGATAAAGCATGTCCGCCAAGCACGGATCGTACGTGGGATAGTTCGATTACCGCCATGGGGTATTTGCAGCCTGCCGAAGAACGGAAGTTCCAGTTCCTGGTGACCTGGCATTTTCCATATCGATATATTGCTGAGAATAGCTGGCAGTTCGCGGGAGATAGTTCACAAGGACTTTATACTAACTACTACGCCACACAATTCACAAACTCAACTCAGGCTGCCGAACAGATAATTCCTCGACTTGAACAATTATATGGCCAGACAGCCGAATTTGTCCGAAGTGTGGTTGAAGGTGACGCTCCACAGTCGCTTAAAGAGGCCGCGATTTATAATCTTACCGGACTGCGTACACATACTAGCTTTCGATTGTCCGACGGCGTATTCTATGGATTCGAAGGATGCAACTCCAACTCAGGATGCTGCCACGGTTCGTGTACGCACGTATGGAACTATGAAGAGTCAACTGTAAATCTATTTCCAGATTTGCATCGCAGTATGCTCAACAGCCATATCGATCATGGAACTACACCTGCTGGGGCACAGAAATTCCGGCTCACGCTTCCTCTCAATAAAGCTACCTGGCACGGAGCAGCAGCAGATGGCCAGATGGGGCTGATTGTGCGTGTCTATGAACAGTATTTGCAAGACCTTCATAATCATCCCGCTCCAGGGAAAGAAGACGTCGGCCTTGCCTGGCTGGAGCGGGTATATCCCACTGTAAAATCGATGATAAAGTTTGCATGGGTTCCAAATGGATGGGATGCCGATAAAGATGGTGTGATGGAAGGCGCCCAGCACAATACTTATGATGTGGAGTTCTTCGGTCCGAACCCGATGTGTACGGTCTGGTATCTTGCTGCGCTCAACTCTATCTCACATATGGCTGATGCGGTGGGAGATGCTGGGTTTGCAAGGGAGTGTGAAACTCTCTGGAAAGAGGGAAGCGCCTGGGTCGATAACAATCTCTATAACGGCAAATACTATATCCAGAAATATATAAAACCAAGCCCCAAAGTGGCGGAGTTCACAGTTCTCGATGAAGAGTATAAGCGGGAGCGCCCGCGTTTCCAGACCGAACAGGGATGCCTGGTAGATCAACTGGTAGGGCAGTATAAGGCAAATCGATGCTCATTGGGAAATCTATTGGATGAGGGGCATATTCGAACCACACTGAAAGCGATCTTCGACAATAACTATCGACCCAGTTTACGAGATCACTATAACAACCTGCGAACCTACGCTACAGCAGATGAAGGCGGCACCCTGATCTGTACGTTTAACGGGGTCGAGCGGCCGGACTATCCGTTGCCGTATTGGAGTGAGTGCATGACAGGTTTGGAGTATCAGTTTGCGGCCTTGCTCTTAGATTACGGCTTTCAGGAAGAGGGTGTGAAAGTGGTGAAAACTGCTCGCGATAGACATACAGGCGCCAACCGAAATCCATTCAATGAACCGGAGTGCGGCAGTTACTATGCGCGCGCTATGGCCGGTTGGGCTCTTCTAGATGCGTGGGAAAACAGTAAAACCAAAACAGCTTAGCAGCTTTTGAAAGGAAACTTAATGAGTCGCATCAATCATCAGGATATTCGTATCGGGACACTGGCAGGCCTGGGTAACGGAGCAGACTATATCAAACAGATTCTTCCGCATGGCTTTGAGTCATTTCAGCTTACGGCTTGGGAGAAGCTCGGCGATATCGATCTGGCGCAGACAGGCAAATCGGTACTAGCAGCTATCGATGGCAAGGCTATCATAAGCAGCCTGGGAATGTTCGGCAACCCGCTCCAGAATGAACAGACTGCAAAAGACTGGGAGACCTGTATCCGAAGTGCGCGGCTGTTCAACTGCAGCATGGTCTGCGGGTTTGCGGGCGCGCTGGAGGATCGACCGGTGCCGGAAAGCATGACGAAATTTAAAGAAGTTTTCGGACATCTGGCGAATATGGCCGAGGGTGAAGGAGTGCGGATCGGGTTTGAAAACTGCGATATGGGAGGCGACTGGAATCGGCCCAAGTGGAATATTGCGCACGCGCCGCGAGCCTGGGAGATGATGTTCCACGAGGTGCCGAGCGCTGCACTTGGGCTTGAATGGGAACCCTGTCACCAAATGAACTCTCTTATCGATCCCATTCCGCAGCTTCGAAAATGGGTATCGAAAGTCTTTCATGTTCATGGGAAAGATGCCACTGTGAACTGGGACGTAGTGAAGGAGTTGGGCATTCGTGGCGGCCAACAGTATGTCTACCATCGTACTCCTGGTTTCGGAGACACTAACTGGACGGATATCATCACCATCCTGCGCCAGAACAATTTCCAGGGCTCTATCGACATCGAAGGCTGGCATGATCCCGTCTACCGGGACGAACTGGAGATGACCGGCCAGGTTTTCGGTCTGAACTACTTGAAGCAGTGCCGAGGCGGGGCGTATGTGCCGAATCCTACCTAACCCGCCCTCACCCCCCGACCCTCTCTCCCGAAGCTTCGGGAGAGGGGGAGCAAGATTGGTAACATTTTCTGATGCCCTGCACTAATGTACAGGTCTGGAATTGCAAAGCCCATCTCCAGTCGCTAGACGCTCCCTGCATGGGCTGATGTTTAGAACAGAATTCCCGCCCGCAGGTGTTGTAGGCGGGTACTTCAGTGCCTGGTAACTTGAGTTGATATTACTAACAAACAGGACATATTACAAAATGATCGATCTAACAGGAAGACATATTTTTATCGCGGGGGGCGGACGAGGAATCGGTGCTGCTTCTGCAAAAATGGCGGCGGCGGCTGGTGCGGTTATCTCTATAAACTATCTCAGTGATTCAACATCGGCAAATAGGGTTGTCGATGACATCAAGCAGACTGGTGGAAAGGCATTCGCGATCAAAGCAGATGTCTCCGTCGATGGCGAGATGGATCGGGCTGTCTCAGAAGCCGAGAAGGAGTTCGGACAACTTCAGGGGATGGTGGTCTCTGCCGGGATATTTGAACCGGAGCCAATCGAAACGATGTCTGCAGAGTTCTGGGATCGCACGCTCGATATCAACCTGCGCGGGACATTCCTAAGTGTTCGCGCCGGGGTCAAGAGTATGCGGTCTGGCGGCAAAGGCGGAAGTATCGTTATCTATACGTCCACGGCTGGTCAGCGCGGCTCCTCGGTCTACTCGGCTTATGCCACTTCCAAAGGCGGCCAGATCATGTTCATGCGTTCCATGGCGATGGAATTGGCACCCTCAGGAATACGCGTAAACTGTATCGCCCCCTCCTGGACGGATACGGATATGGCGGCCCCCAGTCTGGATGCCGCTGGGCGAGAAGAGGTCGCAAAGTCATTCCCACTTGGGCATATCTGTCTTCCAGACGAGGTTGCCGGCCCAACCTGTTTCCTGCTAAGCGACGTCGCAAGTTTCATTACGGGAGTTACACTGACAGTCGACGGCGGCATCGACATGCGAGGCTAGAAAAACTGGGCACTAAAGTACCCGTCTGGAAGGCCTGCGGCCAACCGCCCTGCGGGCGGGGATTCTGTTCGAAACATCAGCCCATGCAGGGAGCCTAAGCGACCGGAGATGGGCTTTGCAATTCCAGCGC
>JANXSG010000046.1 GCA_025352825.1 Chthonomonadaceae bacterium | reverse complement strand
GTGGATCGACATTATATCAGAGAAGGCTGTGGGATATGGTCTGGATGTGTATCCTACTCACTTTGAAGTCGTGCCAGATCATATCATCTATGAACTGGGAAGCTACAGTCTGCCAGCCAGATTTTCTCACTGGACTTTTGGGCGCGATTACCACCGCCAGAAGACATCCTACGAATATGGCATGTCGAAAATCTACGAGATCGTTTTCAATACAGACCCATGCCAGGCTTTCCTCATGGACAGCAACTCGATGCTCTCCCACAAGTTTGTGGTCGCTCATGTGCTCGGGCATAACGATTTCTTCAAGAACAATGTTTATTTCGAACATACTGACCGCCAGATGATCGAAAAAGTTCGGCTTCATGCCAACCGTATTCGCAAGTACGAAGAAGAGTTTGGGATGATGGCAGTAGAAGAGTTTCTGGATGCTGTCATTTCCATAGAAGAGCACTTTGATACAGGATTAACCACATCATTTCGGCGATCCACTCCGGAACAGCAAGAGACAGATCGCAAGCATACGCAGAAACCCATCACCGAGTTCGATGATATCTGGAACGTAAATGGTGTCGAGTTCGGTGAAGAAATCCCCAAAGACCGAAAATTTCCCCAACAGCCAGATAAAGACCTGTTAGGATTTCTTCGCGACTACGCCCCTAATCTGGAGAGCTGGCAGCGCGACATTCTCAATATGATCCGTGAGGAAATGATCTATTTTATCCCTCAGATGCGGACCAAAATAGCCAATGAAGGCTGGGCGAGTTTCTGGCATGAACGAATAATGACCGATCTTGATCTTACTCCGGAAGAACATCTGGAGTTCCGCAAGCTGCACTCATCTGTACTCTCCCCCGGTTCTCGCATGTCGATCAATCCTTACTATGTGGGGTATAACATTTTGAGAGACATTGAGCGGCGTTGGAATGGCGAAGAAGACCGTGATTTCCCGGAAGAAGACTGGCGCGGAACTAAATTCGAACGTCCTTCCGGGGAAGGAATGAAAAAGATATTCGAAGTGCGGCGTGATGAGAACGACGTCTCGTTTCTACGAAAATACTTGACGCAGGGACTTGTAAAACGCCTGGATATGTACACCTATAAGTTGCAGGAAGTCGATGGGGAGCAGCTGTGGGTCGTGCAGGATACTGACTGGAAACGCGTGCGTGATTCTCTGGTAGATAGCATGACAAATTTTGGTATTCCCATTATAACGGTGGACGATGCAGATTTTAATAAGCACAATGAGCTTCTGCTCAACCACGCGTATGATGGGAAACCTCTCGATCTGAATTATACTGCCCGCACTCTGAAAAACATCCAGTCAATATGGAAGCGCCCTGTTCATATCTCTACGATCATTAATGAAGCGCCTGTGTTGCTCAGCCATGATGGCACAAATTTCATTCAATCGCCGAGAGAGTAAATATAGCTGTACCAACTGCCCATGCAGTATTTTATATCAGTCTACATAGCGATAAAAGTCAAGAATATGAAAGATTAATTTGCTATATCAGTGAGGATAAAACAGCTGCAAAAAAGCACAAAATGCCCAGAAGTAACCATATGTCTATTTTCGATCAATTGCTAGCGAAGTTACGAGATAATTTTTTGCGCATTTTGTGCTTTTTTGCGGCTATTAATTTTTCGAGCACCCCAGCTAAACTATAGACTTAGGTAGTAGAATCACATAAATGTCTTGGCTCTAGGCTGAGGACTTAATGTTCTCTCCATTTTTAAGACAGGAAGCAACATAATTATGAAACATCGATCCTCGACTTCGAAAGTCAGCATTCTCAATCCTACTTCATCAGCCATAGTAACTCTTTCGACAGTTATCCTGATTACAACTATACTAAGCCATGCACAAGATATTAAGGCTGCAGATTCAAAAACTCCTGTAAAAGCAAGTCGTGCAAAACTCAGCCGCAAGTTAATCAACAGTGATGATCAGGCTCAGAATCCCACTCAGATTCGAACACCATCTCTGCGAACGGCTGCAAACACTTCGAACGCAACGATTATTCATGCTGCTAATTCCCTGGTTCCACTGAACCCTACGATAGCTCCCACAGACCTTACTGTTCACGGGAAGTGGGATAACGGGAAACAGTTTGATACTCTCACTTGGTCTGCTGTCCCCGGAGCAGTCTCCTATACAGTTTTCGCCACATCCACCTACAAGCCTGTGGCAGAAGGTGTCGGTTCCAACACGATCACTGTTCCAGTCGATGTTTGGCATAATGCCATGTACAGCATAATCGCCATTGATTCCCGCGGGCAGGAGAGTAT
>JANXSG010000233.1 GCA_025352825.1 Chthonomonadaceae bacterium | reverse complement strand
CAGGCTCGTGAGAAAGCACGCGCTATATCGTGTCTTTCAAACACAAAACAGCTCGATCTCGCTGTACTGATGTATGTGCAGGACTACGATGAAGCTTTGCCAATCAGCGCCTATCTCACTACCGATGCAAACAACAACATTGTAGTGGCATCGGTTTTTGATACTCTAAACGCTTATATCAAAAGCGCCCAGTTGGTACAGTGCCCATCCGCGAATTCTGCCTTTAATCTGGCAAAGATCTTACCTGCATTCGGCGGTCTGGGTGCGCCCGGCGCACTCACCACTTTCGGAAACGCCTCGTATGGTTTCAATGAGGCATTGATCGGCAGTGGATGTTCCAATGCACTGTTCTACAATACAGAGGTTGGTGGAGGAACTCCCACGCAATCCGAAGCCGCATCCCCACTTCCTGCCTCTCAACCAGTTCTCTACGATGGAACTATCAATCCATCCCTGGGATCAGCAAACTTCGTAGGGTATAGTCTTCCGCAGCCTATAGTAGCTCGTCACACCGGCGGTGCCAACATTGCTTATCTTGATGGACATTCCAAGTTCCTTCGACTTCAGCAGAATGCTGCCCCAGTAATAAACGATACCACCGGGTTCTATTCAGATCCTCTCGATAAATTTCTTATAAACTCGGGAGCGTTCCGAATTCCAGTGAATACGATAGATCCCGCGATTGGATATAACTGGACCATCAGAGGTATTGTTCAGAATGACAGCTGCGCCGCTCCGGTGACGTCTGCGTGTCTTACAGTTTCTACCTGCAAGTAGTACAGATAAAGTGATGATACGGGGTTAACAAAAAATGAGTTGTGCGAATTCGCACAACTCATTTTTTTTCTGGTATTGTGAACAGTTATGTGAATATCCGGTATTTCCGATAACTATTCTGCGTGTCGCCTTTCAGAGGGAAAGGGGATCCATCATGACAATTACTGGTATCGACACGCAGTCCAGCAATCGCATTCAGTTCAATGCGGTTGCAAATCGAGTTGAGCGAAATAATAGCGTAACCAATCGCATAGTCAATACGAATGTTGCAAATCGCGTGGAAGCTGGCACTGCTGTGGCAAATCGAGCAACTTTCAATCCCGTTGCAAATCGGGTCGAAGCGAACAAAGCCGTAGTAAATCGAGTTGACTTTCACGCATGATCAACACTCCTTGTACGAGAGGATCTCTCGTAAAATGACCTTCAGTGCAGCTTAGCTGCAGCACTGAGGGTCATTTTATTTCGTCACACGCCCTCACCCCCCGTCCCCTTCTCCCAAAAACAGGAGAGGAGGCGACTTTGGCATGTGATTTACAATCCACATCAGTATTCCCTAGAATTCTACACTTACCACACGCAGAAGAAAATAGATGGCCAAATATCTATAGCTCCCCCTCTCCTGTTTTTGGGAGAGGGGGACGGGAGGTGAGGGCTAAATTATGTACATAAAAAAAACTTAAATTTTTCCCAAATTCATAGACCTATTTAACCTATCATAAGGGTATAATTTAACCATGGTTAAATTATATTTTTCAGGAGCCTACAGTGGTGCAAGATTCTTCTGAACGACTCTTCTCGCAAAGTGTAGAAGACTACGTCAAGTCAATCTATCTGCTTCAGCAGGATAGCGGGTCCGTAACTACTTCTGAGCTTGCCAAAAAAATGAAGACCTCCCCTGCTGCCTCCACCAAGATGATAAAGCATCTGACGGAAAACAGGCTGACGGAACACACCCGATATCATGGAGTACGGCTTTCCCCCGCAGGAGAGAAGATCGCTCTGGAGATAATACGGCATCACAGGCTAATCGAGCTGTACCTGCATCAAGCCCTGGGGTATGAATGGGATGAGGTAGATGCAGAAGCCGAAAAACTGGAACACCATATTTCTGAAGAGTTTGAAGCACGTATTGATAAGATGCTGGACTATCCACTCACCGACCCCCACGGCGATCCGATACCTACTCGCGAACTGGAAATAGCCCCCAGACGTGGAGCGCCTCTGGATAACTCTGAACCTGGCGACACACTTATTATTCTCAGGGTGCGAGACAGCAATCCAGAAGCGCTGCGCTATTTGAAACATCTGGAAATGAGGCTTGGCACTATCTTAAAAATTATAGAAAAACAGCCTTTTAATGGACCTATCACGCTCAAAATCGGCGAAAAAACACACTCTATCGGCCGAGAACTAGCAGGCCACGTTTTTGTGGAACGATATGTCCGAGAGGTGGTGGACTAGATGTCTGTACGCAATACACAAATCGAACCAAAAGATATCGGTTCGCTGCCGGAGGCTTTTCGTACAGTTCCCATTCCTTTTGAAAGCAGTGTATTCAAACGATTTCTGGCTTTTGCCGGGCCAGCCTATCTCATCAGTGTGGGTTATATGGATCCGGGTAATTGGGCTACAGATCTTGAAGGAGGAGCTCGATTTGGTTACGCACTTCTGTGGGTTATACTCGGTTCCAATCTTATCGCGATGCTGCTGCAGACACTCTGCCTGAGACTCGGGCTTGCGACTGGGCGTGATCTGGCACAGGCCTGCCGAGATCAGTATAAACGTCCTGCTGTGATTGCCCTGTGGCTGCTAAGCGAGATCGCAATTATCGCGTGTGATCTTGCCGAAGTGATTGGGTCGGCAGTCGCTTTGAAGCTGCTATTTGGCATTCCATTGGTCTGGGGTGTCTGCTGCACTGCTCTGGATGTCCTTCTTATACTTGGTCTCATGCATCACGGCTTTCGAAAACTAGAAGCGGTAGTTATAACTCTTGTGGGAACAATTACACTTTCTTTCGCAGTCAACCTCGTGCTGGCACATCCAGATTGGAGAGCAGCAGCAGTTGGACTCGTGCATCCCTCACTACCCAGCCGAGAATCACTATATATCGCTCTCGGGATTCTGGGAGCGACTGTGATGCCGCACAACCTCTACCTGCACTCCTCCATTGTACAGACTAGAGCTAATAATCGTTCGTCATCTGGAATAGCTCAGGCAATACGGCACAACACGGCGGATACACTCATCGCGCTGTCTATCGCATTTTGTGTGAATGCCGCCATACTTATTTTATCAGCAGCAGTATTTCACAAAGCCGGCATCATTGTCACTGAGCTGGAACAGGCACATACACTTCTGCATCCGCTTCTTGGCCGTGCGGCAGCATCCGCATTCGCCATCGCACTTCTTGCATCTGGCCAGTCGTCTACCATTACGGGAACGCTTGCAGGACAGATAGTGATGGATGGATTCGTGCAGATCAAAACTGCTCCTTGGCTGCGGCGAATTATCACTCGTTCCCTGGCTGTGGTACCTGCTATCGGAGTGATCGTAATGCGTGGTGATGGCGGAATGATGGATCTGCTCATTTTATCTCAGGTTGTACTCTCGATGCAGCTTCCTTTTGCGATCTTCCCACTTATTTCCTTCACGTCCAACAGGGGGATGATGCGTGAATTCGCAAATCCCCTCTGGATGAAAATTGCTGGCTGGCTGTGCTGCACTGTTATAGCACTACTTAATCTATATCTGTTGAGCCAAACTCTGGTGAACCACTACCACGCTGCAGGGGTAGTCTCACTGGTTATTTCGTTCGCAGGAGCGCTGATTTTCTCCTGTTGGGTAAAATGGGGTTACAAAAATAGAGTGAATCAAATTTATTCCGATGGAGAAAACGTTTAAACATGAGAATTTATCTGGTGCGACATGGGCAGTCAACAAATAATGCGAATCACGAAAGTTTGCATGTGGGCGATCCTCCCCTTACTGATATTGGGCGAAATCAGGCAATTTTATCCGCAAAAGCGCTTAAGGCTGAGAATTTAGAAAATGCTCGGTTGTATATCAGTCCGATGCGCCGTACACTGCAGACGTCTGAACCAATCAGCAAACTGTTGGATTTAAAAGGCTATGTCCGGCCGGATATATGTGAGGCTGGAGGCATGTGGCACAACTCTGGAATGACATCTGAAGAAATTTTAAAAGAGTGGCCCAGGGTAGAACTGCATCCTGATATCGGCATAGACGGCTGGTGGTGTTCTGGAAGTATTGAAGAGACAGAGGAGCCTTTTTATCATCGTGCGGACGAAGTAACGGAAGATCTAATCGGCCATTTTGTACCGGAATCTCCCCCTCTCATTTTGGTCACGCATGGCAGATTTGGAAGCGCCCTTGTTAGCAGCTTGCTGGGACTTAAGCCAGGAGGATTCAGTCGATTTCCATTTTACAACTGCGGGATTACCAGGATCGATATAGATCTACATTCGGAAGTCGGCGCCTATCCACCGCCTGGAGGATATCAGATATTGAAAAATGGAAAGCCTCTCGCTGTACGCCTTCGTTCTCACAGCTTAATAAATCATCTCACTTCAGAACTGATTACAGATTAATAGATCTACTGAGATAATTGCAAAAGTCTCAAAGTAGTTAAAAAACTCGTTCACACCCTCACCCCTCGCCCCCTCTCCCAAAAACAGGAGAGGGGGCGACTATGGCATCGGTTTTTCAAAGGCATTTAAGTTTTTGATCTTAATATAAGTATAAATCCCACGAAATGGGAGACTGGTAACCAACGATTTCAAGCTCCCCTCTCTCCTGTTTTTGGGAGAGGGGACGGGGGATGAGGGCTGATAAATGCGTGTATATCCGACTTTTCAATAACTTCTATCATCCTAGAATGAGCAGGCTGATGGATAAGCTAATTATATATCAGTGCCATGAATTTCCTCGAATTGAATCTTGAATGATTTCAAATGCCTTGACTTCATTTCCGAAATTTAGTACAATCGGGTAAACTATGTGTGTCTTCCCAGATGCAGTTAAATGCAACTTTTTGGATGTTCGGCAGTCTACTTATTAGCGCCGACTAAATCTAAATAGACAGCCAATTATAAATTTTATCGAACAGCGGTATATAAAGTTTAATTACCACCGATTCAGGAGTGAGTTATGTCGTTTCGTTTCAAGGTTAGCAAATTATGGATCGCTCGATCTTTGACACTATTGGTGGCAAATTGTGCCATCCTCTCAAGAGTGTCGATACCTGTCGCAAAAGCCGATACTAAAAGTTCAATACCAGCATCCGTAGGAATCTGGAAAACCACCAAGGCCCCTTTCATCTATAAGCAGGGCGACCTCGAAAACCATGTTGATGGCGAAGCTCAGGCTTTTAAGCAGTACGATTTTCGCGAATGCGCATATGCAGAATTTGCCCAGGGAGGCAAGGGCAACCAGTTCATTACTGTCGATGTGTTCCAAATGGGCAGCCCGCTGGACGCCTTTGGCTACTACGCCGGCCAGCGAAACGCGCATGCTAAATATCTCAAAATCGGTGCTGAGGCATATCAGGAGAAGACCGCCCTCAACTTCTGGAAGGGTGCGTACTATGTGCGTATCGCTATCACCGCTATGAACCCGACGCCCGCCTTTCAGCAGGCTCTGCCGCAGATTGCACAGGCGGTTGCGGCAAAACTTAGCGGTTCGAGCGCCACACCTCCGATGCTGAATATGCTGCCACCTGGCTTTTCACCTAAGACTGATAAGTACCAGCGCTCCGATATTGCCGGCCAGGTCTTTCTTAAAAACGGGGTAGTCGCTAAATACCCATCAGCCGGTTCTATGGCCGAACTCTTCATCATCCAGGTAGCCTCTCCTGCCGCCTGCAAAGATGCATTCAACAAGTATAAAACCTACCTTTCCGATCCCAAAACACTCGCAGTCGGATCGAAAGTCGCCCCTGTACCCGGCATTGGTGATCAGGCGATTGAAGTAAAAACAAAATTTTCTGGAGAGATAGTTGCCGCTGTGAAAGGAAAATATCTCATCGCTATCCGTAAAGCCAAAGATAAAAATGCTGCAGCGGCGTTAGTTAAGGCTGCAGTCGCGCGCACTAAATAGATAGAGTTATTCCCTAACCCCCAACCCCTTCCCCGCCCGCGCAAACGATAAAACTCTTTGCACTTGGGAAGGGGAGAGTTCCAACCAGAAGTTCCCCATCCCTCCGAGGAACGAGGGAATCAGGGAAGGGGGCCAGGGGTTAGGTAAATATTCGGTTAGGAGAAAGTTAATATGGCAGACGAAGAGCATAAAATTTCCCGGCGTAAGGTTCTGGAAGTGGCTGGAGGCACCGCTGTCCTGGGCGGAGTCTACGGTCTCAGTTTCTTTAAGAACCAGGATTTCGCTAAGCCGACAAAAATTCGGTCAGCAACCAAGGCCTCTCTCACCACTCCTGACATCGTCTGTGTAGAAGGAAATCCACAAACATATGGCGATATTACCGAGCGTGCTATTAATGAACTTGGCGGCATAGAAATGTTTGTGAAGAAGGGTGATAAGGTAGTTATCACACCGAATATGGGCTGGATGCGCACTCCCGAGCAAGCTGCTGCCACCCACCCGGATGTGCTTCGACGCTTAGTGCAGTTGTGTCAGCGTGCGGGAGCTTCACGAATCACCTGCATCGACTATACTCTCGATGATTGGAAAATGGCTTTCGAGATATGCGGAGCGAATGGCGCTGTCAAAGGTACCATGGCATCGCTAATCTCACCCGACTCCGCTAATATGCATAAGGATGTTGACATTCCTTCCGCAGTGCCGAAAGTAACCACAGATGGCAAGGCCTACGATGCCCGCCACCACTTCAATCAGATTGAGCAGAAGATCCCGCGCGATATCATCGAGGCAGACTGTTTCATAGTTAATCCCGTCGTCAAAGATCACGAGGCAGCTGTTATCACCATCGCTATGAAGAAGCTGATGGGCTGTATATGGAACAGAAAAGACTATCACCGCTACGGTCTGCACGACTGTATTGCCGAGCTGAACATGTTTATCAAACCAACCTTGATCGTGACCGATGCCACCCGTGCTCTGCAGACTCGAGGCCCAAAAGGCCCCGGCGAAGTCACCACGCCCCATAAGGTGCTCGCAGGGATCGATCCGGTCGCGCTTGACTCCTACTGCTGCCAGTTTCTGACAGTCAAAGGGGTGACACCCGATGCGGTGAACCATCTGGTGCTTGCGAACAGTCTGGGCCGCGGCCAAATAGATACCTCACAGCTCAATATCAAAGAGATCGCTGGCCCAGTAGGCTCCTAAGGCGACAATCGGTAAGGCACAGGAAGTTGAACTCCAGGACACCTGGTTACCTTCTTAGCAAATCCATTCTAAGAATAAGGGAACCATTTATTCCAATGGAGAACAGCTATGATTGTAAAAGAGATTCCGTTATCGCTGGTCGATATATCCGACTACAACACGCGCAAGGAGCTGGGGTTTGGTGAGGATGACAGCAGTCTCCAGGATCTGGCTCGAAGTATTGAAAAACAGGGGTTGCTCAGCCCCATTACGGTATTTGAAAAACCTGAAGGAAGGTTTGGTGCCATCGCCGGACAACGGAGGCTGATGGCGTGCCGTAGACTCGGATGGAACACTATTTCAGCGGTTGTTCGTTTCGGAGTTGATGAGTCAGATGCAAAAGCGCTGTCGCTCGTTGAAAATGTGCACCGCGCCGATATGAACCCGCATGATAAAGCAGTTGCGTTTAGATCATTACTGGACAGGTTGGGCGACGTTCAGTCGGTGAGTAATGAGACTGGAATTGGAACGGCAACGATCCGGAAGTATATCAAACTGCTGGATCTGGCGCCTGAACTTCAGGAGAGGATATCTTCTGGAGATGCCAGCCATACAGAAGCGATGATTCGGCTCTCGAAGCGATTTGAGGATACGCAGAAGCAGATCGTTGTTTGGGATAAGCTGGATGGTCTTACTCAGGATGTCCAGATTGCAGCCATCAAACGAATCGAACCGAATTTAGAGAATCTGCAGGCAGTGATAAACCAGGCATCCGAAGGTGCTTTTGCTGTTGTTTCTTCACGTCGATGTCCGTTCGACTGCTCCCAAATTCCAGATGTTCTAAAGCCTGCGGTTGCCAGTATGATTGCAGCGTTCCAGACACAGCAGAGTGTCAAGCAAACTTCGTGAGAAACCTCTGTTTTTCGCGGTTCACAAAAACAGATATATTTTTAATGATGTACGTTTTGATAGTAATAGGAGAGTGAGCACGATGTCGGACATGCCTCAGGAGTTCCCTCGAAGACTGGGAATCAATATCGGTAAGAAAAATCCAGTGCCCGATAAAACGCTCGTGCGAATGGCGGATATAGGCTTGGTGCGCAGTGAAGATATAGGCCGTGAAAATGGGAGCTGTGGCAGCGCGAACGCTCGCTTCACTGCAGAACAGAAACGTAAGATGAAAGAGGCGCCTGGAAATCCTGCCTCCCATCGTATCGTTTTCATTCGGCGTTCTGTACAGATAGTCACATTCCTGCTTTTCGTCCTGTTCTTCTTCCTCACCACCGCCACAAGCCAAATGTGGGGCGGGGTTCCGAAGAACCTCTTCATGACTCTCGACTTCCTTAACACGCTCAAAAACGGCATTGCCTCCCATCATATTGCAATCTACGCACTCGGCCCTGGCATTTTCATACTTCTCCTGACTCTATGGGGTGGACGAATATTCTGCGGCTGGATATGCCCTCTTGGGACAGCAATCGATATCGGCGATAAGCTGCTTTTCCGCAAAGGACGACTGTTCTATACTAAGAAACGATCCGACGCGAAACGTTTTCGCAACTGGAAATATATCTATCTTCTGGTAGGCTTGGGAGCGATTGTCTTTGGTGTAGATATTCTCACCTTCGGCGATCCGATCTCACTCATCACACGCACCTTCACATTCTGTTTCTATGCTCCTATCGCCTACATCTGGAACGGCATTCTCAATGTTGGGGAGGGTGTGGGTATTGGTCACGCCATCTACAACCTGGGCGGCAATATGGACGCCTGGCGCATGCAGAACCTCACTTACTGGAATGGTATTCCTGTACTGCTGATGTTCATGGCGGTAATCGGGCTCTCGGGATATCAAGAGCGGTTCTGGTGTCGAAACCTATGCCCGTATGGCGGCCTGCTGGCGGTAGTTTCCCGAGTATCCTGGCTGCGCCACTATATCCAGATGGACGGCTGCATACACTGTAAAAAGTGCGAACTACAATCGCGCATGGGCTGCTACGATAACCTGGAAAAAAACGCAAAGCAGGAAGAGATGCACAGCATCAGCGAATGTATCCAGTGCTTCCGATGCGAGACAATATGCCCTACAGATGTCATCCAGATACAGGCCAGGGTTCCTGCTGGCATCAAAGAGGCGCTTGGAATGGCGGCCAAAAACACCGGCCCCCGCCCAGAACCGCAGACACAGATCGATCTGGGGAGAAGACGAGTTATTGGCGCCCTGGGAGCAGGAATGCTCTGGGGCAGCGCCATGAAGGGAAGTGCCAGCGAGTATCAGGGGTCAATGCGACGGTACCACCACAACAATAAATCTATGCGCCCGCCGGGAGCGCTGGCAGAAAGCGAATTCCTTTCCGCATGTACACGTTGTGCGGAGTGTATGAAAGTCTGCCCTACCAACGCGCTGCAGCCAGCCTTCCTCGAAACCGGTATGCAGGGAATCTGGACACCTATCCTGGTTCCAAGCATCGGCCCTTGTGCGGAGAAGTGTACCAGCTGCGGCGATGTCTGCCCTACTGGCGCTATTCGTCCGTTCACCTGGCAGGATAAGCGCTACAAGATCAAGATGGGTCTTGCCAACGTCAACCGCTCGACCTGTGTTGCGTGGAACGGCGGCAGAGACTGTATCGTCTGTGCCGAGGTATGCCCTTATTCAGCAGTTATTTTTAAGGACACTTTCGACGACACTCTCGCTAAAGATGAGACTCAGCCCATTTCAGCGAATGGAAATAAAGGCCGTGTTAAGCGTGTTCCAACAGTCGACGAAAAGCTCTGCACTGGATGCGGTATCTGCGAATATCACTGCCCCGTTCTTCCCGATCACTCGATTGTGGTCTACACATTCCAGGAAGATCGCGCTTATATAGAGCCGAAAGAACATCCATTGGATGGCTTCTGGAGAAACGGCTGGGATACAAGAAAAGATATCGGCAAAGATAAATTCTACGATCCCACAAAGAAAGAGTTCCAGATGCATATCGATCTAGAAGGACCTCAAGGCGCCGCATCCCCGCAGGGAACTTACAATCCCAATCCAACACAGTAATGCTTATTCTCATTAATCCTTAACTCCTTTCCACTTGTTCATTATAAATTCCAAGTGCACGTGGAAAGGAGTTACTTCATATCTATTTTATCGACTTCCTGTATAAAAGACTGTGCAGACCATGAATAACCGAACTATTATCCCACTGAGTTTATGTATATCCGGTCTATGCATGCCAATTTTGGCAGCTATATCGTATAAGATTCAGCCAATACAAAAAAATCAGAACAGCGATTTAACTTCCAAAGCCTACATTATTATGGAAAAGCATTGCGGCAAGTGCCACGGTGAAGTTAAAACAGCTGGTTTTAACTTCCACAACTATAAAACCATGATCGATAACGGGTTTCTGATTCCCGGGAAACCAGGCGAATCGAGAATATTTATCCGCGCTGCCAAATCTCCCGGCGACCCAATGCCTCCAAGAAATGAGAATAACCCCCTCAGCGAAAGTGAAACAGCAACGCTCAAAGCATGGATTGAAGCTGGTGCGCTTCAACCAGTTGCTAATAATCCCTCCTCCCAGCACAAATTCATGAGTGAAACCGATATGCTTCAAGTAATTGAAGCCGACCTGAACCATGCCAACGAACGAGACCGCGCCTACCTCCGCTACTTCACCCTTACGCACCTTGCCAATGAAGGTGCCACAGAAGACGATATTCAGGCGTTTCGAGTAGGACTATCAAAACTGCTTAACAGCCTCTCCTGGCAGAAGAGAATAGCTGTTCCGGAACCGATCGATACTGGTAAAACCATCCTTCGTATCGATCTGAGGAAGTTCTCCTGGACAGAGCAGACCTGGCAGAAACTTCTCGCAGCCTATCCCTACGTCATCATATCGAAGTCGGAACCTGCGAAATCCATCTATACCGCCACCAACTGCTCCCTACCCTATCTCCGCGCCGACTGGTTTGTCTCCAGAGCTGCTGTGCCGCCACTCTATCATGATTTGCTTGATATGCCCGATACCGCAGGGAAACTGGAAGCGAAACTGGGCGTAGATGTCGAGAAGAATGTGAAAGAGGAGACTGCTATTCGTGCAGGGCTGCAGGAGAGCGGTATATCGCGCAACAACCGGGTCGTGGATCGCCATGAATCGACCTACCGAGCTTACTGGCGATCCTACGATTTCAGAAGCATCTCCGGAAAGCAGAACATCTTCAAGAATCCGCTCTCATTCGAGCCGGCAGGCGGCGAGATCATCTTCAACCTTCCGAACGGTTTGCAGGCTTATATGCTCGTAAACGATAGTGGTAAACGCATCGACGCTGGCCCCATCGATATTGTCAGCAACAAAGAGAATATCAACGACCCCATCGTACGGAATGGTCTGACCTGCATGAGCTGCCATTCGCAAGGAGTAAAGCGGTTTTACGATGTATTGCGTCCGATCATCTCTGCACTCCCGAAAGATCAGTCCGGCTACGACCGAGATCATGCGCTTGCTCTCTACATCGAAAAGCCGAAGATGGATGGCTGCACTGGACGAGGATGCAAAACGATTTGCTGCCGCTGTTCGGGAGACAGGCGCGGAAGTAACCGTTCGCGAACCGATCTATGCACTGCAAGGGCGGTATGACTCGACGGTCGATATTAGCTAGGCTTCGGCAGATGCTGGGCTGTCGGTGGATGCATTCCAAAGCAAAATGATGGGCAGTGCGCGATTAGGAACTCTTCTTGGTACCCCGGAAACAGCAGCCGGCCGGATGAAACGGGATGCCTGGGAAGAGTATTTTGGAGATGTGGTGCAGGAGATGCATCTTGGCCTCACATTAAAACAGAGTACTCAATTCGACACAGTGGTCAGGAAGAACCCATACGACGGTGCGGAGATGGTCTACGTACCGGCAGGTGAGTTCACCATGGGAAGCATCGATTATGAACCGGAAAAACCGATCCATAAGGTAACTTTGGATGGATACTACATCTACCGAACCCCTGTCACGGTCTCTCAGTATCTGCACTTTTGCTATATTACTGGCTATAGAAAGCCTCTGCCACCTACATTCAACCCGAACTGGATGTATAGAGACCACCCTATCGTGAATGTTTCGTACATTAATGCATTGGCCTATTGTACCCGGGCAAGAGTGAAACTTCCTACGGAAGCACAGTGGGAGAAAGCTGCACGCGGTACCGACTCTAGAATTTATCCTTGGGGTAACGAGTTCGATAGATACAATCTCTTGTGCTCAACGACTAAATTCGGCGATGCGGGTGGTACCTAAACCCCTGGGTAGTTTCCCTGCTGGAGTTAGTCCCTATGGTGCATTTGATATGGTTGGAAACATATGGCAGTGGTGCAGTGACTGGTACGATCCAACGTTTTATAGCAGTCGAATCGCATGTGACCAGAACCCTGAAAACCGAAACATCGGTGAGCAGAAATTACGTGTACTCAGAGGCGGATCGTGGTTTGGCATGTTTTCTGTTGATTTTCGCTGCGCCAATCGCCACAAGTATCCGCCAGATCAAACATACTTTGGCCTCGGTTTTAGATGTGTAACAATCCGCTAAAAAGAACGGCGCAATATTTCTGATATAATATTATCAGACAGACTGATTTGGGGAGATCAAATGGCGAATTCATTACTCGAAAAAGAGACTGAGCAGAACGTGGAAGCACGCATAGTACATATAGGTGAGCGGGCTATTCCATTCGAACATTTCCTGACTCTAGCTGATGGCCGTTATCTGGAACTGAGCCGCGGTGTGGTGGTGGAGAAACCGATGATTCAACTCGATCATGAACTTTGCTCAAGCTGGTTATATCAGATAATTGGACCATATCTACAAGAAAAAGAGCTTGGGTTAATGCTAAGCTCGCGAATTATGGTGAAAACTGATGAGTTTGGAGCCAGGCTGCCCGACCTGCTATTTGTTCGGCAGGATCGGCTGCACATAGTACAGCAGAAAGGAGTATTTGGTGCTCCTGATCTGATAATCGAGATTGTATCTCCAGGAAATAGCAAGTCACATCTTCAGGAACTAGAGGCGGAGTACTTTAGTCTTGGCGTCTTGGAACTAATCTTTATTAATCTTCAGAAGAAGGAGATACAACTACTTCGCCATGAGGAGAACGGATACCTGGAAACAGTAATAAATGAGGGGCCTGTCACATTCTCAACGATTCCCGAGTTAACTCTTCAAGCTGATTGGATTCTCAGCGAACCACGCCCAAATGTGCGTACGCTACTGAATGAGCTATTAGCTAACTGAGAGTATCTTCCACTGAAATCTTCTGGTACCAAAAATTTTCGTTTGAAATCATTTGCTAAAAGGCGGACAACCATTTGGAATATAAGAAATTGGGCAGAACTGGACTCCGCGTTTCAGAACTGTGTCTGGGAACGATGCAGTTTGGCTGGACTGCGGATGAAGCCACATCACACTCTGTCATGAGCGCTTTTTTTGAGGCAGGCGGGAATTTTATCGATACGGCCAACATCTACTCATCCTGGGTGGGAGAAGCATCGTATGCAGGTAAAAGCGAGGAGATCATTGGGCGTTGGCTTGAGAATCGCGGCGGTCGTCATGAGGTAGTCCTCGCTACAAAAGTACGAGGAAATATGTGGCCCGGGCCGAACGGAGAAGGCCTTTCTCGAAGTCATATCATAAAAGCATGTGACGACTCACTTATCCGCCTCAAAACTGACTACATCGATCTGTATCAGTGCCACTGGGCCGACATGAATACTCCCATCGAAGAGACCCTCAGTGCTCTAAATGATCTGGTGCGCGTTGGAAAAGTACGCTATATCGGGGCATCGAACTATCCAGCTTGGAGACTCATGGAAGCTATCGCGACCTCAGAAATAAATGGGTATGCTCGATTCGACTGTTTCCAGCCAGAATACTCGCTTATGGAACGGGCAAGCTTTGAAGTGGAAGCTATGCCACTCTGTAAGCATTATGGTCTGGGAGTCATCAACTACACTCCGCTGGCTGGTGGATTTTTAACTGGCAAATATCGCCGAGATCAGCCCAAGCCTGAAAGTGTTCGTGCTGACAACAATGTAAAGAGATTTGGTGATGATCGCGGCTGGTCACTCATCGATGCACTCGATGAGATCGGGAAAAGCCATAATAAGTCAGTAGCTCAAACAGCGCTTGCCTGGCTCCTCACTAATCCCACCATAACGGCACCCATTCTCGGCGCAAACTCCATCGCACAGCTTTCTGACTTGTGTGGTACGGTTGGCTATCGACTATCTATAGCCGAAATGAGCCGATTGAATGATCTTACCAGCTATCCTCGCAATGGCCGCCCCATCTGGGATTAGCCTCGGGTATGATATACTGAGTTATGATCGAAATTGAATGAACTATCTGGAGATCTAAGATGGCAAACCTTTTACTAGAATCTCAAACCGAACAGAGCGTAGAAGCTAGAATCGTACATGTGGGCGATCGGGCTATCCCCTTCGAAACTTTCCTGGAAATGGCTGCAGGAAAATGGGTTGAACTGGTAAATGGCATCGTTGTGGAGAAACCGATGATACAACTAGACCACGAATTGTGTACAAGCTGGCTATATCAAGTAGTAGGGCCGTATGTATCCAAAAAAAACCTCGGTCGAATGTTAAGCTCACGTGTCATGATAAAAATCGATGATTTCGGTGGAAGGATGCCAGACCTACTTTTCGTGCGACAGGACAACATAAAAATCCTGAAACAGAAAGCAGTTTATGGCGCACCAGACTTAATTATTGAAGTTATTTCTCCCAGCAATCGTTCCACTTATTTGCAAGAGTTGGAAGCAGAATACTTTCGGATGGGTATTCCTGAGCTGGTTTTTATTAATTTACAGTTGCAGGAAATCCGAATTTTGAGCCGCCAAGAAGATGGTTACTCGGAGTCGGTAATCAGTAAAGGTTCGGTATCATTCACTGCGATTCCTGACTTGACATTACAGGCAGAGTGGATACTACAAGAACCTCGCCCTGATGTTTTCGACACGCTGAATTCGTTATTTATGATATAGATGAGTAGGATTATTAACCATGACAAGTGTTGATGTTATACACTGGTCGCCTCCAGAATGGAGTCGAAACTGTTTCCCGCTTCCGAATGTTGAATGTGAGATTCTCGATACCGAGCAAGTAATTAGTACGCTTTCAAATCTGGTTGATTCGATCACCGAAGCCGATACCACCGCACTCGGAGCTGTACTTCATGTCGCGCATATATTGAAGACGATGCAAGGTGATGACGGAGCCTGGCCGGCAACCTTCAATGCCCGTACAGGTGATTGCGTTGGAGTGGAACGATCCTTTGCGCCAGCCCCTCTTTTCTTTCGACTCAACAGGATTTTATCATCATCAGAGTTTGAAGAATCTTATAATCGATCTGTAGCAGGAGGTTTTAACAAGTTTGTTGAATCGTAAGGTATAACTATTGATGTACTGTTTCCATGGACTGCACATATGTGCGAAAGGAGAGATTACTCATGCTTCAAGACGATCGAATTAACGCGCTCAAAGCGCCTTCTCAGGAGAAACCACTTTCTCGCAGAGAATTTATGCGTGTTCTCAGTGTGGCGACAGCCGCCGGACCGGGAATGATGACTGCCGCACTCGCAGGTTTGACTCTTACTCGAAGTCAGAGAGCTGAGGCTGCAGAAGCTATTGTTGACAGCCTGGGCAAACTACCCAAACGCTCGTTAGGGGCTAAAATGGGAAATATGAAAGTGACTCCGGTATGCATGGCGCAGGACTGGAATCGCGAGCTTTTCGCACCAGCGCTTGCGCTGGGAATTAATTTTATTCATAAAGCCGGTTACTGGAACAGCGTTGAGGCTATCCCCGAGGAAATCCGCAAACTGCCAAGAGAATCTTACTACACTGATATTACAGTGGACAACACCTCCCCAGGACAAAATCCGGACAATTACGACCAGGCATACGGGCAGGTGACCTCTTCCCTTGAGAAAAACGGCCTCAAATACTACGATGTCTACCGTGCTCACTACGGATGGCATACTCCTGAAAAGATAATGCAGGCGAACAATACCTCGTACAAAGCCTTCGTTCGGCTTAAAAAAGAAGGTAAAGTAAAATTCTTCGCTGTCTCTCAGCATCCCTATCATGGTAATTCCGAAGAGATTAAAAACTACCCTGGAATTATTCAGGCTCTCATCGATTCAGACATTATTGCCTCTATGCAGGTCTGGTACAGCTATGGCTATCCTACCGAAGTTAAAGATATTTTTGCAAAAGCTAGCTCAGCGGGTATCTCCATGACTGCAATGAAGATTAATGCACACGGACACGAGAAAATGTCGAAAGATGCAGCAAGAATGGCTCAGTTGAAGGCTTCCGGAATGCCTGGCCGCGCAGTGATCCGCGACGTGATGACCGCCAAACGTTCAGATGGCAAATCTATCTTCCAGACCTGTGTGACCAATCTTGGTAACTTGCAGACATTCGAAGAGAATATCGGGGCTGTCAGCCCCAAAGTCGCTCTTCGGGATGGCTTCGATGAGTTCAGTGAGCATTTTGCCTGATGTCTCGAGCATAGCAGGTTTATGATTTGACTATGTCCGTGCCATCTGATATCAACAGAGGGCACGGACAGTTGCTTTTAAGACAACCTATTTTCAGGTGAGAAAGGCTGAGAAATAACATCGGATGAATTTATACCACTTATAGCGGGAACACTGAATTGAAAGAAAGCATTAACTCAAATATGCTGATGGAGGAAGAAAATGACTAAACCAACTGTTGCAATCAGTGTAGACTGTGTCTGCGCTAACGAAGGAAAATGCTACGTTACGGAAGTAGTGGAAGTTGCAGAGCAGTTCAATGTTCCGCTCACGTGGCTTCTGGGAGTTGCCGAACACGACCCAATGTCAAATGTTAAGCTTTACCATAATGAATATCTCCATCGCATCCCCGCATGGCACGAACTTGGTCTCCATATCACTTTTGATTCTAGCGCAGGCAACACAGTCGACAGAGGAGATCTAATCCGTATCGGAAAGGATATCCTGAAGCAGTTCTCAATAAAACCCACTGCATTCCGAGCTGCTAATGGGGATATCGAGGCAAGCGACCTCAGCGCTCTGATAGATATCGGTATTGTGGTCGATTCCACCCCTGGTTCAAGTTCTTCAATTCCCGCATCCACACCCAAGACTCCTTACCATCCTAATCCAAATCAACTGCACCAGTCAGGAAATTCTAAACTCTGGGTAGTACCAGTACCAAATAACGACGGAGTTCGTGGATATATTGATGAAGGATTTGATCATTTGAAGCCCATTATAGATTCCCATCTTGCTGAATTTTCTGTGCTTAGCCTGGGAATGTGCGATTGCAAAGATAACGCTGAAAATCTGAAACACGTAATAGACTATCTAAAAAAGAAAGAGGCACGATTTGTGACTCTCACTCAGTTAGTCACCGAACTCTAGTTCCGTTCAATCACATAAATCTATTTCCATTAGCGATACTGCCCCTTTTCTGAGTTCAGAAAAGGGGCAGCTTCTGTTTCAGAACATGCATCATCTTTATATTTTTGAAATTGAGTGTATTTTTTTAACCTGTCCTCTTCTCAATAGCATGTAATCAAAACGTGCTAGAAATATGAGTATTTCTAAGTATCCCGAGTTTTTGATTATAGCGAAGTGCAATATAGCACGACACCCTTTTTTAAGATGCCGTCACACTAGTTGAAATCTAGAAAAGGAATACTCACGCTAGGGAGGATTGTATGATTTCACTCAATGTGAATGGGAAAAACTACAGCGTAAACGTAGATCCTGGCACTAAGATGCTCTGGGTACTGCGAGACATTTTACAACTTACTGGTACCAAATACGGGTGCGGCATAGAAATTTGTGGCGCATGTACCATTCTGCTGGATGGAGAAGCACAGAAATCCTGTGACATGGATGTATCTGAGGGCGTCGGACGTAAAATTACAACTATTGAAGGTCTATCACCCACCGGAACACACCCACTGCAAAAAGCCTGGATAGAAGAACAAGTGCCACAGTGTGGCTACTGCCAGTCTGGAATGATTATGAAAGCGGCAGCCCTGCTCCAACAGAATCCAAACCCCAGCGACTCGGATATAGATGGCGAGATCGATAACATCTGTGTCTGCGGTACCTATCAACGTATTCGTGCAGCCATTCACTTGGCAGCCAAAGGATAAATGGAGTAATAATGTCAAACACAACAACACTCCCAGCTGTCAAAATCGACCGTCGTCAGTTTTTAGCTACAACGGGAGGCTTTCTCTTGGCCTTTACACTTGAAGGCGGCAATAAGGCCGCGAATGCAGCTGGCGCAGCTCCCACTGTCAACGCCTGGGTTAAGATTAGTACAGATGAAAGCATCACTATTTTGATAGGCGGTTCTGAACTGGGTCAAGGCGCATATTCTGGCCTGGCACAAGTTGCCGCAGAAGAACTGATGGTTGACTGGGCTCAGGTTCGCGCGGAGCCTGCTCCAGCTGCTCAATCCTGGGTTACCGGAGGTAGCAGTAACATTCGCGCTCACGCACAACCTCTAAGAGTAGCGTCTGCAGCAGCTCGTGAGATGCTGATTGCCGCAGGAGCTGCTACCTGGAATGTACCACCAAGTACCTGTATTGCCAGGCAAGGCAAAGTAATAAATACAATCACCAACGATTCACTCACGTTTGGTTCATTGGCAACACTAGCTGCTTCCATGCCTGTTCCAGCTAATCCACCACTTGTTCCTGCATCCGAATATCGGCTAGTTGGAACACCAGTTAAGAGAACCGATATCCCTGCAAAAACAAACGGAAGCGCCATTTACGGAATTGATGTGACCGTACCGGGAATGCTATTTGCAGCAGTCAAACACTGTCCATCCGTAGGGGGAACGGTTAAATCAGTCAGAACTGCAACAGGTTCAAGGGCAGTCGTCAATCTAGGTAATGCTATAGCTGCCGTTTCCACTACCACTGAGGCGGCAAGAAGTGCAGTTAGTAACGTTCCTGTGATCTGGAATATTCCATCTTCTGCTGCTGGTGTCGACACTGCATTATACATAACACAAGCCAAACAGATGATGGTAAATGGCCCGGCGCTTGTTGCGGAACAGCAGGGAGATGTGACTACTGCATTCCAGACGGCAGCAAAAACTCTAGAAATGACTTATACACTTCCGTATCTTGCGCACGCGTGTATGGAAGTGCTTTGCTGTACAGTATCGGTATCACCTACAGGATGTGATGTCTGGGCTCCCACACAGGCTCCAGGCTGGGTGCTGGGAACGGTAATGGCTCTCACAAACATGCCAGCCAGCAGCATCAATGTGCATCCCACCTTAATGGGCGGAGGGCTGGGTCGCAAGATTGAACAAGACTACATTGCACAGGCAGTAAAAGTAGCGATGGCTGCCGGCAAGCCAGTGAAACTCACATGGTCTCGTGAAGAGGATATGGCGAACGATCAGTATCGGCCGTTTGCACTTGCACGAGTACGAGTAGCGCTGGATGCACAGGGAAATATTAAAGGCTGGGCGAACAGGATCGTGTCTCCTTCCATTCTATTTCAGCGCGGTTGGATTCCCGGAAATGTTGTTGACACGCAGTCGACCGAAGGCGGAACAGGGTTAGCTTATAACTTTGGTAGCAGACTGACTGAGTATGTACGGCATCCTGGCACGGTTCCTGTCGGTTTCTGGCGGTCGGTTGGTCACTCTATAAATGCCTTCGTGGTGGAAAGCGCGATAGATGAGGTTGCCCTCGCGACGAATACTGATCCACTGATGCTCAGACAAAGACTCCTAGCGAACGATCCTCGAAGCCTGAACGTACTCAACGAGGCTGCCAAACTAGGCGGATGGGGAACCTCTCTTCCAGCGGGACACGCACGAGGAATCGCTTTTGCTGCATCGTTTAATAGTATTGTTGCAGAGGTGGCAGAAGTATCCCACCCAGCAGCAGGTACCATCAGAGTGCACAAAGTGGCAGTCGCCATTGACTGCGGAAGCGCCATCAATCCAGACTCCGTTGAAGCTCAAATGCAAGGTGGAATATTCCACGGCCTGAGTGCGGCGCTATGGGGTGAAGTCAAATTCACAAACGGAGTCGCCAGTGCACGCAACTTCAGTAACTACCGCGTATTACTGATGCGGGAAGCTCCTGTGGTATCCGTAAAAATCATCCAGAGCGGCGCCCCGATTGGAGGCGTGGGTGAGCCGGGAGTACCTCCAATTGCACCGGCCGTAGCCAATGCCTATGCAAAGCTCACACGCACCAGGGTGCGCACACTTCCCTTCTTCCCTGGATCTGGCATGAGCGACGGATAAGAGTAACATCAGTCAGGAGAAGAGTCTATGATTAATCTGCTAGCTATGGCTGCAGAACGCAGAATAGATATCTCCACTTTAACCACCGCCGCACTTGCGACGGTGGTTAAAGTGGAAGGCTCGGCGTATCGCCGCCCAGGCGCAAGAATGTTAATTTTTTCCGATGGTTTTCGATTGGGAACGATTAGCGGTGGATGTTTAGAAGCAGATGTGGCTGCACGAGCAGTAAAAATTATGACGACAAACACACCTGGTGTGATAAGATACGATAGCCGAAGCGGGTTTGACCCGGTGACGGAGATGGGTTGCAGTGGTGCGATTGAGATACTGGTCGAACCGATCAATTCTAGTGTAATCCACAGTTTAGAATTTATAGCAAGTTTCGAACAGGAACGTGGTTCCGGATTCATCGCTACAGTTTTCCGGACGGAAAGTGGGTGCACGGTCAGCGATGGGTATAGATTAATGCATCGATGGCAAAATAATTTCGCCGGAGATGTCCTGGATGATCTGATATTGTCCGATATGCAGTCATCTCTTGAAAAAGTGCGGACAGAGAATATTCCGGTAGTCCAAACTGTTTCATTGCCTGGATGGAAAGGGCAAGCTGAGATATTGATCGAACCAGTTCAGTCCCCTATCTCACTGATTCTATGTGGTGCAGGATATGATGCGGTGCCTTTATCTCAGATTGCAGCGATTCTGGGTTGGAATGTCACAATAATCGACCATAGAGACTTTTTACTCGACGCTCATAAGTTTCCTGAATCTATTCGGCTGGTTCCAGACCGGTTGAAGGAGGAAATCCGATTCGATGATCGCACCGCAGTAATCACAATGACGCACAGTTACGAACGTGATCGTGAATGGCTCAAAAATCTGTTGACTACTGATGTGGGTTATATTGGAGTACTTGGCCCAAAAAAACGTACGGAACAGATGCAAGGCGATTTACTGGAAGAAGGCTTTGCCCTGAACGATTTGGATCGCATGAAACTGCATACACCAACTGGTCTGGATTTAGGTGCGGAAACTGCAGAAGAGGTTGCTCTCTCAATCGTATCCGAAATACAGGCGGTTTTCAATCGGCGAAATGGTGGTTTCCTACGGGATAGAAAAGTGTCCATTCACACACATTCTCCCATCGTTAAAGTCTCCATCGGACAGGAGGATTCATGCCTGGTACTGGTCTGATTATTCTGGCTGCTGGGGGTTCCAGCCGTTTTGGATCTCCCAAACAGCTTCTTTGCAGAGGAGGCAAGACGCTTATCCAACGAGCTGTGGATATTGCACTTAACAGTGTGTGTAAACCACTCATCGTGGTTCTCGGCGCATCCGCTGAGCTCATTCGTCCTGAACTGGAAGATCGGCCTGTGCACTGCGTAGTCAACCCAGGCTGGCAGTCAGGAATGGGTTCCAGTATAGTTGCAGGTATCGAAGCGCTGCTTCTAAGCTCATCAGATGTAGAATCCGTATGCATTATGCTTTGCGATCAGCCATTTCTCACTTCGGGAGTTATTAATCAGCTTATTCAAACCCATCGGAATAGTGGCGCTAAAATCGTTGCATCAGATTACGGAGAAGGGCCGAGAGTTCCGGCACTATTCCATCGGACACTTTTCGATGAACTACAGTCACTATCTTGTGAAGAGGGGGCGAAATATATTTTGCAGCGTTACAAACATGAGATTTCTGTAGTGCCTTTCCCCCTGGGATTGATGGATGTCGATACGCCAGAAGATTGGAAAAATATTCGTACCATCCCTGTGTGTGAGATATAGTGTCACTTTCCCTTGATTTGTTCTTACTCACGCATTCAAAACGGAGCGCGTTGGACTCAAATGTTGGTATCTGAATATTTCTGCCCTCACCCCCCGAGAGGGCGGGTCAAAAGTCTTTCTGAAATTTTCGATTGAAAAAAAATCGCTCTACAATGCCCATACATGCGACGAAGATTTTTTTGACGCTGATCTGCCATTGAAAAATAGCGACTTTTAGCCCCTTTACGGTCCGAAAGAGACTTTTGACCCACCCTCCCGACCCCCTCTCCCAAAAACAGGAGAGGGGGAGCATTAAATCGTTGGTTTCCTATCTCCTATTTCGTGAAATATGCACTTATATCAAGATCAAAGCTCTGTACTATAGTTAAAACCAATGCCATTGTCCCCCATCTCCTGTTTTTGGGAGAGCGGGACGGGGGGGTGTTAAGTTAAGATACTTTGAATCGACGAAATGAATTTCGTCGCTTAAGATTGATGGTGAATCCCTGATTAATTAGCTTAACTTAACGCCAATGCGGGAGGGTGAGGGTTTGAAGAGAGTTCACTACTTTGTGGATTTTGCAATAACGTTTATGTATACGTTCAGGGAATGTGTTCAATAGGGAGAATGATTTTTTTCCAGATATAAAATCAGGCTGTCTATGCATATGCATAGACAGCCTGTGGGTATGGAACGATTTGGCCCGAAAAACTAAGCAGCCTTGCCGATCTTAAACACTTTGGTACCGCAGGTCGAACATGTACCCGTGGTCGCTGGCTTACCATTTTTCATGGTCGTTGGCGTAGGGTCTTTCATCTCCGTTTTGGCCTTGCATTTCATGCAGTATGCTTCCATAAGTAACTCTCCCTTCCATAGTCGATTTTCAAGAGCAATATTGGCTATAACGAACACGATTCCTCCCTGTTTAATACCTATCTTCAGATTACTTCTTATTTATTCACAAAATAGTCCATGAAAAATAGTTTTATTCATAGAATCAGGTCATGCGGGTGGAGGGGCGGCCATACTTAGGCTTGCGGAGAGTTGGGCTCTGCTGCCTTGCCAGAAGACGTCAGCACATATTGGAAGACTCTTATGGTTTAGATACCATAGCACAGAATTATCGAAACTTGGCTCAATTTGGACTACAACAGGCTGGGTAATCTCCTCACCTGGAGCCAGTTCCCAGGCAAAACATTGCAGCTTATTCATGGAAGGACTGCTCACCCTGGCTCCTACCGGAAGTGACATCTGAATTACGCCGCCTTCTTTTTTCCTTCCAAGATTTTTTATACTGATTTCAAGAGATACGTGATGCCCAGGCTGCAGGTCGTGTACGTCCTCCATAGTTATGTACATTATTAATCCCCGTTCCCCCTGGCCTATGCACCATTCCACTTCAGAGATGGCAGGCCCAATTCCATTATTTTCTGATTGCGATGCTGCCCCGTCCAACTGAAGTCTCAGAGAATCCGAGTTGACATATGCATTCCATATTAGATTCCATGCATTTTTATCTCCCTCTGCCTGAACGCAGCTGTACTGACACAGAGGATGTGTTCGTTTAAATTCTTCAAGCAGAGGATAGTCCAGAAATTTTACCATACGCAGCATTTTCGAATAGGCAGCAGGTACAAAATCCTGCGAGGTATATAGCCTGTGAGAAGCGTGATTGTCGATCTCAGTCTGCAGAAATATGGCTGTAAATCCGCGCTTCGCGGCTTCAGTCTGACACGTTTTGGTAAGGATCTCTCCCAGACCCATTCGCCGATAATCCGGGCGGACAGATAGATCGATTAGCTGCGCGAATGGCTGTCGATAGGCTTCTAGTCCTACTCGTGCAGCAATGACACCCTCAACTTCTGCCACGATCTCCTTATAGTAGTGTCTCGAAAGCCAGTCTGCATCCGCTTCCGGCCATACCCTATGCCTTGAAGGTGCATCAACCCAGCCAACAGACCATCGAACAGAATGAGTTCTGGCGCTGTCTTCGGGATCAGCCGCTCTAAGAACGACATCACTTCCCTTTAGTTTGATAAGCTCAGTACTCTCCTTACCTTGCATTCTCCTCCTCCTCGATCACCATGTCTGATTCATTTCGGTACTATCAATCTTACCCCATACATGCTGACTTCGTGTGTGGCTTCAATGGACTTATTACGTAGTCGATGCGTTAGAATTCATCACACTCTCCCGCCACCACTGCTCGGATCTACGAGGATATTGACTTTGGGATAATTCAAATACTGCCGGCTAGTATCAACTGCTTGGAGTTAAATTTATACTCCATTATGGAGTATACTAAAGTGGGCCATATGCTCAGTGAAGATACTGACTTAAGCTCAAGAAAGGAACCAGGCTCATATGAATATCGTCATTCTAGGATGCGGACGAGTTGGTTCCACTTTCGCTCGCCTCATGTACCGAGATGGGCATACGATTACTATTATCGACCAACAAAGTGAAGCTTTCAGACGACTGGGATCTAAGTTCAAAGGAAACAGAATTGTTGGAAATGGCATTGATGAGGATGTGCTTCGCAGAGCTGGGATAGAACAAGCAGATGTTTTTATTGCCGTTACCCAGGGCGATAATAGAAACATTATGGCGGCACAGCTCACGCAGCATGTTTTCGATGTGAAGAAGGTGGTCGCACGTATTTACGACCCTATTCGTGCAGACAGATACCGTCAGCTAGGAGTCATTACTCTTTGCACCACAACCATTGCGTCTGGTCTGCTGCGCGATTTCGTTAATACAAATGAATGGGGACTTGCCAAGGACTACTCCGAAGAGTATTTGTCACTCGGTGTCTAATTGTGGCAGTCTATATTTAATGGTAATTTTGCTGCCATTGTATAGCGTGCTCTGCGAACACTGGAAAAATTTAGGCGGAATAAATGTATATTATTATAGTAGGCGGTGGTAATGTAGGTTACTACCTAGCCAAAACGCTTTTTGCGGCGAAACATGAAGTCCTTCTGCTTGAAAAAGATCGATTACGATACCGGACTATATCTGAAGAACTTGGCGAAGTGGTGATGCAAGGTGACGGATGCCAGGCCGATCAGCAGTTGGAAGCGGGTTTCGGTCGAGCGGACGCAGTAGTGGCTGTCACCGGAAGTGACGACGATAACCTCGTGGTATGTCAGATGGCCAAGATGGAGTACAATGTACCACGTACGATTTCAAGAATTAATGATCCTCGTAATGAAAAACTTTTCAAGAAGCTAGGTATCGACGCCACGGTAAGCTCCACTAAAATTATCTATAATCTCATTGAGCAGGAGGTGGGCGGAGGAGAAGTGATCCCTCTAGCCGCTCTCAATCGTGGAAATATTGAAATTGTTGAGATCGAGATCAGAAAAAACTCAATCGTCGCTGGCAAAGAGGTTAAATCACTCGCGCTCCCTGCAGAGGCTCTTATCATTTCAGTCATCCGTGATGGACATGCAATTCTACCATCTGGCGAAACCGTATTCGCAATTAGCGACAGCGTTATTGCACTCGTAGGGGCGGATAAAGAACACGAACTGCGTATTGTTTTTGGAGAAAACTCGGACTGAGAGAGTGAACCGAATGCCCCGCTCTGTACGAGACTACACAGATCAACAAATTCGAATTAGGCTGGATACACTTTCCGGCCATCTGCTCGATTTTCAGAAGACTTCAAATCCGGACAGGCTTCGACTGATTAGAGTATGGGCACGTCGTTCTGCTGTCTCCATGAAGCTTTTCGAGAGATTTTACCACTCTCGTGAGTATAGCTCTTTACTAAACGAGTTGAAAACTGTAGTACATGACCTCAGCGCTGCACGCGATTCCTTCATTCTAAAGCAATTAGTTGAGGGCAACTTGGCAGTGCTCAATGAAGATGAAGCTGTTGCGATCTCCACATTTCTTCAGCTTAATAGTAGTTCTAATGAACAAGGTGATAGCAGCAGCGACACAAGTGATGTTAGCACAGATGCCCAGCTTTTAAAAAGAATCCTTAAAATTGAACTCGTCAAGAAATTCGATTCCATTGCGATTCGGACTTCCTTAAATACACCTAAGAACCGCGTACCTCATTTCAAAGGTCAGTACAAATTACCCGAAGCAGACTGTGAAGAACAGCTTCTTGATATGGCAGATGAAATCCTATCACCAGCGATGAGTGGCGTGATTGTGGCAGCGAAATGCCTGGATAGTTCGAGTAAAATAGCTGAACTGCATAAACTTCGAATATGCATAAAAAAGCTGAGATATTCCATTGACCTAATGCTGCCGGGTATCGAGATTGTTCCCAAGCTGCATAATAACTTTGCTGCGCTCCATGAAAAATTACGCGAACTGCAGGATAGTATCGGGGATATCCATGATATGGATTTTGTTCTGCACGAACTTTTTGAAATGCTTTCCGAAGCAGCGGCTTCAAGAAGTTCTGCCGCGATAGGATATACTAAAAAAAATTATGAAGCTTGCCTAAGTTTTGATGCAGGAATTGGTTTAATGAAAGTCGCAAACGTGATTCAGGCCAAGAGAGATTCTCAGTTCCTTCAGTTCTTCAGGGCGTGGAACACCAAACCAACCGCCACACTATTCAGATCGTGCCGAAAATGCCTTCCTAATCGAGCTTGAGGATGAGGATCTTTGATGACTGTTCCAATATCCAAATTAAATCGAAACACCTCAGTGGCAACTGCCGCAATATCTCCGGAGCTTCCAGAGCAGCCAACTCTGCTATCTGAGTTGCCCGGACTTGGCCCAATACGATTACGTGCACTCCAAAAGGCAGGATTTAATACTCTTTTTAAGCTGCAAGCTGCCACTCCATCCGAATTAGATAAAGTGCCTGGGATTACTCCTGTCAAAGCAGAGTATATACGATCGATGCTTGCACCATTCCATTTTACGGATGTAGAGGAAAACTCTCCTTCATTCTCAACATCCGAAAAACCGGAAGCTGCTGCGACGCCTCTCTCTCCGATGCAGCCAGAACGACCCCTCCCCATTGGTGAACTGCTTGTACTCATGCAGTCTACTTCTCGACTGCTTTGCCGACACGATAGGAGTGAGATGCGAGGGCGCTTACAACGCCAAATGGAAAAACTTATACCTCTGCCGGCAGAACTTCAAATGATGTGGCCAAATCTATCGATTGAAGATACAGAAGAGTGGCCACGAAGGATTTTAAAGCTGGTCAAGTTCTTAGATAAGCTCCAAAAAGAACGAAAATTGAGCAGACAGCAGCAAGGTGATTTAGCAGATGCAATTATAACAGCAACTCAAGGATCGAAGGATAATAACGCTTTCGATGATGTGGAGGATTAACAGCTACCGATGGATCAACCCTTCTTTAATCAAGCTGTTAAGGATAGTCAAAGCCCGGATTCATTGCTCTGTTCTTGTATCGATATCGGTACAAATTCTGTGAAGCTGCTCACTGCAGATATGGCGCCAGCCTACCCCATTCGATTTTATGAACGCTCGATTATCTCGAGATTAGGTGAGGGAATGCGGTTCGATCAGCCGCTGCTTCAGCCCGAACCCATCGCTCGAACACTGGCTGCTGTTGGAGAATTTTATGATGTGGCTAGAAGTCAGGATACTAAATCGATTACTGTTGTGGGTACTGCCGCATTGAGAGAAGCAAAAAATAGAGACGCATTATTCAAGCCTTTGAAGGAAAAGTGGGGGGTTAATGTCGAAGTGTTATCTGGTGAGGAAGAGGCGAGATTGTCGTATATGGCTGTCCGCAAAGACCCTCTCTGGCGTGATCGGCGTGATCTCATCGTTATTGATATTGGTGGGGGCAGCACAGAAATCGTAACTGGAAGAGACATGTCTATTCTCTCCAGGATAAGCACGCCTCTAGGGGCAGTTAGAATTACAGAAGCTTTTTTGTGTTCTGATCCACCGACTGAAGTGCAGCTTGAAAAGGCAAGAAAACAGATTGAACAATCTTTTCCTTCGATAGCAAATGTCTCGAATCTGAAGGATTTCGAAATGGTGGGGGTTGGCGGCACGATATCTACACTGGGATGTATGATCCAGGGCAAGTATCTAGAGGCTGAAGCTTTGCATGGAAAAGAGATAGCAGACCAAGACTTATCTCGGATAATCAAGCTTCTGGAAGTTAGTTCGATATCCAGCAGAAAAGAAATACCTGGATTGGATCCACGTCGTAATGATATCATCCTTGGGGGAGCCCAGATACTGCAACGAATAATGGGAATGCTGGCTGCTAACAAAATTTCAATCAGCTCTCGAGGCCTCAGATGGGGAGTTCTCTACGATAAACACTGCTCCTAAAACTGTGGATTAAATTTCCTGTACTGCATGATTTGTGGTTTAAATTGTGCTTGGCAGTCTCATTCGAGGTAATGGTGGTTATGAACATTAAATTAAACGCTGTTCTGGAACTTGCCCGTCTCTACAATTACGATTCAGGCCATTCTCATCAAGTGGAGTGCCTGGTAGGGACGCTGTTCATGGAGTTGGAGTCGCTGCATAACCTCGGAAGAGAGGATCGTAAGCTGCTGGAGTATGCATCTATACTGCATGATATCGGTTACTATGTCAGCGCAAAAGGCCATCACCAACACGCTATGATGATGATTCTTCAGGAGCCCCTCCCAGAGTTGACTCGTGAAGAGAAAACCATCATAGCGAACCTCGCACGTTATCACCGTAAATCTGGTCCGGATGCAGTGAAACACACCACGTTTGGAATTCTCAGTGATGAAAACAAACAGCGGGTGATGCTGCTAGCTCCCATTTTACGGCTTGCCGATGCTCTGGATAGATCGCACCAGGGGCTTGTTCAGGAGCTATTCTGTGACATACGGGAAGACGCGGTGACCATCTATGTGGGTTCTGAGGCTGAGCTTCCGGTGGAGACTGCTGCAGTAGAGCGGAAGGGCGATCTTTTCCGACAGGTCTACCGCCGCGACGTCCAACTGAGGGTGCTGCGCCCTCGACTCCCAACTGCAAGAGTCGAAGCTGAATATGCTTTTGAAGCCGCTGTGTGATGGCCCAGCGTCCATTGTTGACGCGGCACTAAAGTACCGGTCTAGAATTGCAAAGCCCATATCCGGTCGCTAGACGCTCCCTTCATGGGCTCAATTCTCAACCACCATTCTTTCCAGCGGCCTCTACCAATCTACCAATTAACTGTGCGGCAGCAGAATCTGTTCCCTTCGGTGCGGTATCTCCGCCCGCATTAGTAACTACCACCACTCCGAAATTGCGCTTCGGGGCAATCCAGATCGCGGCGTAGTTGAGTGTGTTGCTGCCAGCGTGTGTCAATACGACGCCGTTTTCCCAAGGTCTTTCCACAGCCAGCCAGATGCATAGTCCGATCCTGCATTCTTCTTGTCAAGATAAGGAGGAGTAATGAGCTCTTTTATAGTTGATGGCTTGAGCAGCAGCGACTTTCCCCGAACGCCAGCAAGGATAAAAATCGCATATTTCGCCCAGTCGGTAATGGAACAGTGTACTCTTCCAGCAGGTCCAAGGACAGGTGGATTATCAGCATAGACTGGAATGAGATCATCATCTACAATTTGATGTGCCCACGGCTGCTCAATGTTGTCTCGACTTCCCATCGGGCCAAAACCAGTGGATGTCATACCAAGTGGTTTAAACAAACGTTTTTCTATGAGCTCTTCCCATGATATGTCATTGAGCTTTTCGAGAATCGCTCCTGCAATAATATAGTTACTGTTGGAATACTCGTATCTCGTTCTGGGTACAGAAGACGAAAGATGGGAAACGGTTAATTTGGTTAGGAGTTGACGCTGCTCTGTGATAGGCAGCGTCTGTTGATGCCAAAAGTCGAGGCTGTTTATTATTTCGGATGGAATTCCACTGCATGGCACAACAACTGCCGAATTGTTATGTTTTTATACGAAAGCAGGATAGAAGCTGCAAATTCTGGAAAAATTTCGCCAAGAGTAGTCGTCCACTTCAGCCTGCCCTCATCAATCATCATTCCAATCAATACGGCTGTCATTGATTTCGTACAGGAACCAAGATGGAACTGATCGGTGATAGTCACTTGCACAGAGAAACCTGCCTTGCGCAGCCCCACCGCTCCTTCTGCAACGATCTTTCCATCCAGCACGGCGGCGGCGGCAATCGCAGGCAGCCTGTGTTCGATTCGAATTTTTTCCAGTATGCTATTCATCTCTGGCTGGGGTAGGAGCATAGTTGTTTGATCTGATTGAGCAGACTTAGAGATTACTAAGAGTGTAATAATTATAATGGTCAATCGGCTAAACTTTATTTGGTTCAAAAGAGGTCTCTTTATGAGTTGACGTATGCAACTGCAGCTAAATATTCTCATATTGTACGTTCGATTTACTTTTCACCGATAAATACAGATTTCCCTCCATGTAACACGAGAGAGTTAACCACATGAGCCTGAGCCGCTTCGCGACCCGGCATATCAAAGCAATACTTTTCACCACAATCGCTCTCTGCCTGGTTGGCGCGGGTTTAATATCCTCGTTTCCGGTATCGATTCTCCCTGATGTCTCATTTCCGAGAGTTGTTATCATAGCAGAATCGGGAGATAGGCCCGCACGCATGATGGAGGTCAGCGTCTCTCGCCCACTGGAAGAGGGAATTGCGTCTGTGCCTGGGGTGAAAAAAATCCGATCCAAAATCCAACGCGGCGCGGCGGAGATATCTATCGATTTCGCCTGGGGCACAGATATGACCCTGGCTCAGCAGTTGGTTAATACGCGAGTGAATGAACAGCGATCTCAGCTTCCTCCGGACACCAGGATAGGTGTGGAACGCATGAACCCCACCGTATTTCCTATTCTCGGCCTCTCCTTGCACTCTAAAACTCTTTCTCAGACCGAACTATGGAGTATCGGAACCTATACACTTCGCCCTCGGCTGAGCAGAGTATCGGGGGTGGCTAGAGTTGTAGTACAGGGTGGCAGCGTCCCCGAGATCGCGGTGGATGTCTCTCCACTAAAACTAGCTGCCTATAAGCTCTCACTGCCCGATGTCGAGCAGGCAATCACGCAGTCTAATATCGTCCGCGCTGTCGGGCGGCTTGACGCACGTTATCAACAGTACGAAGCGCTGGTTTCAGGAGAAAATACCACCCCGGATGAGCTGGGAAAGATAGTGATTGCTCAGCGCGGGGGAGCACCCATCCCTCTCAGAGCATTAGCTGATATACGGCTCAGCTCTCAGGATCGCACCACTCGTGTCACCGCAGATGGCTCGGAAGCAGTGCTGCTAAATATCGTTCGGCAGCCAGATGCAAATACAGTGAGCACGGTCGATGCGGTTCAAAAAGAGATAGCATCCATCAAAAGCACTCTCCCCAGGGGTGTAGAAGTCGGGATATTCTACGATCAGTCGGTACTGATTGGAGAAGCGGTTGGCAGCGTACGAGACGCTGTTCTTATCGGAGCCGGGCTTGCAGTGGTGGTTCTCATGCTGTTCCTGGGCAATCTTCGTGCTACCTTAGTCACCGCTGCCATCATTCCTTCCACGGTGCTGATCACTTTTCTGCTGATGAGGCTCGCCGGACTCACTCTTAATCTGATGACCTTGGGCGCGCTGGCGGTAGGTATTGGCCTGGTAATAGATGATGCTATCGTGGTAGTTGAGAACGTCTTCAGGCATCTTTCACATGGAGAATCTGGAACATTTGCAGTAAACTCGGCAGCATCCGAGATAGCTGCACCCATGATCTCCTCCACACTTACGACGGTGGTTGTATTCCTGCCTCTCATCCTGCTTGCAGGAGTAGCCGGGGCATTCTTCACTGCGCTGGCAGTCACACTCACCATCTCATTACTGGTCTCGTTAGTGTTAGCACTGCTGGTCAGCCCAACTCTCTGTGCAGCATTTCTGAGAGTGAAACCGGGAGCAAAAGAACATGGCCCTCTCTTCGAGAAGCTGATACAGTTCTATCTCAAAACTCTTAGGTTTGGCCTTCGCTATCGGTGGATAATGCCGGTTGCTGCCTCTGTGATCATCGCTCTGACACTATTCGCCGGTTCCAGACTAGCCACGGGATTAATGCCGGAGATGGATGAGGGGGCGTTCGTTCTCGATTTCTGGACTCCCCCTGGAACCTCTCTCGATGAGAGTGATCGGCTTATTCATAAAGTCGAGAAGCTGCTTTCCGAAACGCCAGAGGTTAAAGCCTACTCCAGACGTACGGGCACCGAACTAGGCTTCGCGGTCACTGAGCCGAACCGGGGCGATTTTGCCATCGTTCTGAATCAGAAACGCCATCGCAGTATTGACGCGATTATGGATGATCTGAGAGATAAAATCCAGTCAGAAGTAAAAGGAGTGGATGTCGATTTTCATCAGGTACTACAGGATCTTATTGGAGACCTTGAAGGTGCGCCTAAGCCAGTAGAGATAAAACTTTTCGGTGAGAACCAGGCGGAACTAAACCAAACGGGAGAGGAACTTCTCTTAAAACTAAACAAGGTACCAGGTGTTGTCGACACAAAGTCAAGTGCCGTAGAGGCAGGCCCGGAGCTGGTTGCGCGTGTCGATCCTATACGTGCAGGGCGTATGGGTCTCTCGCCAGATACAGTAGCGAATCAGATGAATGCAGCAATGCTTGGTGACGTGGTGACGCAGCTTCTGCAGGGAGAGCGCCAAATAGGTGTTCGAGTACGCTATCCACTCCTATTTCGCGCAGATCAGGCACATATGGCAGCAATTCCAATACGAACTCCTGGAGGATTTAATCTACCGCTCTCTTCCGTCGCGACGATCGAGAACGTACCTGGCACGCGTGAAATGAACAGGGAAGATCAGCGCAGACTAGTATCTCTGACTGGACAGCTCTCCGGGCGCGATTTAGGCAGTGTTAAAACAGATGTATTGGCACTTATGAAGAAAACTGCGCTGCCTGCCGGAATTAATTATACACTAGGCGGTCAGTTTCAGAGCCAGGCCGAATCCTTTCACAGTCTGGTGCAGGTACTATCTCTTGCTATACTGCTGGTATTTGCGGTAATGCTGTTTCAGTTTGGTTCATTCACTGCCCCGATTGTTATCCTGCTGGTGATGCCGCTATCCCTTTTTGGTGTCACTATGGGATTATGGGTGACAAATACAGCACTGAATGTATCCTCTTTCATGGGTGCAATCATGCTCGCAGGGGTGGTGGTCAAAAACGGAATCCTTCTTCTTGACCAAGCACAAAAAGCGGAAGCGGACGGAATCCCTGTGGAAGAGGCGGTCATTCGCGCTGGGCAGGTACGACTCCGCCCGATTCTTATGACGACACTTACTGCAATTTTAGGACTTCTGCCCCTCGCATTGGGTATAGGCGCCGGCGCCGAAATGCAGAAACCTCTAGCTGTCGCAGTCATCGGCGGACTCAGTTTCTCCACCATTTTCACTCTCCTCTTCGCGCCCATCCTCTACGTAACATTCAAAAGCAAGAAAAGAGGAGAATCTATCTGAACTCGGATTAAACGGATTTATGGATTTTCTTGATTAACGTAGCCTATTTTTACCTAACCCCCCGGCCCCCTTCCCTGCTAACGCAAACGATAAAGCTGTTTGCGTTAGGGAAGGGGGAGAATTAACGATCAAGATTCCCCCTTCTCCTGTTTTTGAGAGAAGGGGGCTAGGGGGATGAGGGCTGGCTGTGCGGTTGAGAAAAAGATGCCTATTGGGAATGTGGATAATTTTCGTGTTCGATAATCATTCTCAATCCATAAATCCGTTTAATCCGAGTTCAGAAATATTCTCAGCAGGTTAATTCACTTCATACGAGTAACTATAAACTATCTAGAAACTGACTCTTGGAGACACCTCTCATGCATTTTTGTAAATCAATAATAATTCTTGGTACAATTGCTATTACATCACTGCCCGCCATTGCCGAAGAGCATATCATCTCGGCAGATCATAATAATGGAAAGGTAATTAAGATCAAATTCGATGGGACTCCGCTCTGGGAAGCCACTAACAATAATGGCCACGATGTACAGCTTCTCAAAAATGGCAATCTGCTTATCGTCTGTGGTTCGGTTGTGCAGGAAGTTGCCCCTGATAAATCGGTGGTTTGGGAGGTAGGTAAGCCCACTGTAGAGGGAGCGGAATCTGCCCAGCGTCTTCCCAATGGGCACACGGTAATCGCTGATAACGGTCGACACTGCGTAATTGAAATCGATAAAGATAAGAATATTGTGTGGCAGTACGATGTTGCGAATGACAACCACCGTCCCAACCCCACTATGCGCCAGGTGCGCCGGCTGCCAAATGGGAATACACTTATTTGCGCGAGTACCGAAGATAAAGTGATCGAGGTGAACAAAAATAAGGAGATCGTTTGGCAGTACGCGCTCCCCTTCCCCTATCTCGCCACCAGACTAAAAAATGGCAACACCCTTATGAGCAGCGGAGCAGGCTACGGAAGTGTCGCTGGTTACTTTCTGGTAGAGGTGAATAAAAAGAGTGAAATCGTTTGGAAATACGGCGGTGACGACAATCCTGCCGATCAGCATCTCAACTGGCCTTCCGGATTTGTAAGGATGGCGAATGGAGATACACTCATATCCATCGCTCTTGACGGAGTCATACGCCAGGTCTCGAAAGATAAAAAGACTGTACGAACCATCAGCAGCCCCGCAATGAAACACCCCTGCACACTCGTTGTCGTCGATGAGTAGGAAGCCCTCACCCCCGGCCCCTCTCCCAAAAACAGGAGAGGAGTGAATAAGTTAGGAATCTCAACCCACGCAGGGAGCCTAAGCGCACCGGAGATGGGCTTCGCAAATCCAGACCTGTACTTTAGTGCAGTGTCTAAAACTAGGCCGCATGGCTCTGTAAGCTGGCAAGCGGCTGATCAATTACAAACTGGCTTATGGGCAGCATTTTAACAGAGTGTAGCAGCGCTTCAAGAGACTCCGCAAGCTGCCCGATATGTGCAAATTTAAGAGCCCGGCTAGTCTGTGCAGCCACAGCCAAGGTCATCAAAGGCACACGAATAAGTGATTCACCCCCATCCATGAACTCCACATACCCCTGACGCAGCTCATTTCCTGGGTAAAACTGAGGCAATAACTTGCCAAATCCAGAGACTAGTTTTTCGCAGATAGTCTCTGTATATGCCGCCTCGGCCAGAATGAGCATATCATCGCCGCCTAGATGAAATATCTGTGGATGTATGCCACATTCAACAGCAGTAGATTCCTGAAGCAGTCTGGCCAGAGTTTGTATAATTACATCGCCATGGCTTACCCCATAACGGCGATTATATCTTTCTAGATGATTGATATCCACCCTGATAAGCACAAAAGGATCATCGACTTTCAATCGCTCTTCCAAAGACTGTTCAAGAACTAATCTTCCTGGAAACCCGCTTATCGGATCGGAATATTTCACTCTGTTTTCCTGCATGTGAGTAACGGCTTCGATGAGCGTGCGGCTGGGAATTACGCCGATATATTTATCGCCCTCTGCCACCACGATAATATCTGCTTCCAAACTAACCTCAGACTGGGTGGTAGATTGCCGCGCGGCCAGTGAGATTGGTGAGTCGGAATCGACAAGGAGCATCTGTGTGCTCATCCACTGAGAGACAATCTCATCCGGCAGAAAATTCCCTACTTTGGCCGCAGTAGCCATGTCGAGCACATGCTGTAGTCGGTTTCGTAAAATCTGCCCGCGCACAAAACCGTCTTCAACTACGGTGACACTGGTCAGACTAGGGTTCTTTGCGAACGCTTTCGCTGCCAGCGCGAGAGGCTCATCCGGCGCGGCGATTACTCCTCGGTTTGCCATTTCACCCACCGTAACAGTTCGCCCGGTCACAATCTTCGTACGTATCTGATATCGCCTCTGTATAAATTCGCGTACTTCACGCCCCACGCCCCGAAAATCGTCCTGAGGCTTCCCCATAAGGTATCCCTGGCCATAAGGTATTCCAAGATCGATAAGGGTAGCTAGCTCTTCCCTTGTCTCTGCACCTTCTGCTAGTACAGCCGTTCCAATATGGCGGGCATAGTGCACCAATGCATCCAGAAGAGCACGCGTTTCCCCTCGAACATCAATGTTTCGCACAAGATTACGGTCGATTTTTACAAATTCAGGGCGGAGATCGGCGATTGTGTAGAGGCTGTTATATCCCGAACCGGCATCGTCAATAGCGATTTTGAAACCATCCTCGCGCAGATGCTTAATAAACTTCACCAGTTGTGGGTAGTCATCAAGTGTCTGCCGTTCTGTGATCTCTACCACCACGCTGCTGGGAGATATGCCGTACTCTCTGGCTCGCATCGCCAGCGATCTATCGTAGGCATCGAGATAGGCCAGCCCTTCTGCATCCATATTTATAAATAGGAGTTTCTTAAGTTTATTCTGAGCTGCAAGCGCAAAACACTTCTCCTGGCAGGCAATATCGTACCAGGATACCATTCTTGCTTTATCCGCGGCTTTGAACATTGCTCCGGGGCGGCGCAGCGGCGCCCCCTTTGGGCCACGAATGAGCGCTTCGTAACCTAAGACCTGACCATCACGCAGATCTACAATGGGTTGAAATTGACTATGGAGCTGCTTGTTGATGATGATTTCGAGAAGCTCATTCAGCTCGGATATATTATCATCAAGATTTTCATCGGTTGATAACGGCGCAATCGTTGTAACACGAAATAGAGGCGGATAATTATCTGCCTGGTTTACGGATTCAGAAGCAGTATTCTCAGTCTGCCAGAGACCGCTAAGCTGCTCGACCAGAGTGCGCTGAAGTGAGTTAATATAGTGGGCATTAATTGGATCACGGCTGTCGCTGCGAACTTCCAGAGAGATGATCCACAAATTATCAAGAAGCTGCCAAACCTTCATAGGAGGAGCTTCTAGAGGGGAATCCCTGAGAATTTTTTCGATTGGTGAAGCTTTCAGCCAGTTATCAGATACTATTTCAGATGAACTCAAGAATAGCAGAACATTTCGGGACTGCAGTTCATTAAGAGCTTTTTCCAGGGGTTCTGCAAACTCGGCAGGCACTGGATTTAAAGTATCGGGCAGTCCAAAATATGGGCTGGATTGAGAATTATCAGACATAGAAATTAGCCCCTTCGAACAGCGTGTATAGTGATTTTATTCCATACTTCGTTCGCTTCATAATCAAGGTTGAGCAAGAGTTTTGCTGTACAGGGTATAACATTTGAGAAATACTTACTCCTCACATCAACCGTCAGGAATGTGAGGACACATATGCATAGATCACAGAATGATCTATAACTATTGGTAAAGGAGAATAATATTGTTTGGAAAAATAAAAAATGGCAAGGGGCTCACTGCCATCTTCGTCGTTTGTTCCATTTCGGTGGTAGCCACTGCGGCTCTTGCTGGCCCGCCAAAAAGTAAAAAAGGTGCAAAGACATCGGCTCCCAGCGCGGCTGAAATAGCCTCTGGGAAGAAACTTTATGCATCGAATGGATGCGGAAGCTGCCACAGCATTGGCGCTAATGGTGGTAAAGCTGGTCCTGACCTGACAAAAGAAGGCGCGGATGCCAAGCACACCATAAAGTGGCTGTCTGACCAGGTATCAGACCCAAAGCTGCATAAGCCAGACTCGACAATGCCCGGCTATGCAGAATCGATCAAAGGCAAAGACTTAAAGGCAATTGCTTCCTATCTCAGCAGCCTGAAGAAATAGTCATATCTCCCTCACCCGCACCCCTTCTCCCCAAAATAGGAGAAGGGGCAATTTGTGTTTATAGACTATCCACTAGCTTTCCAAATATTTCCAAAACCTTAATCAAAATTTAATATAACTTACTTGACATTATGCAGCATAGTCGATATACTAGTCTTGAAGTTATGCATTGTCCAGGATGACAATTCAATACCACTGTTCACATCCTCTTTTTTCACCAAAATAACTCGTCTCTTCACTCGCTTTGTTGAAACCTCATGAAAGGAATTCAACTATGCATCCCCGCAGAAACATCTGCCGGTCTGCCAACATGGCCGGCTTTTCCTCACTGCCTGCTCGCCAGAACACAATTTTGAGAGTAGCTTCTTCACTCATGAAATACTTACTACTCGCATCTATTATGATTTGTGCACGTATATCCGCAAAGGCCGTGACTGTTACTTCAGTTACTCTGAACCCCACTATCGTTTACGGTGGTACCTATACCACGGCAACTATCAAATTCAGCGGAGCGCTCCCTGCAGGGTCCGGAGCATTCTATCTCTCATCAAATAACGCTATCGCTTCTGTGCCCACCTCTATAGGAGGTGCTACCGGTGATACTCAGGAAACCTTCATCGTGGATGTGGCTCCGCTCACGACCGGAAGTTCCCAGTCCCCGATCATCACCGTCACCTACGCTGGTGTGCCTACATCAGCGACACTCACTGTGCTCGTCGATACCACCACATCTTTCTTTCTGACACCTACAGCAGACGCCTTCGTGCAAGCCGGCACCTCTCATGCAGCCAACTTCGGCGGCCTCACCACTCTGGTGGTAAAGACCGACTCAACTCCGCCTTCTGCTGGCACACGAGTCACCTACCTGAAGTTCGATCTCACCGGCGTGACTTCTTCGCCTGCACGAGCATTCTTAAAACTCTACTTCTCCAGTGCTCCTAATGTCGCAGATAGAGCCTACGCCGTCAATGTCTATTCGCTGCCGGCAACCCTGCCTGGTTGGAGACGGGCATCACCTGGGACACTGCCCCGAACCTCAATAAGGCCAACACCACGAATATCGATGGAACGCTGCTGGATATCACCTCCGTTCTGCTCCAGCCTGGGATGACCGCCATCGATGTTACCGGATTCGTGCAATCGCACCTAGGGCAGGTGGGTACTGTACAGATCATTGCGAACTCGATCTGGCAGGATGGGAATGGCGTGGTCTTTTCCAGCCGAGAGGCAACCCCTTTACATCTCCGGACATGGTTGGTTTCGGCGGGCAATGGGGGTACTATACCGACAACGAGACTGCGCCTGTCAACATATCCACGCCTACCATACGAATTCCACTCGTACTCTGCGGCCTGCGCTACTACGATCCGAATACAGGCCGTTTCCTCACCAGAGACCCGGTTGGTTACGCAGGTGGCATCAACCTCTACACCTTCTGCGGTAATAACCCAATAAACTACGCCGATCCGAGTGGATTGAAATATGATAAACGGTTCTGGTACAGCCTAGCTGGAGGCGCTATTGCGGGAGTGCTCACTGCAGGTAACCCAGTCGCAATAGCTGCTGGTGCGGGATTAGGCTCGGCAATAGGAAGTCGGGCCGATGGAAACACTATCAAGCAATCGCTGTTCAATGGAGTAACTGATGGTGTACTAACCTACGTTTCAGGGAGAGCAATCGGAGCTGTCGGAAGTAGAGTAAGTAGGTTTGTCGCAAGCAAGTTAAGCTCTGCTGCTGCCGCGCAAGCTGCACCAGCGGTTGCTCAAGTCGTGGCAAATCGGGCAGCTGGTCTTTCATTCCAAAGGCTTGCACTTGGTGCATTAGGCTTGGCAGAGAATCACGTCGGTATCCCCAGTACTACATTTGCTGGAGCAGCTTATACAACAATACCAGATGCATTAGAACATGGTGCGATCACTGAAATTAAAGACTCTCTGAAACTGTCTCTTACTAAGCAGATACAAGCCCAGATCAATGCAGCAAGAGCAAGCGGCGCAACTTATAATTGAATTGTAAGTCCCACATCGAAACTTTCTAAGACATTAATCCAGGCGATGAGTGAAAGTGGTAGTATCAGGGTATTCAACATAACGACCGGTCTATTCAGTCCATACAAGTTCTAAAGTTGAGATTTTATCCTGATGACATTCATTTATGTCATCAGGATAAAATCTCATAAATTTATGCAGATTATTTTGATAGGTATTAAGAAAAATATGCATTCTATTGATATAAATATCCTAGTGGGGAACAGTCTTACAAGTCTACAAGAAGGCAAAAATTTCTTGGAAGGCTTGTATAAGTCATACCCGGAGTTATATCCCGAACGATTTGGGAGCTATGAACCATTAAGAAATAAAGCCGATCCTTCAGACCATGAACTCATTCTTGATATTTGCAATAATGATATTCATTGGAAGCGAAGACGTCCAAAAGTTGAAGGTAGTCTTCTCACTGCATGGGGACCAAGGCCATTTCATGGTCGATTTGCTATTTCCATAAATAGCGATAAAATCATAAGTGATAATTTTGAACAATTAATTATCGATTTATCTCATTCCTTTGGTAAGCGTCCAATATTTGCCACCTTCAACTTCAATCCTCTAATGTAGGATAATGAGAGCATCATAATTCGGAGGTGCTTTTATGGTCAGTACAGAAATTTTGGAAATGTGGCGCAATCGGCTAGACAGCTTTGCGAATAGT
>JANXSG010000228.1 GCA_025352825.1 Chthonomonadaceae bacterium | reverse complement strand
GTAAGTATTTCTTGAGTGAGGCGGCTATTCCCAATTTGTAAAATTGGTGAAGAGCCAGTGAGGCATTGTCAGCGGTCTCGGCTGACTCGAAGTTTCGTCGATGGGAATTCATAAGAGATTGCCTTTCAAAAAGCGTTACAGCAGCACCAACGATATGTGAAGATTATGTTCGATTATGCAGAATTATTGAGTGAGGAGAAATATCCGTTTCTAAAAGCAGTGCAACCAGGCACAGTTTTGCTGTTTTTTGAAGTAATCAGCTTTAAATAGCTCTTGTAAACGTTAACTCGAATTTGATAGGGTATGTTCCAATTATTCTATTGCTTGCTTCAGGCATTGTCAAAATCATTTTAGCTTCACAATGAACACTATTAACAATCGATCAAACTATGCTTGCGAAATCAGCACAGACATAAAAAATCCCCCTCTCCGGAAGCTTCGGAAGAGGGGGTGACTAAATCAGCAATCTCGGCCCATGCAGGGAGCCTTAGCGACCGGAGATGAGTTGTGATGTAATTTGTTTAATCAAAGTTAATCCAATAATCCGATCATCCGAGTTAAGAAAATTCATCAATTCAATGATCGTTATTGCAGCCACCTGTTCGTGGAGTCATGACACAGTAGAGTTCGGCATCTTCACATCCTCCACACTCTGTTTCGATGGTGGAGTGATTCACGGAATATTCGGAAGCTAGCATTCCTTTGACCGCTCGTAGTATCTCCCCCGATCTTTTTAGTTCCAATTCGTTTATCCGCAGGTGGCACGATAGCGCATTCATTCCATCTCGGATAGACCACACGTGAAGATCATGGACTTCCAGCACTCCAGATATGGACTGCATTTGTACGGCTAACTGGTCGACATCCAGGCCGCGTGGAGTGCCTTCCATCAGAATATTTACGGTTTCTGTGACCATACCCCAGGATGAGTAGATAATAAATAGTCCGATAAGTGTAGATATGAGAGGGTCCGCTATCCACCAGTGTGTGAAATAGATGATCACGCCAGTAATCACCACGCTTCCTGCAGCCAGGGCATCGCCTGCCATGTGAAGAAATGCACCGCGCATATTCACGCTGTGTGCAGCTTCTCCGCGAAGCCCAAGCGCAATCACCGTATTCATCACTAACGCAGCTCCCGCCACAATAATCATCGGCAGGCTATCCACATGTTGTGGATGAAAGAAAAGAACAGTGGCTTCTTTGAGGATGTAGATGGCGATGAGAACCAAACTGATAGCATTAATAAGAGCCGCAAGAATTCCTACGCGATGATAACCGAACGTTTTATCTGGATTTGCAGGTTTTCGCGCTATCCAGAGTGCATACCAGGAGAGAGCGAGAGCAAGTGCATCCGTGAAGTTGTGCCCGGCATCGGATATGAGAGCCAGACTATGACTTCGAAGTCCCACCACAATTTCGACCACCACAAATAGCGAAGTCAGAATGATGGATAGTTTTATTTTGCTATCGCTCATGCTGCTCACATCGTGATGATGGTGATGCCCGCCGTTATGGGTATGCTGTTTTTCGATCTTTGCCGCCGTCATTCCTATCTCCAGGAGTTTATCAAAATCACTATATAAAGTACAGCAGCAGCCCTAACGCTATGAGCAGGCTGCCAATGGCCAGGCCTTCATTCTCTTCCAGCCAACTGAGTCGCAATCTCTCCAATCCATGTGTTGCCAGCCAGACTAATAGACTCATAATTCCTACAGTGGTAAATGCCATTACGATGCTAAGCAGTGCGATGGTTTCCCATTTCATTGCTGATGCTGCCACATAGATTGGAAGCAGATCGAGGCATGGAGAAAGAGTCATGCCAATAATAAGAGCGCCCATAGTGGAAGTCTGCGCAATCTTGTTTTTTTTGGGATTCTGATATTCTGCTATATTATCAGCTGCTATCGTGTTGTCGGTGAGGTGGTAGTCGTGCTCATGCGGATGTCGGCAGCCGTGTTTCCCTCGGAGTGCCGGAACCAGAAAGTAGAGGCCGAGAAGCAGGAGCGAAGCAGAAGCTGCAGCATGTTCGAGCTGCGGAGGAATACGAGTGAGCGCTGCCTTGCCGATACCAGATATCACCAGCCCCAGTGCAATAGTTACGAGCACATGCCCTGCCCCTGCCATGGCAGCAAGGCCAACAGTGCGCCGCCGACTCCAGCGCTGCGCACGGCCTACGAGTGAAAAGGCAAGCCAGTGCGATGGAATGAGTGCGTGAAGCGCTGCAAGAGATAACGAACCAAGAATTACTGCTTCTGCCGATCGCTCCCCGTATCCCATACACTCTCACTTCCTGCACAGCATGAACATCTATTCATATACAGAATGCATTATATGCTCTGGAGTACGATTCGGTCAAGAGAGATCTTCATTGCAAGCAGTATCTATCAACATAACTGTTGTAGAGGATGAGTCCAGTCTGTTCACCATTGGAGTTGTAGGTATAGCTGTTGACGAAGCCGCCTTTACTGCTGGCAGTAGCTGTGAGCTCATCATCGTTGTACAGGGTGAAAGAAGTAGTTTTGGTGCCGATATTTTGGCGGGTTCTATTGCCTACTGCATCAAGTGTGTAGCTGGCAGAATAGGCGTTTGTTCCAGTACGGCTTTCGCTGGTTAATCTTCCGCCCCAGTCGTAACCATACGTAATTACATCCCCGCTGAACTCCGTGCAGGTGCTTCTTCGGCCATCATTGTCCAGTACATAGGTGAAAGTGGATAGTGTGGTTGGTGTGCTATTCTTATTCGTTACACTTAAAAGTTGGCTGTCGTCGTCACATATATTGGTAACGGTTGTGCTATTGGGGTTGGAAACTGCTGTTTCGTTACCATTTGCATCGTACGTATACGTGAGTGTAGTCACATTGAGCAACGTATCTTTTGCAGTGAGCTGGTTGCTTTTTATTCGAATTAGATATAAATATGTGTGACAAATTATAACTTCACTTTAAAATTATTATTGAAGTGAAGGATGGACAGTTGCTTTTCACCTCTTCCAGCCTGCTGGAATGTATATTTGTGGTAAAGGTATAATTTCTTCTACATTATAGCCGACAGGTAAATTTTGAACTACTTTATCACTCTCTAATTTTATAGATTGCCAAAATGAATCACTGAGTGAATTATATTTTTCATTAAGATCACGTAACGCGATCTCCAACCATGTTAGACGATTTACGGCATCTGTTAGACAACCTGTTTCGATAGCAGCGAAGTAAGCAATTCCTTGCACATAATCGTTATGGGGATAAAATCCTAGTCCATGTCGATCAAGCAAATTTAAGACTTTTTCTTGGCTTTGAAAAGGACCTGGAGTAATGGAAAAGACCGATGTTACAGCATATCCATCTTCATCAAGTTTCCATATTTCCCATTCAGCATCATCTTCCGTATCTAAGGGATATAAGGACATTATTTCTTTTGAAAGTACATTGTCAGAATTAGAATATAATGCCTGAAAATATTTTTCATCTACAACACGATATAAACTGATCGGGAGTTAACTTTTTGGAATTGAATGCCAAGTGCCATCTGAAATAATATCTTTCGAAAGATTAGGATAGATTGATCTAACATGAACTTCGTCCCAAGGACTTTGTTCGTAAAAAATGGTAGTTTTTTTTCTTTTAAAGATTTCATGCTATCTATCCTTTCATATGTACCTCATAATCATAATCAGAACTTTACTTAATTAGACGGATGATGAGCAGTTCTGCCTTAGAAAATGATCATCATCCATATGATTACAAGTTTGTCTTGGTATTCCCTGGCATTGGTAATCTATAATTGCCTCCAACGGGTTTTGGAAAGTCTAAATGAGGTCCACCATGTCTTTTGTTGGGATCCGGGTCGTAATGAGAACCGCTTCTGCCCCGACCATGTCTAACCCAGGGTTTATCTTTATCTGTTTTCGGTGTTATCCGCCTACATTCATTTATACCAGTTCCTATAGCCACACCGATGGTAATGCCGACAGCTATCGCAATTGCGACCTGACCGACTACAGGGATTTCCCAGGTTAATTCCGTAAATCCCCAAGCGAGAGCTATTGCATTATGACCGCTGGGATCAAGATAATTCACTGGATCATGATTACAATATAGATATGGGCATTCATCTAAATCTGAATCATGAGTAATAAATCTTCCTACTTGTGAATCGTAATAACGAGCACCTACAAGCGATAGTCCGGCATCGTTATCGTTACGATATCCACTTGTCGCAACATATGTATACGGATTGGTGCTGCTTCCGGTGGATGCAACCTGCTGACCAAAACCATCGAGCGTTAATGTACCAATAACTGTCTGGCTGCCCTTAGTAACAGTTCGTTCTAAACCTTGGCCGTCGTACAATGGATACTCACAGTCCTTCCCAATCAACTCATTTCCATAGCTGTATGTTGCGGTAATACTACCGCTCTGTTTTTCGAGAAGCACGTATGCGTATTCCCGCTCATGCTCGATACCGAGGATGATGTTCGTAGAGTACACCTTGCTCAGGCAGCGGAGATACATGATGAACTCTTCCCGCTGTTTGCTCGTCAATCCGCTGAAACTATTTCTGTTTAGTGTCCGAGTGGAGGGTCAGAATAAAATATTAGTTCTATACTGATGGGGATTCTGAAATATCCTTTTCGAAGAATAATTCAATTGCGTGGATTAATCTTTTTAAACTGTGCGCTCTATTAGTAGTATCTGCACATAAAGTCTCTAAATTGAGACAATTGACATCTTGTTTAACCATTGCCTCATATTTATTGTAATTTACCTCCACACTTTTGTATATCTTCTTTAAATCTGAGGCTGGATGTTTTCGCATCTCTACATTTTCTACTCGGGGATCAAACTGAAGAATACTTTTGATTTTCTCGATGGTTAGTTTCGAATCTATTCTTTGAAAATGGCTATGTTCCGCGATGAACCATGCTTCTGTTTCCATAGTGGCAATAACTATAAATGGTTGTATTGTTAGATATCTATATTCTTTCTGCCAACTTGAAATACGATTTGGAATATCATCATATTTAAACTCTGGATAAGCATCACGTACAGCTAAAATAGTAGTAAAACCATTTGAAGTTAGTTCACTATATCTTTCTCTTATATCTGATATAACATGTTCGCCAGCGCTACATACTACTAGTTGAACACAATATGTACCATCATCATAATAAAATGATTGCTTTGCATCTCTGAATCTTCTTTTGCATCTCTCCCCGGTGACATCATATCTAGATATTTGCAGATCTTCAGATGGTGTCAAGTATTTCATCAGTCTGCGAATCAAAAAGAATTCGGTATGCCCTTCAACAAAAATAGCCAATTTATTCATCCGAAGAGGTTTCGCTATTTACGTAGTCAAGTCTAGAGAAATCAAAATTATTTAAGCCCGTAAATTTGAAATCATTAAATATTTTTTTTGAATTCGTGTTGTTATAAAACTGAATATTGCCTTTCTCACATTTGAGCAATATCCAGTACTTCAGCGGAACTACATTCATTATGAACCTATCGTTAGTTGTCATTATGAGTTGAGCATTCGATTTTCGGGCTTTTGCCATTAATAGATTAACAAGTGGACATGAACGTTCATAGTCAAGCCCTTCTCCTATATCATCGATTACAATACATTGTGTTTTCTCAGTAAAAGCATGATAATTAATTTGAGCTAATATTGACAAGCTTCGAAACATTCCATTTGATAATGAACTTTGATCTAGAGCACTAGATATATCCCGTTCTTTTACCTATATATTCGATGCCATGCCCAACGTTTCTATAGGAAAATTGTGCCCAGGAATTCCAATTGAAATTGACTCGATGTCATAGCCAAGTAATTGCATATCGTTCATAATTATGTTTATATATTTTTCCCCATGGTCTTTAATACCACGATTCATTAAATTGATTACTTGAGTCGTATCATGTATATCGAATGGTAAAGGATCATTAATATTGGGGTTTATTTGAATAATATTTTTACCCAATTCAGAACTAAAAGGATAGAAATATAAAGCGTTTGCCCATTCATGCAAAGGAGTCAGAAAGGGATGTTATAATGAATCCTGGCGTGTACTCATTAATTCATCGAGTGGAATTTTAAATTCTATATTTTTTTTGGATTTTGTATACCAAATTTTTCCGATACCATTTTCCTCACTTTCTAGCATCATCTTTTTATCATAATAATAATGCTCAGAGATTATTTTATTCTCTTTTATTTCAAGTTGATAATTGACAATTTTGCGCTCATCACTAAATGACAGATTGTACGAAGCTTATGATATTGAAATTTGCTGTTTTTGCTATTATTCAGTACTCTATGCGCCAAATAAACTAATAACGATACCAAGCGAGTTTTCCCGATCGCATTTTTTGAAACTATCAAATTAACATCTTCAAAATTGAGACCTGTGATTGACCATTCTAATGGCAACCCCTTATATTCGGAATATGAAAGTTTGGTTAATTTCATAGTGATCACCCTTTAGCATAACTATTTAGAGAAAAATCATTTAAGTCAGATCACAATTATAAACGTGTTCATGAACTTTATCAAATAATATAATATCAAGTTCTGTTCAAATTCTGTTCAAAAAAATAAATCGTTATCGATTGGTTTCTTTTCTAGTATTGTAATTCTAGAATGCGTAATACAATTGAAGATACCCTATCGTATTATTAATTGCCACTCCGAATGCCCGCCGTTTCTGTGTATCTTTCATCAGGTGATATGCGCGCCCTGCGTCTCCACAGTGACCGTATAGAGCGACTGGCTTGCTGCCATAAACAACCGGTTGCGTTTCGGGCCGCCGAAACAGACGTTCGCGCAGATCTCCGGGAGCAGTATCTGGCCGATGCGTTCACCATCTGGCGCAAAGATGTGCACTCCGTCGTAGCCCTTACCTACCCAGCCCGCCCCGACCCAGATATTACCGTCGATATCCGCCCTAATGCCGTCGGCCAGGCCTGCCACTTCGTTCCCATCTAGCTGCATCTTCATCGAGGCGAATTCTTTGCCGTTTTTCGTCTTTTTTCCATCGATTACATCGTAGACACGGAGGTTTCTGGGCGCTTCAGGATAGTGGCTTACGCCCGTATCCGCGACATAGATCTTCTTGTAATCCGGAGAAAAACAGAGACCGTTGGCTTTGTACATATCATCAATGACGATATCCATTTTTCCTGTTTTGGCATCGATTCGATACACGGCTTCTTTATTTTCGAGTTCCGCCTTGTTGCCTTCATAGTTCCCCAATATCCCGTAGCCGGGGTCGGTGAACCAGATTCCGCCATCGGGGTGCACCACGATATCGTTGGGAGCATTCAGAGGCTTGCCTTGCCACTTGTCTGCCAACACGGTGACACTGCCATTGTGTTCATAGCGTACGACGCTGCGGCCTCTATGCTCACAGCTTAGAAGACGGCCTTCCCAATCGAAGGTATTTCCGTTGGCGTTGCTGGAGTTGTTGTGATAGATGCTTACATGGTTATCCTCGGCAAGCCAGCGCAAATGAGTATTGTTAGGAATATCACTCAGTACCAGATACTGGCCGCCAGCATTCCACGCCGGCCCTTCCGCCCAGAGCATGCCAGTATGCAGACGCTGAATGGGGGCGGAAGCAATTTTGTACTGCTCGAATTTCGGGTTCAAAACGATGACATCCGGCTCGGGATACCGAATCGGTGGCGCGTTCGGCCCAAAGTCGCGTTCGTGCGTAATAGCAGCACTGCTAATCATTACCTGACTCCTGTTAATTATTAACCACGAATTACGCCAATTACGCTAATAAAATGCATTTATTCGTGCAATTGGCGTAATTCGTGGTTATGTTACCTCTACGCCGATATCTGATACTATTTCTGTCTATCCCACACATCGAAGTTCGGTTCTTGGTTAACTTGTTGCTCCCACCGGATTGAGCGGTGAACCGCACTCTTGGCAGAAGCGATGAGATACGTTCAGCGCCACTGCGCCGCATGTCGGGCATGTACGTTTACCGGCTTCGGGATTGGTGCGCGGATAGTCTCCACGCAGGAGTCGAAGGTACTGCTCCGTCTGAGCCCACTCTTTTAGTTCCCGCGCACGTACTGATGGGAACGGATGCGTCTGCCAGCGAACCATCACGAATTTGTAGTATATCCCCAGCAGATCCTCATCCATATCCTCATAAAGGTCCGCCTGCTTTACAAACTCATCCGTATTGAGTTCGTCCATCAGTTTTTGAGAACCACCCACCAGCTTCATCAAGCCGGAGATGCATGTATCGGCATCCTGCACGGTAAGCAGCCCCGCTCTATCCGCGGTCAGCTCGGATTTTCGGAACCACTCAAAGAGTGCATAGGTAAGAGCGCGTGTGACGATTGCACCTGGCAGCGCCATACCGCCAGCAAGCTCCTGCAGAAGGGTACCAAGCACAATCGCCATCGTACGGTATAGCATGTGCTCCGCTTTGATGTGCCCCAATTCGTGCCCAATCACCTCAAGCCGCTCCGTCTCATTTAGCAAATCGATTAGAGAAGTCGTCATCACTATGGTATGTTTTTGCATCCCAAACGTGAAGGCGTTCGGAACAGGGTGCTGCATGATATAGAAGTCTGGCTCTTTTACATCCAGAATCGAGCAGGCCTCTCGCAGATCGTTATATAACCTTGAGCATTGGCGCGGCGAGACGCGGATACTATCCGCTGTGAAAAATATCCGCAGGTAGCGTTCTGCCCCCATGTCGCTCATCCATTTGAGCAGTCTATCCAGACCCGGAGTACGCCGTAAAGCCTGAAGTGCGGCTCTATCTGCCGGATGCTCGAAGGCTGCGCTTGAGATCCCCGGAAAACGTACACGTGGCGGCAAAGCCAGGGAGACAGGTGATTCCATAGTTAAAACTCTCCTTCTGGCTGGTGCCAGAACGATCGGGATGGAGCAGATTCTTCCGCAGGAGTCGCTGACTCTGGCGCATCAATGGCGGGTGATTGCTCACTGATAATTCCCGGTTCTTCATTAAGAATTGCAACATCTTCAGTCGTCTCGGTGTAGAGATGAAATTCAGACATCGGTGGGTCTTCATTGACATCTATACTTCTGTCATCATATCTGTTTTCAGGGTTTTCTGATGGTGGAGATTTATATCCAAAAGGCCATCGATCCTGCCCATAGTCGAGTGAAGGCACATGACTCTTCTCCGGGAGGAAAGGAGCCGTCTCAGAAATCGTGTTTTCACTATCCGGGTTAACACTGACCGCCTCATACATCATGGGGGCAATGTCTGGTAAAGCATCACTTTCCAAGGATATTGATTCCACGATACTCACAGTAACTGATTCTGACTGCAAAATCTCAGATACTGTTTCTGATTCCACCACCTCCGATACAGTTGTTAAATCTACATTCTCCGGAACTGTTTCGAATTCAACCACCTCTAGGAACGAAGTAGGCTCAGCTGGATTTTGCGAGGGAGTGGATTTCAATTCCAACTTACCACCACAGAATGGGCAAAATTTACTGCTAGTTTCCAGAGTGTTCTGACAGAACTGGCATATCTGCTCACCAGGTCGCTGTTGAGGCGAAGTATGATGTTTCGTAATAGTTTGAAACACATCCGCCAGATTACGAGCATCCTCAAAATTCGTAGACCCGGAAACTCGAATTCGAAACTGTTGATCACGGTTGAGTCTTAGAACAATTCTGCATGCTTTATCCGCGCTGAAAGTCTCCAGATCGCTGAAATCCACCGACTGCAGTTGATCGAGAGGGAAGGAATGAACCGCATGTTCGCTAGGCGTTCCCTTTACAGTGTTGATATGCTGCAGTACTATCCTTCTTTCTGTCAGGCCTAAGTTCACATCGGGCGAGAAGAAAGCCTCTGGGCCTACATTGAGCTTCCCGCGCCATCCCCCGGCGATACGGCCGCGCGTAAATGCCAAAATCTGCTCATTCGGTTCCAAAATTTTCTTGAGGCCTTCCGCAATCTTAGCCTGATCAGCCTTGCTTTTCAGCTTATCCTTCTTTTTCTTTTCTTCGCTGTTAAGCGGCGCTTTTTCGGCGGTACCCATTCTGCTCGACTTCCTTTCTGCCCTCACCCCCCCATCCCCCTCTCCCGAAGTTTCGGGAGAGGGGGGTGAGGGCTGGCGTAACAGCATCTCCCTTTATTCAGACTTAAAGATTTTCTCCCATGGTATTTATTACGAATATCTGGTACCTCAGGTTTCGTAAGATGAATAGATGAGGATTCTTGCAACTAAACCTTGACTGATTCGTCATAACACCTTATAATATATAAGCTAACTAGAAATTTTTATACCGTCGCCAGGAAAGTTCTTCGCAACACATTAGCTCGCCGTGAAGGAATTGCAACATGTTCCGATCGTCGTCTCACAGCAATATAGTTTCTTTAAGCACAGGAATGGTAGTTTCCCTACTTATGCTGGGACTTCCTTCATGCCTGCCAGCAAAAGTGCTGGCAGCTCCCACCAAACCTCAAACTTCCGTTGTATCGCTCTCTGCCGAACCCGCCGACATCACCCTCTCAGGAATCCGCGAATCTGCACACATTCTTGTGACAGCACGTCTCCGGGATGGAACGATGGCCGATGTCACGCGTGAGGCTCTCAGCTCATTCCAACCTAACCCGATACTTAAGAGAGACACCACCGGATTGTTTGTTCCAATTCGAGATGGTCGCAGTCTGATCACTCTCTCGGCCGCAGGCAAAAATATTACCATCCCAGTGACGGTTGAGTATTCCCATCTGCCTAGCCAGATCAGTTTCACCAATGAGATAGTGCCTGTACTAACCAGAAATGGGTGCAACCAGGGCTCTTGCCACGGTTCACAGTTCGGAAAAGGCGGATTCAAGCTCTCGCTTGCCGGTTTTGATCCCGATGTTGACTATCTGAGCATTGTGAAACAGTCGAAAGGCAGGCGTATCGCTGTAGCCGCACCAGAACGCAGTCTGCTTTTAATGAAACCATCTCTTCGTCTCCCACATGCGGGCGGGATGCGGCTTATACGAAATTCAGCGGATTACAGACTGATAAGAGAGTGGCTGAAGCAAGGCACGCCTGCGCCAATTCCGGCCGATCGAAAGCCTGTCAAATTGGAAGTATATCCTGCTGAGAGAGTTCTTCAAAAAGACTCATCCCCGCAGCCTATGGTAGTTCGTGCAGTCTATTCAGATGGCTCAAAACGAGATGTAACCGACGAAAGCCGTATCAATACTCTCAACGACGCCGTCGCTGCCTGCACTCCGGAGGGTGTCATACGCGCAGTGGGTAAGGGGCAGACCGCAATGATGGTTCGTTACGGCGGCCAGGTCGCCATATCCACCATCATCATTCCGTTTCTTACGAATACGGGTGAACGCACTGCCTCGATAGCCAGCAAGCCAAAATCTCCAGCAGATGAGATTGATCGGCTAATTTCCAAAAAGCAGAGTCAATTAGGGCTTGTTCCATCAAAAATTTGTGACGATAGAACCTTCATACGTAGGGTCTCTTTTGATCTTATTGGCACGCCGCCCACCCGCGGCGAAATAGACAATTTTCTTGCGGCCAAAGATGTGAACAAGCGATCCAAACTGGTCGACTCGCTTCTGGATCGCTCTGAGTACGCCGACTACTGGACACTGAAGTGGGGTGATCTGCTTCGCAGCAACCGAACCAACCTGGGACCTAAAGGCATGTGGAGTTTCACGAACTGGATTCACTCTAAGATCAAACAAAATCAGCCCATAGATCAGTTTGCCCGCGAACTCATAACAGCCAAGGGCAGCACATTTACCAATGGTCCCAGCAACTACTACCGGGTAGCAAGTAATCCTTCCGATCTGGCGGAGACGACCAGCCAGGTATTTCTGGGGCTTCGCCTTCAGTGCAGCAAGTGCCACCACCATCCCTTTGAACGCTGGAGCCAGGCGGATTATTATCAATTCGCTGCCTTCTTTGCGAGAGTAGGATTGAAGGGAAGCGCGGAGTTCGGCATTTTTGGTAATGAGCAGATTGTTCGAGTGAATGATGGTGGAGAGGTGAACCATCCTAAAACTGGGGCAGTGATGTACCCCACACCTCCTGGCGCGAAACTGGCAGCGCTCACCGATGAAAAACGACCAGATCCTGATGCCAATGGGGATCGGCGATTTGCGCTGGCGGATTGGCTCGTAGACAAAAACAATCGTCTTTTCGCTAGAAACATTGCCAACCGATATTGGGGTTATCTGTTTGCGAAGGGGTTGGTCAACCCGATCGATGACCAACGTGTAACAAATCCCGCCACAAACGAACCACTCCTCGACTATCTTGCAAACGAGCTTGTACGGAATAAATTCGATGTTAAACTGCTGCTTCGTGAGATGTGCCTCACCAAAACATATCAAAGAAGTTCGGCAGCGACCGTACAAAATCGGGATGATGAGCTGTTTTTCACCCACTATTTACCTCGCCGCTTGCCAGCGGAATCGCTGCTGGATGCAATAGATATGGCCTGTGGAACTCGGGAGAAATTCCCTGAGCTGCCTCTGGGGACGAAAGCTATCCAACTGCCCGACCCAGGAGTTTCTTCTGATTTTCTGGATGTATTTGGCCGCCCGCTAAGAGCAATAGCCTGTGAGTGCGAGCGCTCTGCAGACCCCAACCTCACACAGACACTACGCATGATGAACGGCGAGCTTGTGAACCGGAAACTCGGCGAGGGAGAGGGCAGAATATCGAAGATGATTGCGGCGAAACATTCCGATACTGCTATAATAGATGATCTATATACCGCTGCGCTTTGCAGACCACCATCTAGCAAAGAGAGAAATGAAGTATTGGGGATACTGGCTTTCTCGCCAGAAAAAAAGCCGGTCTATGAGGATATACTGCTCACCCTGCTTAACAGCAAAGAGTTTTTATTCAACCATTAACTATGATTTCGTTCGGGAATGGAGCTAACTATTCAGCGTAGTGTGAATTTAAGCAGAATAATCATGTGGGAGCAGTTTAGTTTTTGACGGATAAACATAGAGTAGGGAAAATAGCCGCAAAAAAAGCACAAAAACACAAAACCTCAATATTAAATCGACTATCCCAAATGTGTAAACAATATATTTCGGTTGTTATTTTGCGCTTTTTGTGCTTTTTTGCGGCTATGTAAATTTGTATTCAGATTGTTGTGCAGGATGGGAGGCAGCAGATGTTTGATATAGATATGGGTAAGCATCTGGAGTGTGATGGTGTCACTCGAAGAGATTTTCTGCGGGTAGGCTCGCTGGCGGCGCTCGGTATCAGCATGCCGGAACTCCTTCGCGCCGAATCTGTCAAATCTAAGCCGGGTAAGCGTGAGCCTGCCTGCATACTGCTCTGGATGGGCGGTGGCCCCAGCCAGTTGGATACCTTTGATCCCAAACCGGATGCGCCTCAGGAGATACGTGGTTCCTTTGGAACGATACCCACAAACATCAAAGGGGAGCGAATCAGCGAACATCTGCCAAAACTAGCCAAACAACTCGACAAATACTCCATTCTCCGATCAGTCACCTCTCCTGATGGAACGCATGAGACGGCGACCCACTATCTGCTTACAGGCTATCCCTTTAATCCTGCGGTCGAGATGCCCACTTATGGATCTGTGATTGGCAGAGAGAAAGGCTTCCAAAATGGACTTCCGCCTTACGCGCTAATGGGAGGGTTGCCTTTTGGGCACGGCCATGCTGGCTATATGGGATCTGTCTATAACCCGTTCAATATTAATGGCGACCCGAACGATAAAAATTTTAGCGTACAGGATGTCACTCCCCCAAATGGAGTGGATGTACTGCGCATGGATCGCAGAAGGCTAATGCGAGAAGCGCTAGATAACTGGCAGCGTGAGAAAGAGAACGCCAGCAGCGCCACAAAGAGTATGGATGAGTTCTACGCAAGAGCATTCGATCTGGTGACATCTCCTGTAGCCAAGAAAGCCTTTAATTTGAACGATGAGCCTGATAAAGTCCGAGATGCTTATGGCAGAACCCATTTTGGGCAGAGCTGCCTGCTTGCAAGGCGCTTGGTCGAGGCAGGAGTGCGTTGTATTACCATCAACTACGGCGGCTGGGATACTCACGAGAATAATTTTAACTCATTGAAAAACAGCCTTCTACCACCTCTCGATTCAGGTTATTCCGCGCTGCTTTCTGACCTTCATGACCGTGGCATGCTGGACTCGACCCTCGTTGTATGGATGGGCGAGTTTGGCCGAACCCCGCGTGTGAACGGAGCAGCCGGGCGCGACCACTGGCCAGGAGCCATCAGCGTTTGCATGGGCGGCGGTGGAGTTAAAACAGGCCAGATTATCGGCAGTACAAATGAGCGTTCAGAGTTTCCGAAAGACCGCCCGCTTCGTGTTGAGGATGTCTCCGCCACTATATATAAGGCCATGGGTATCAACTATGAGAAAGAGTATATGTCGCCTCAGCAGCGTCCATTCAAAATTAACTACGACGGCACGCCAATCAGCGAACTGATTGGGTGATAATTGTTCCGTTTACTCTCCGGAATAGTCAATCAAGATAAAATACCTGATCCCTTCAAACCCTCACCCCCCGACCCCCTCTCCCGAAGCTTCGGGAAAGGGGGAGCTATAAATCACTGGTCTCTGCTCCATCATTGTGTCAGTGAGAGGCTATTATGAATTTAAAATGAACAAAGATCGATGAAAAATTACTCCAAAGTCACCCCCTCTCTCGAAGCTTCCGGAGAGGGGGTCGGGGGGTGAGGGGATAAGGAACAATTTTATGCGGTTGCTTTTTCAAGCGGCATTGTCCGTCATCATGGCGACGCTCTCCTGCGCCACACTTGCGGGCGTTTTAAAACCATCTCCTGCCCCCACGTACAGCAAAGATATTCAGCCGATTCTTAAAGAGCGCTGTATCGTTTGCCATAGTCAGAGTACTCTCTCTAACACTGCCATCTCCGGCGGACTGGCTCTGGATACGATGCAGGCCATACAGAAAGGCAGTTCCCATCTTGTGTTGGTGGCCGGCAGGAGCGCTGATAGTGAACTGATCCGTAGAATAGTATCGACAAGCCCCGGGAAGCTTATGCCAAAAGGCGGTCCGCCACTTCCTGTAGCCCAGATCGACCTGTTGAAACGATGGGTAGATGCAGGTGTGCCAGTCGGTGATACGAAAAAAATAGACTCCTCCTTAGTTGTATCTGCCTCAGCAATGCCGATGCCCATAAATTCTGCAGCTTTGCAGATCCAGATCGCCACTAGTATTAAAATAGAAGGCGCTCCTCTTCTTAAAAAAGGGGAAAAAGAAGCACCAGTCACATTTGGTGTAAAAATTGGCCCACTGCCTCCTATCACCTCACTCGCGTACAGTCCCGATGGAAAAACTCTTGCGGTAGGTTCCTATCGCTCTGTTACTCTCTGGGATATTGCGAATGGCAAACCCATTCGTTCGATTACTAATCTTCCTGGGCCTGCATACTCCCTGGCATTCCGGGGTGATTCTTTGCTTCTGGCCATTTCTGGGGGAGCTGCGGGAATCTCCGGCGAGGTTATCGTGGTGGATTCAAAGACAGGTAACCAGATCGGGCCTCTGATCTCAGGGCATACCGATCTAGTCTATAGTGTCGTCTGGAGTCCGGATGGAAATCGTTTAGCAACTGCCAGCCAAGATAAGACAGCCCGATTATGGGAATGGTCTTCCGGGAAAGAGATTAAGCAGTTCAAAGATCATTCGGATGCAGTTACGAAAGTCTGCTTCGCACCAGATGGCAAATCGATATTCACCAGCAGTCAGGATCACAATGTACGCCGTTACGACGTAAATACTGGTCTGGTTCTGAAAGTTTTCAGCGGGCATGGTGAAGCCGTGAATGCGGTTGCGGTCAGCCCGAACGGGAAGTCCTTAATTTCCTCTGGTCAGGAGTCTGGAATCCGTTGGTGGAATATTGAAAACGGGGAAACCTTAAACACGGTTGGCGGCCATGACGGGGCAGTAACCGATCTTGTATTCAGTAAGGATGGAAAGTTTGCGGCTTCTACTTCCGCAGACCACACAGTTCGTCTTTGGGATGTCAGTAATTTCAATTATCTGCGAACTTTTGCAGGCAGTGAGGACTGGCTGTATTCGGCGGCCTTCAGCCCGGATGGTAAAACGATCTGCGCTGGCGGGGCGGAAGGCGAAGTACGGATATGGGATACCACTTCTGCCAAGCTGCGAGTGACACTGCTATTCTGGCCGCCTAATCCAAAGTCGGGGCTGGAGTGGGCAGTAGTGACTCCCGAAGGTTACTTCGACGCCTCAGAAGGCTGGATGACGAAGCTCACTCCTCAACGATCAGCAAAACTTATTACGGCAGCAGATACTGGCTTTGCGAAGACTCTCTACCGACCGGATCAGGTGCTAAAGGCATGGTCGGGGCAGCCTCTTGAAACTGCGGTTATCAAAGTTAAGCCAGATAACTCTTCCGCGTCGAAACTATCAGGTAAACCTACAAAGGCAGCGAAATGAGCCATCCCACAGCACTGCAGAATACTTGTGTTCTCACAACTCCTAGCCCGCTTATCAATGAAGCGTTTCGGTTTGCGAAAGATAATATTGCGCGATGTATGCGATACTATTCGCTTGGCTGGGGGATGAGCAACTCTCCGCACAACTCCACGATTGTTGTTGGCAGAGATACGGGCTGGATGTGTATCGGGGCAGACTATGTGGCTCCCTGGTTTGCACCGCTGGCATTGGGTATCTTTCGTGATCGCCAAAAACCAAACGGCCAAATTCTGGAGTATGTAGATCTCGAAAGCGGATTTGAGAACGACTACGGTCTGAATATTGCCGACAATACACCTCACTATATCTGGGGAGTGTGGAAGCATTGGAAACAGTTCAATAGTTCAGGATTCCGAGATGAATTCTTGAGTTCAATCACAGCGGCAGCCGATCATCTCGTTTCCGAGATTCAGGAGAACGGACTGCTTTACGGTCATCCGGATGGTGTTGAGACACGTGGCACGACCTCCTGGCGCAACATCATTCCGGGAAAAGTGCTCGCGGGTGAAGTCACTGAAATCTGTTCGTTGAGTTCGATGGCGCTTCGCATTGCTGCCGATTTCACAGGCGATTCGAAATATATACAATCAGCAGACAGAATACGCGATGCCGTTAATTCTGAACTCTGGAATGGCGACTACTATCTCTTGAACCGTTTCGATGGAAAACCAGATCCACAGATAACAGGCGATGGCGTATTCCCGATACTATGCGGAGTAGCTCCTTCAGATCGCGCGGAGAAAATACTGAATCGCCTCGCGCAGCCTGATTTCTGGACAGAACGCGGGATGCATACGGTTCCAGAGAACGATACCGGCTACCATCCTAACTCTGGCTGTGGACTCATCGGCGGCAGTTGGCCCAATCTTACTCTGTGGTATGCAGCCGCCGCCGCTAAGAATAATCCAGATGCCGCCCTTCGAGCACTTGAGATCGTAGCTAGGCCAGTAGTCGAACCGCAGCCGTCAGAGATAAATGTCCATACGGGAGAGTTTCCTGAGTATTTCGATGGTAACAGTGATGTAAATCTGGGAATGCATCTTTCACCGTGGGTTGCTCCGACCTTTATTTGGGCGGTGCTGGAAGGACTGCTATGTCTTACCTGGGACAAAGGCGAAGCTCATTTTAATCCAAACTGGCCAATTGGCTGGGACAGCATATCCGTTGATAAATTACCCACCGCGAATGGGCTGCAAGATTTCAAGATAAGGCGTACCTAACCCCCTGTCGCCCTCTCCCAAAATTAGGAGAAGGGGAATCTGAAATCATTGGTTTCATATACTTCCAATGTGGGAAATGGTAATATGAATTCAAAGTTTAATAGTATCCGGATAATCTCACACAAGAATCTCCCCCTCTCCTGTTTTTGGGAGAGGGGGTCAGGGGGTGAGGGCAACAGGAGTGTTCGCTATGAACAAATCAACTTCAATAATCGGAATTTTGCTAGTTTGTTGTGGTTCTTTCGCACATGCGCAGACCTCGTTCCCGATGCTGGGGTCTGCGTATCCTGTATGTATACAGCGCGGGAAGACGACTGAGGTTACCGTAACTGCAGCCGGAAATGGCGGCACGAATCTGTACGGCGCTTACAAAGCGTTATTTGAGGGAGAAGGTATCACTGCGGAGCTTGTACCGCCTGATAAAGGCTGGCCGGCTCGCGATCCCAAAACTCCATTTGCAGTTCCTGGGATTGATTCTGTTCGAATGAAGGTGACTGCTGCTCCGAATGCTCAGCTTGGCGTTCATGAGTTCCGGCTCGGCACGCCCCATCATGGTATTTCTTCGGTCGGGCAGATCGTGATCAGCGATGATCCGCAGATGCTGGAAGTCGAACCCAATAATGATATTCAGCACGCTCAGGCAGTCGCGCTACCGGTAGCGGTGAACGGTAAATTCCAGGCGAGCGAAGATGTCGACTGTTATAAATTCAAAGCGGCTGCCGGACAGGAGGTTGTTTTCACGGCAATCTGTTCGCGTCTCCAGGATAAGATTCACGATCTGCAGGAGCATGCCGATCCGATGCTTGTCCTAACGGACACATCAGGAAATGAACTAGATCGAAACGACGACTACTATCATGCCGATCCCTTGCTGCATCACAAATTCGAAAAAGCAGGGGAGTATGTCATACAGATTCGGGATGTGAGCTACCATGGCAATTCCAGCTGGGTTTATGCCCTCACTATCACCTCCGCTCCGTATGTTACAGCTTGTGTGCCGTGTGCAGTCCAGCCAGGAAAATCGAACGAACTGCATCTCACGGGATATAACTTGGCACCCAATGAAACAGTCGCCCTGGATGTCCCGAAATCTTTGACAGCAGGAGTTTGGACGATATCTCTCAAGTGCGCAAGCGGACTGTCGAACCCGGTATCGCTTCTTGTCTCGGATTTGAATCAGCTTGTGGTGAGTCCCAAAAACGATAGCCACGAATGTCCTAAAACCGTTACAGCGGCTTCAACCGGGAATGTAAAACTGCCAGCATTAGGGGCATTATCGTTACCGGGAGCGGTCAACGGCACTCTGTTGCACGATGGCCTTGCAGATAGATACAATTTTCATTCTAAAGCTTCTGAGCTCTGGTCATTCGAAGTGACAGCAAGACGTCTCAACTCGGAGATAGATTCAGAGATCAAGATTATAAATTCTAAGGGAGCTGTTCTTGTCTCAAACGATGATACTTTTGGCAAGGATTCTCGCATCGATTCCTGGAAAGCTCCTGAGGCTGGAGATTACTTTCTCGAAATACGCGATATATCGGGGCATTCCGGCCCGAACTTTTTCTATAACCTTCGAGCAGATCGCATCGTTCAGGATTTTCGATTAAAGTGTGATACCGATAGGGTTATGATTGCTCCCGGAAACCACACTGCATTGTTCATGCAACTTGAAAGGAAGAATGGGTTTGTAGGTCCGGTAAAAATTGTGGTCGAAGGTCTTCCCACAGGTGTGACCTCCTCACCCCTCAGCATACCGTCTGATGCTACACAGGGAGTAGTGGTTCTCTCAGCGGATATTGGCGCGAAGATGGATTCCAGTAAATTTGAAGTGACAGGGACCGCACTCCTTGTAATGGAAGATGGGAAAACTGGTGAATTGAGTCGAACGGCTCACCCATTGACTGAAATATATCAGCCAGGCGGCGGACGCGGTATGATGGAAGTGAACACCGAGGCGTGTTCGATTACAGACGCCAACGATCTGGAAGTGCTGGTCACCGCCCAAACACTAAGCCTGAAACCTGGTGGTACCGTCAAGATCGAAGTCAATCTCAAACGGCGTCCGGATTACACAAAACCGGTAACGCTGGATGTGATGGTGCAGCATCTCGGGCAGGTATTTTCCAATCCCTTGCCGCAAGGTGTAAGTATCGATGACGGCGCGAGCAAAACTCTGCTGGGAGACAATGAGACGAAAGGATACATAACACTGAAGGCAGCTAAGGATGCAAAGCCTATTCAGAATTGGCCGATAGCGGTGCTTGCCAACGCCAGTATCAACTTTGTAATGAAAGTATGGTACTCAGCTCCCGTAGTTATGCTGACAGTAGCGCCTTAGTTAGCCCTCACCCATTTTGTTGCCGGGCACTGAAGTATCCGTCTGAGAGGCCTGTGGCCAACCGTCCAGCAGGCGGTGACACATAGCGTCTGAAAGACGCTTTTTTTCGGATGGGTGTTTCATCAAACAACCCAATGCTCCTAGCTAGTCGCAACGAATAGCTACGACCTTGTGTGCAATACCGAGTCGAGTTAAAACCCTTAGATAATGACTACTAATTTGATGTGAATCTTTAATTGATGAGGCTATAACAATGACTTCTTTTAAATTTATTCATGCAGCAGATCTTCATTTAGATAGTCCACTACTAGGTCTTGCCAAGAAGTCGGAAGAGGTAGCTTCTAAAGTAGAAGATGCTTCACGCAATGCATTTGTCAGCATGATACAACTAGCCATTGCAGAGGAGTGCCAATTCATCGTTATCCCGGGAGATTTATTTGACGGGCAATGGAGAAACTTTCAGACCGGCCTTTTCTTTGCTGAACAAATGCGAAAACTTAAAGAAGTTGATATAAAGGTCTTCATAATCCAGGGTAATCATGATGCTGAAAATCGCTTAATCTCCAGGTTAGAATTTTCGGATAATGTGAAGATATTCACCTCAACAACAGCACAGACGATTTTTATAGAAGAGTTGGCTGTAGCAGTACACGGACAAAGCTTCGCCAAGCGTGATGTTACAGATAACTTAGCTTCAAATTATCCTGCACCCATTTCAAGTTATTTTAATATCGGTTTACTCCATACAGCGTTAAATGGTCATGAGGGCAAACATGCCAAGTACGCCCCATGCTCGGTCGAACAACTCTGCAATCATGGTTACGATTATTGGGCACTAGGCCATGTTCACGACTTTGAGATCTATCCATCAGGGCGCGGACAATTTGACTCAGCTATTGTTTATTCAGGTGTATTGCAGGGGAGAAGTATCCGTGAAACTGGTCCTAAAGGTGTAGTATTGGTCACAATAGAACATGATAGGATCGCAAATATCGAATTTCACAGACTTGATGCTGTTCGATGGATTGTGATTGAGGTTGACATAGAATCATGTGTTACTTCAGATGATATAGTAATGTTGACCCGTGATAAAATCGAGGCTGAATGGGTATCTGGTGAAGGTGTCGCACTAGCGATTCGTATTCTCATTTCAGGTCGGACTAAACTTCACGGTGACTTAATCGGGACATCTGCAAATATCAAGGAACAGATAGAGACGGCTGCAGCAACAATCTCACCTGAAATTTGGATAGAGAAACTAGCCTTGCAAACACAAGTAAATGTGATAGCGGAAGGAATTGATCCATCTATTGCGGGCACAGTTCGAAAGCATATTGAAGAATAGTAAGCGTCCAATATTTGCCACCTTCAACTTCAATCCTCTAATGTAGGATAATGAGAGCATCATAATTCGGAGGTGCTTTTATGGTCAGTACAGAAATTTTGGAAATGTGGCGCAATCGGCTAGACAGCTTTGCGAATAGT
>JANXSG010000204.1 GCA_025352825.1 Chthonomonadaceae bacterium | reverse complement strand
TATTCAGTAATACAAAAATTCATTTGAATTAATCAAAGCTCGGCATAGGTCTGAAAGGCTATGTTTCTGGACAAGATCAATAGCGCCAGCAAGTTCATCTTTATCTGGAGCTCTTCCGAATGCGAGAAGAAACGCTTGTTTCACCTCAGAGGCTGGGTTGTGAGAGGACTCTTTTTGGATTCTCTCGGCATAAAAGGCAGATTGCTGGACAATAAATGGCCCATTTAACAAGCTAAGCGCTTGAAGAGGTGTGGTGGTAGAGTCTCGTTTCGGAGCACGCTGAGCGCTCTCCGGACAGTCAAAGCTGCTCAACAGGTCATCTCGAATTCCGCGGGCTGCCATCTGATATACGCTCCGCCTCCATGTTGAAGGTGCGTAGCTGTCCAATGGAGCATAGATCGCCACGTTTACCACTCTGTACTGATACAAGTTAAATCCAGTACCGCCCATTCTCCTGTCCAGTTTGCCAGATGTCATCAGAATAGCATCGCGCACTGCCTCTGCTTCCATGCGCCGAAGAGGCATTCGCCAAAGCATGAGATCGGCAGCATCGAGAGCCACTCCCTTTGATGTCGGAGCGCTGGATTGCATGTAGGTATAGGATGTCACCATCATTCGATGGAGGCGCTTCATCTTCCAGCCAAGAGTCATAAAGTCAGATGCCAGATAATCGAGCAGTTCAGGATGGGTTGGAATCTCACCGTTGCGGCCAAAATCACTTGGCGACCCGACTATACCGCGGCCAAAATGATGCTGCCAAAGACGGTTCACAAGCACCCGAGCTGTCAGCGGATTAGACGGATTTGTGATCCACTCAGCAAGCGCAAGGCGCCTCTGCGATTCAGGAAGAGTAGAATCGGGAGTCAAGTCTGATTTGAGGGCGACAAGTTGTGAGAGAGCACCTGGGGTCACCTTCTCCATTCGCTGCATCACGCTTCCACGCCGAAGCATATAGGTATCATCAGGAGATGTAAATGTGCCCGCATAAGCCATTAGCTGCCCGCTGATGATCGAAAGACGATCACTAATACTTTCTCGATTTGATATTAAATCGCTGCGCTCTTTTTTTACTTCAGGTGATAGTGAGGCGATAATCTCGTTGTCTGGTACCGCACGAGGCTGAATCATCCTGCCTGCTTCCGTGCTCATCGTAATCCACCGAACCCCATCCACACTCACATCGATATGATATTTCATAGGAAGCCTGTCATCAAATCGATGCATGTCACCGCCATCTCGACTCCAAACAACACGATTGATTTCAGCAGGAGATATCAGCTCGATCTGTGCCCAGCCTCTGCCAGGCTCCGCACTAATCCAGCTCCATTCGTTTCCCAGCCTGCCATCATTCAAATGATTGATCTGATGAACGCTGAATCCCGGCAAAAGTGAAGAAGCCGTTGCTTTAGAACCTAAAGAGGCGAGGCCTAGATTTATTGCTTTTACAGACCCAAAAATCTGCAGTTCATCCAGGCAGGGCTCAGATCCATCAGTTGTAGCCAGGATATTAAATCGTACGAATTTTGCACGTACAAGGGTGAATTCATCCACATTTTGCCGGGCATCTACTGGAGGTCTGGTTGAGGAATTTTTAGACGATCCTAATATTTTCAATCTGGCGTTATAGTCAATCGCATCCAGGCGAACAGTTACATCATTCAATTCAGATTTTAATCGTATAGTCTCCTGTTCCTCCTGAGTGGAAAGCTTTCGAGAAGAAAGAGGTCGATCTCCGTGGCGAACACCAGCAAAACAGGCGGCTAACCGGTAAAAATCACGTTGAAGAATTGGGTCAAATTTATGATCATGGCATTTCGCGCAGCCAACAGTCAGTCCTAAAAAAGTCGCTCCTGTCGTCGAAACCATATCATCAAGATCATTCGAGCGCTGCTGCCTGGAAAGCTCCTCTTCGGGAGACCCAACCGTATCATGAATTCCTGCCACCAGAAATCCTGTCGCTGCTTCCAGATTGGCGTCACCTTTGCCCAAAACATCGCCCGCAAGCTGTTCCGATACAAACCGATTGTACTGCTTGTCCTCATTTAACGCCCGGATTACATAGTCTCGATATGGCCAGGCGTGGGCACGAAGGTGGTTCTGTTCGTATCCATTACTCTCTCCAAAACGCACGACATCAAGCCAATGCCTCCCCCAGCGCTCGCCATATTCGGATGATGCAAGCAATCGATCGACCACTTTGCCATACGCACCTGGTGATCTGTCTGTAAGAAATGTGGAGATCTCCTGAGATGTCGGCGGCAGGCCAGTGAGATCGATTGTGACGCGCCTCAATAATGCAAGTTTATTAGCTGGTGGGGAAGGAGAAAGCCCCTTCTCAACAAGTTTCTGAAATATGAATCGGTCGATTGGATTTACAGCGAGTCTATCAAAGATAGTTTTTGGTACAGAAGGATGTTGAACAGGCTTAAACGACCACAGCGGACGAAGAGCTAGAGGGTTCGATGCTATATTACTTTTGGGCAGTTTAGCGCCCTCAGCTACCCATTTGCGCAAGATGCCCATTTCAGCTGATGTTAGTTTGCCAGTGGGGGGCATTTTTCCTAACTCTACCGCCCGTACCAATCGACTTTTATTCGCATTTCCTGGATTGATATACTCTTTAGCTCCGGTGGGAGAAACCAACTCAAAGCCACCTGCAAGCGCTTTATCATTGTGACAGGAGACGCATTTTGTGGCGATGATATCAGCTGCTTGTTCAGAAGTTTGTGCAGCGAAACATGGTTTATCGAGGTTAAACGCTAGTACGAATACAATAATCCATATCGTATTTCGAAAATTATAAGTCAGGCTTTTGTTATATTGAACTGGAATCATCTGGAGTTTCCCTAACCTAATTCTATTCTGCTTAACTGTGTGTTATTTCGCTAGATCGCAAATAATCTCCTCCCATTAAATAATCCCTATCTACTGTTAGGATAGATTGGGATATATTAAGATATCTAGGTTACTGTCAAGCGAATCATATTAGATGCGTTTACATGGATATTAATATTGCAATAGAGTTTAAGATCAATAACGGCGCAAATAAAATAGCCCCACAAAAGCACAAAAAGCGACGGCACGTATTTATTTGCCAATTTACTATGCTCAGAAATTCTAGGTGGTTTTTGTGCTTTTTTGCGGCTATTAATTTGGCTTGAATTCGGTCTTTCTATAGAATCACTGATAAGTGGTTGAGTATCGCTGTATTAGATTCTAGCTGAAATGCATGCGGAATCGTTACACATAATAAGCTGATTCAAAGTAAGCCTGATGAGAAGCTTTAGTATATCACAACAAAATTTCCATCCGGCTGTGCATAGGCAGTTGCTAATCCCCACACAGGAATGGCATCAATTTTACTTCCACCTGCAATCTGAGCGCCAGACTTATCAAACACTTCCCACCTAAGAGTGCCGCCGCGCTGCCATCCGGTTCCTTCTGTCCAGACCAACAACATTTGACCGATGGTATTACAAATCACGAAGGGATGTTTCTGACTGCTACCCTGAACAGACCGAGGAGGAGGCATCTCCAGAGTATCCGAATTTAATGTTTCGTAGTAGACTTTGCCTTTTGTTTCCCAGGAGACGACGACTATGCCGCTGCTCTCATTGAGCGAGTAAGTGCTCATTGGACATGCTTCAATAGGCCAGCGATCGATTATTTTTTCCTGGAAGGAACGGCCTTTATCCCGTGATACTAGAAGTGTTGTATCGCGATTGATTTTTGCACGTGCAGATCTGTAGACTATATACAGACTGCCTGTGCTGTCCACAAATGCACGCATTCCACAGCAGCCACACGCTCCATTCGAGGAAGGATTTGCTTGCTTTTCTGGTGCGAAAGTCTTACCATTATCGGAAGATATAGCGACGAATACTGCCCGACCAGCTTCATCCTTTGCGCCTGCCATAGCGTGCCAGGTTACGTAAACATTTCCGATTTTGTCTGCGGTCACAGAGCCGCCCCCGTCCAGTCCTTTTGCCCAAGTAATAAGATTGCGCTGAGGCTCGAAAGCTGTGCGATTGCTATTCAACTTTGTGTAAGCCTGATACGCGTCCATCGAAGTGAGGCCATTCCAGACCACGTGTACCAGGTCGTCTTTCCCGATGGCAAGTTGTGCCGTTCGAACTGTACCAATAGCCCCTGCACTATAAGGCGAGCTGTTAATGCGTATCGGTTCAAACTGGTTCGATGTACCCTGGGATTTGCGCATGTAGAACAGATTGCCTGCTTTAGCATCACCCTTGAAATAGATGAGATGTACATCGCCTTTGCTGTCTACGGCGACCTGCGGCTGGATCGCACCGTCCGGTAGATGCCAAAGTGTCACGCCGCCTGTTTTGGCTAGTGCGTACGAACTGTTTACGATTAGCAATATTATTAATAGCAGATAGCGAAAAATCGCTTTAGGAGTTTTCATGCAGTCTCCTTACGAACGAGATTTGAATCGTGTTCGGAAGAGAAGTCGAATTGTTTAATGTGACAATATGTGCTAATACCATCCATGTATGCTATTTAATGGTGACTGTATTCATAATGTCACCTGCTCTCAGACTCATAATAACATCCAAACCCTCCTTTACTCTCCCGAAAACCGCATAACTCATGTCCAGATTCGGTGTGGCCTGAAGCGTAATGTAGAACTGGCTGGATGCACTGTCTGGGTGAGAAGAACGAGCCATCGCAAATACTCCCGCAGCATCATGTTTGAGTGAGGGCATCACTTCGAGAGGAATTGTATTTTTTGAACCACCCGTACCATCCCCTTTGGGATCTCCGCCTTGTATCACAAAGCCCTCCACGTAACGATGGAAAGCAAGTCCATTATAGAACCCTTTCTCTGCCAGATCAATGAAGTTCTGAGCGGTCACTGGAGCTAAGTCTTCATATAGTTCAAAGCGGATTTCGCCTTTTGTAGTATCTAGTACCGCGGTACGGTTTGCCATGTATCTCTCCTCATAATAAAAAATTACTGACCTCAACATGCAAGCCAGATTGCTGTAGCATTATAGCACATCCGACCGGCACTCTAGTTCGACGCGGAATGAGATAGCAGCTAAATCTTTGAGGTAATATTTACTCAGAGGTGAACCATGATTGAGAAGAGCCCTGCCGGTGTTAAACAGTTTATTTCCATGCACCCTATTCTATTCGCAGCTGATATTGCGAAAGCAGTACAGTATTATCTTGACACTCTCGGATTCCAGAAAGACTGGGACTATGTCGATCCTCCGTTGTGTGCCTCGATTTCTCGTGAGGGAATTGCACTTCACCTCAGGCAGATCAAGCCGCCTATTCAGCACAATCACCTTGAAGAGATAGACACTGTAGATTACTATTTCGCCGTCGGTGACGTTGACCTGATTTACAGAGAAATTTCGGGGAGATGTTCAAACGTTATATATAGTCCGGTCTCGCAAGAATACGGAATGCGAGAATTCTACATCGAAGATTGTAATGGATACCGTCTCGGATTTGGTCAACGGGTAAGTTAGATTCGTGGGCAACAAAGGGCTGGTAGGTTATGAGTGTTGGTAGACAACTATCTGATACTGATTTATGCAGTTACATCACTTGACTAATATGTTTTTTTTGCGTACAATAAATGCATCATGTGTCAAATCAGGAAGTATTTAAATGTCTCAAACAGTTACAATGCGTTTACCCGAAGAAACGGCTGAATGGCTAAAATCATCCGCTCGCCGAGCAGGCCGATCAGTAAGTGAGCTTGGAGCCGCCCTTTTTGATGAAGCACGGTGGATTAGCGAGTTCGCTGAAATCGAATTCCGAACTTTTGGAGGTGAGCGACATGTATGCCTGACCGGCAGCCTTCGACTTTGGAAAATTATACTCACCGCGATAGATTATAGTATGGACATAGACAAAACTGCTCGACATTTTGATCTTCCAAAAAGAAGAGTGGAGGCGGCATTTAACTACTATGAGGTATATCCGCAAGAGATTAGCGCAGCTATCAATGATGTGAAGTCTCAAACGTTTAGTGCTATTAAACGGAAACTACCTCAGCTCGAACTTCATAAAGTGAATGTAAATGATGAGTGTGAGAAACTGTCACCGTGCTAGCCTACCTGCTGGATGAGAATATATCATATATCTTTGCTGAACAGTTGAAATTGAAATGCCCCAAGATGAGTGTGGAAAGCGTATACCACTGGATGGAAGGCTTCTTCGTAGACAAGTGGATGGAAGGCTTCTTCGTAGACAAGGAAGACTCGGGACTTATTCGTTCCGCGGCGCACGATAGTCTCACATTGATTACTTATGATCTGAATACTATCCCATCATTTTTAGCCGAACTCGGCGCTGAAGGTGAATCTCATGCAGGTGTCGTATTTATCGTAGATAGTACCATTCGCAGCAACGATTTCGGTGGACTTGTAAAAGCTCTGATTGCTCACTGGAAACTCTACAACAGTGAAAAGTGGATTGATCGCACGGCATTTTTAGAACCTTTCACACCCGACACAATCTGAACACTTATTCACAATCACTTCTTTTGAAGCATTACAATAGGGTTCTAGTTAATATTACTATTGATCTATAGAAACCGCTCTTTCCATTTTGAGTAGTGTCGGACCGAAATATTTACCTGCAACCATGTCTCATACTTACAACGCCAGCAGGGCAGGAAATCATGTGTATTTCGCATAATGATATCTAAGATTGCTTTTCTCCACGAGGTGAAGTATTGGGTGAAATTGTGGCTTCTGCGCCCGGGCGCTGTGGAATTGTAGGCAACCCTTCGGATATGTACGGCGGCAATGTTTTGTCTTGCACGGTTCAGGAGAGGGCTGAATGCAAGCTTAGTACCAAAAACTCGAACTGCATCCAGCTGCGAAACGGCGACGACTTTCAGGAAATCACAAGTTCGGATCAGTTTGCATTCCACTCGGATAAATTAGACATAGCACGCGCCGCACTCACGTTCTTTCAGATCGACCCATCCAAACAAAAATTTTCAATCGAACTGTCAACTTCCATTCCTATGCGGGCAGGATTGGCCGGCTCTACTGCCATGCTGGCCGCAATTGTTGGTGCCCTCGATCTCTACCTCGACCTGAACATGACTCCTTATGCCCTCGCAGAAACTACGCGCAAAGTGGAGGCTGGAATAATGAAGGTAGTATGTGGCTTCCAGGATCAACACATGGCAATATTTGGAGGCCTCAACTTCATGAATTTCGCCGGTAAAGAGAGCCTGGAACAGAGTCAAGATGAACCTTTTGCCACGGTCGAGCCTCTTGGCGCACTCATTCCACATCCACCTATAATATTAGCACATACTGGAATCCAGCATCATTCCGGGACGGTGCACTCCTCGCCACGTCAGCGATGGCTGGCGGGTGAGGCAATTATACGTGAATACTATGCTCGAATAGGGATGATGGCAATCCCCGCTAAGCGTGCCCTGCTTCAAAACGAGTTTGAGATGGTTGGTCAACTGATGAACGAGAACCACGCTATGGTCGCCGAACTGGGAGGATCAGGACCAGCCAATGAGACCCTTATTTACGCTGCTCTTGAAGCCGGCGCGTGGGGCGCAAAGTTAGCCGGAGCGGGAGGCGGTGGCACAGTAATTGCCATTGCTCATGATCTTAAGGTGGTGGGAGATGCATTGCTTGAGGCGGGTGCAGACAGCCTCTTTTACCCTCAGCCTTCACCTGGACTCATTAGATCCTCCACTATCTGAGCACAACACAAATCGAATACCTGATAAGATTTAATAAATCGTCCAAAGTCCTGAACAGATATATACACTCATGGTGCTATTCACACACCATTTTTCGTATAGCCTGATACTATACAAATGCAATTTAATTTCAACACATCAATATTAAAGACGAGAAGCTATTATCAGAAAAAGTGTACTATGCCTTGCTACTTAATATTTACAACTCACCCATGATAAATTCACAATTCAAATATGAAATAACAGATTTCCTTTGCATCATCTCAATGATTTTCATTCTATTTTTTGGCAGAATAAATGCTCACGCATCCGTTCTCAGTGCAGGTTCAGCAAAAATAGACATCTCGCCAGATACAAAAGTGTACTCCGTTCCTTTGGGAGGTTACGCCGCTCGTAAAGGAAAGCCAGCCACTGGTGTTCACGACCCGGTGTTTGCAAGAGCGGTCGTGCTTTCTGAAGGACACGAGAAGGTAGCAATAGTCTCCACAGATCTCTGCTTCCTGCCTGTTTGCATCCGCAATACGGTCGTGCAAAAAATCGTGGAAAGAGGAATCAAGGATATACCCCCCGATCACCTGTTTTTGTGTGCCACTCATACACATACTGCCCCTGACCCGCTGGCCATGCACACGGGAAACAGATTCAGAATGCCTGGATGGAGCGTTTTTGATGCCAAACTATTGGAATTCACTGCTTCAAAAATAGCCGATTCTATTGTGCAAGCACGCTCTTCGCTTCAGGAAGCAAACGTTTCATCCGGATCGATGGAGCTCTCGAACATGAATCATAACCGGCGAGGCGGGCCGCTTACAGACCGAACATTAACCCTGGTAAATATTCTAGGTAAAAATAGGTTACCTATTGCAGTCATTGTGAATTTTGCCGCGCACCCAACCCTGTATGATGACAAAATGATGGACTTTTCTGCAGACTGGCCAGGAAAAATGTGCTCAGAGATTGATCAAAAATATGGAAAAGGCTGTGTAGCGCTTTTTCTTAATGGGGCGGAAGGAGACGCTTCACCTTCAGGAACAGTCGGAACTACCTCAGAAGAGAAAATCGCAGATTACGGAAGTAGAATGGCTGGTTTTGTGACAGATCTCAGCAGTAAATCGAAGCCTAATGTTGTTACCAAAATACAAGCCTGGCAAACCATCATCGAACTTCCTGCGCGGAGACCTAATGGGCTGTTTCTCGCAGCAGCATCTCAATTTGGAGCTACGATTTCCCAGGCAAAAGAATTTGTAACGGAACTGATGCCCCAGAAATCCACACTATCTTTTGCAAAAATTGGCAGCGTCCTGCTCATAGGTTTTCCCTGTGAACCTACCGCGGCAATTGGAATCGAAGCAAAAATTATCGCACACAAATTTGGAATTGATACACCTGCTGTGGTGGCGCTCGCCAACGACTGGCTAGGCTACGTACTTACCACAAAAGAGTATCAAGAGGGTAACTATGAAGCAGGAATGTCCTTTTTTGGTGATCAGTTAGGGCCAAAATTGCTGTTCACACTGAATGAATCACTATCGACGAAATATCATAATCAGGTAAAAAAACCACCACTAACTCATTGACGCACACTCATTTTCGGTGCTACAATACACTATATTAAATTTCAATTCACTGTGGAATTGCAAATTTTTAGATGGCCCGGATGTCGAATACAACTACATAATTTGAAACTCCTTAAAGCTCAGGCTTACGATGCTGCCAGTCTATATAGGGCAGCTCTCATTTAGCGGATACTCTCCGCACGACACACTGATCTGACGCGCGAGAATTGATTTCACTGATAGTTACTGTATGCGCGCACAGGCACAAATCACACAGATTGTGTATTTGCCTGCAGGAGCTTAGATGACCTACATCCCGGAATCAGCTAATTTCATTCCACTGGAACTCGTGCAGCATAAAAGCGAACCACAATCTATTAGCATAGACGAATGGGATCGTGATAACCCCAAAGAAGAGTGCGGGATTTTTGGGATATTTGGACCAGGCGATGAAGTAGCCAGAACTACCTTCTTTGGACTTTTTGCACTACAGCATCGAGGCCAGGAGAGCGCTGGTATCGCGGTATCCGATGGGTCTCGCATCCATGTTCATAAAGACATGGGGCTGGTTACGCAAGTTTTTAATGAGCATGCTATTGAATCTCTCCCAGGAATCAGCGCCATCGGCCATACTCGCTACTCCACCACGGGTTCAAGTGTTCTCTGTAATGCGCAGCCCCTCTCCTGCTCCACTCCCTACGGCGATATCGCAGTTGCTCATAACGGTAACCTTGTAAACACCCGTGTTCTGCGCCTTGAACTCGAGTTAGAAGGCGTGGTTTTCGAAACCACTAACGACAGTGAAGTGATCTTACAATTACTTGCGAAACTACATCGTGGGTGTATCGAAGAGACTGTGAAGGCCGCCATGCACCAACTTCAAGGGGCTTATTCACTTGTCGTGCTCACTCCGGATAAAGTCATCGGAGTTCGAGATCCTCATGGTATTCGCCCTCTCTGTATTGGCCGTATAAATGGAAGCCGGTACGTGCTCGCCTCTGAATCCTGCGCGCTCGGCCCCGTCGGTGCAGTCTATCTCCGCGAAGTAGAGCCGGGTGAAATTATCATTATCGATCGTGATGGCCAGAACGAGATTCAAGGTATGCCAACAGAAAGGCACGCCACTTGCCTTCTGGAGTTTATCTACTTCTCTCGCCCCGATTCTATGCTGTACAATCGTTCACTACATCAATCACGACGCAGAATGGGTCAGGAGCTCGCGAGAGAACACCCTTGCCCTGGCGCTCACGTCGTGATTCCTATACCAGATACAGGAATTCCTGCAGCACTGGGCTACTCGGAGGCTAGCCATATTCCCTACAATGAGGGTGTGATAAAGAGCCGTTATATCCAGAGAACATTTATTCAGCCAAGCCAGCGAATGCGTGATATGGGTGCGCGTATGAAATATACACCTCTCAAAGAATCGCTTGCCGGTAAAAAGGTCGTTATGGTGGATGATACGATCGTACGGGGAACCACCACGGATAAATTAGTTAAAATGCTTTTTGATGCAGGAGCCGTCGAGGTGCATGTACGAATTACAGCTCCTCCAGTTCGGCACCCATGTTACTACGGGATTGATATGGCAAATGAGAATGAACTGGTTGCTGCAAGCCACTCCGTGGATGAGATTTGCAAACTTATCGGCGCCACTTCGCTCGGATATCTTTCGCTGGAAGGGGCATTTCGAGCCGTGGGGATGCATAAAAATAAATTCTGTGCTGCCTGTTTTGACGGAAAATACCCCATCGACATTCCATCTGATGTCCGAGTAAGTAAACTTATGCTCGAACGCAAACATGGCGAGCTGGCTGGTGTTAAATAGGCTATATCGGTAATCAGGACGAATTTGAATCATGAATAGTACTAGCGTTACTGGCAGACAGCTCACCGCCGCAGGTTTATTGGCAGCCGTTGCGTGTGGCGGCCTCATTACCACTCGCAAATTGTTCTCTGGCAAGCATTCAACTACGGAACAACTCACCGAAGCACTCCTTAATGCTTCCGCTTTGACTACTCCGGGATGCATTCCAGAAGATGAATCCTTTACTTTGATGTCGGCGTGTATATCTTATATTATTGCAGTGACTACTCAAACTTCACTACGATCTACAGTTGTAAATGCGAATGCGGATTTCGCTGGAGATAGTCGAAATCTTTCTCATCCGTATACACATGCACGTGTAGAGATGATGACGCTGTCGATCGATCCTGAATTGAAGCTTGCGTACACAGTTCATATTCCAAATATTGGAGAGGTTAGAGGCACTCGAAACTTCGGTGGAAAGCAGCTTTCTGGTCTTTCGCTGATGCAGGTCGTACGGGATTTTTGCCAGTTCAACTTTAAGGTCGGACATAGCATTCAGATGGAATCAGATCTCCTAGTTGCATACTTAGGGCGGCTTGGAGGTTCACAGCTTCATGGTTCTCTGGTGGTTCGAGACGAATCCGGAAATAATGCTCGCCTGCACATATCCTCCAATGGGTCACTTTCCGGAGCTCTCACCGCACACTCACATGTAATTGGAAGATTTGAGGGAGACACCAAGAATGGCCTTCGTTTGAAAAAGTACTCGACAAAATAGTCGAAAATATACTCATTTCGTCGGTTACGTTTGAAATGCTCTACTAATAGCTAATCAGGTAAATTATGCCCGAAGAACGACTGACATATCGCGATGCAGGTGTGGACATCGATGCCGCGAACGAAGCTCTACAAAGAATGAGAGTTCATGTTCGCAGCACTTTCACGCCAGGAGTTCTAACCGATGTCGGCAGTTTCGGTGGAATGTACTCTTTGGCTGCATTTAGTGCCATGGCTAATCCAGTTTTAGTCTCCAGTATAGATGGTGTCGGCACGAAGCTAAAAGTAGCCATTCTCGTGGGTAAGCATGACACCATCGGCTCCGACCTTGTAAATCACTGTGTAAATGATATCCTCGTTCAGGGAGCGCGCCCTCTATTCTTTCTAGACTATTTTGCTACTGGAAAGCTCTCTCCTTCTGTGGTTGTCGATGTCGTAAAAGGCCTCTCCGAAGCCTGCAAAGAGACGGGATGCGCACTGATTGGCGGAGAGACGGCAGAAATGCCCGGACTCTACACCGAAACAGACTACGATCTGGCTGGATGTATCGTGGGGATAGTAGATCGTCCTAAAATTGTGGATGGTTCCCACGTGCAGCCAGGGGATACTATTGTTGGGCTTGCGTCCAGCGGTCTGCATACCAACGGATATTCATTAGCTCGACACGTGCTTCTACAAGCTGGCGAGAACTCCATTTCTCCTTATGCGGTAGTTCCCCAACTCGGTCGCACACTGAGTGAAGAACTGCTTATCCCACACCGTTGTTATGCTCCTTCCGTATTGCCATTATTGGATGAGTTCGACATACATGGTATGGCTCACCTTACGGGAGGTGGTTTTTATGAAAATATTCCACGAGTTCTTCCTTCGGACTGCAGTGTTACCATCGAGCGCAGAACGTGGCCAGTTCCCCCTATATTCACACTGATTCAGGAACGTGGGAATATCTCCGATTCGGAAATGTACCGTACTTTCAATATGGGAATTGGATATGTGATCATCGTCTCCCCGGAGCAGGCTCCGGCACTCGCACATCGCCTCAATGCGGTCGGAGAATCCGCGTACATTATTGGTAATGTTCATCGCGGTGTGCATGAGGTGGACATAGTGTAAATTTAGTGGTTAAGGAACGAGGGATTTCTCAAGCCAAATGGAAAAAGCAATTGAACCTGGAGAAGATTGTGATAGTGAACGCGAAGCCTTGTGCCAAAATATTATCGAAGGCTGCCGTGAAATGTGGGATGTATATTTGGATATGGCAAGAGAGTGGGAACCTCTCGACATTGAAGCCGATCGTATTCTCGACGAGTAATCCTAAATTTGGATATGTTTTGCAGATTATCTCCGCCCTGCCAAAGATATTGATATGGAAATCATAGATTCGCCTGCAAATACACTGCTTATCGCTCGAAAAAATGTACGAGGTGGACATTGTCTGATTATTCCGCTTTTTTGTGGGATGTAGATGGAACTCTAGTAGATACAACGCAGCTTATCGTAGAAGCTTTGGAACATGTATACCTAACAAAATTCAGTCGTTCAATGCCATACGATGAACGACGTGCTCTGATAGGCATTCCATTAAAAAAGCAGATTCGAGTATTTGGAGAGCCCGAAGCATTCGGCTTGAACGAAGAAGAAGTCGTAGCGGAGTTTATTCATTTTTATGAAAGTCATAAATCGTGCGAACGTATTCTGGATTCCGTAACAGCGATACTAATGGAGGGGAAGAACCGAGGAAATCCCACGGCGCTTGTCACCTCAAAAAACCGAGAAGAATTGGCGAACACCCTCCCCCGTCTAGGAATAGAAAACTTCATTGATGCCGCTATCACTGCGGATGATGTCGCAAATCCCAAACCCTCTCCTGAAGGAATATTTCTAGCCCTTGATCGTCTAGGAATTGCTCCGGAAATCAGAAAGCACTCTATTTATATCGGGGATACGACACATGACATGAAGGCTGCACGGCTTGCAGGCGTGCAGGGTATCGGAGTAACCTGGGGCGCAGGGACGGCACAACTACTGGCGTTAGAAAATCCTGTCTACATCTGCAGCACACCTCAGGAACTATCAAATCTGTTACTCCACCGTGGCAGTGCGCATTGCGAATCCATAACCTGATATCGAAGCATCATTTGTAAGCAGTACATAATCTGCTCGAACATCGTGACCTGGACGTGATCGAATCGTCAGCGTGTGAGTGCCGCTAGTCAGCATTACCTGCCCTGCCAAAATAGTCTGACCGTTAACAGTATTCACTGCCTGTATAGGCTGGCCATCTAAAAATACATCCACAGTTTCAAGCTTAGAATTATGCAGGCAGCGGGTAAAAAGGTTGTATCTTCCTGGAATCTCAACGGTAAACCTTGTCGCGATGGCTGCTCCACGCAGGAGCCTAACACAGCTTACTCCTTTCCCAGGACTACAGTCAGTGGATATACTGGGTTTGAGCAGACCTACATCGGTGAACTTCTCACATTCAAACAGAAGCTCTTGTGGTGGTCGTGTAAAGTTTACTGCGCCTATTCCGTGCGGTTCGATGGTTAGCTTCCAGGTTGTATCCGAAGGGATGGCCACTTCACCTCTCCACTGCTCAAACACCTCTGCAGGAACTGTAATTATCTTAGTAACTGCAGTATCTTTTGGGTTGTAGTAAAGAATTTTGTCGGTGAATAGGGTTGCATATACGCCATCAAAAGCATCATCGATTGGCATAGCATCACGTCTGCCTGGCTCGATCATGCTCAAATGATAGATAACACGCCGCAAAACTTCAATGTAACCCTTCAGGAGCTGCCGATTGGCTGGAAAATAGATCGTCAGCCCTTTACCATATCTCTGTGCCCATTTCTTACTTAGCAGACCAAGATCAAGCTCTCGTCGAAATACTCCTGATGGCAAGCCTGCAAGTGTATCTTCGGTTGCTGCCGACTCCACGAGTCCCACCGAATTGATTTCCACGCCTTCCCATTTCGATACATTCTTGACAGCCGACTTTGATGAGGTACTGTCCGTTTCGTAGGAGAGAACAAGCGTAGTGAGTACTCTGCCTTCTAATATCTCCTCCGTCAGCGGAAATCGATAGGTAACATCTCCTGCAGAATCTATACGACCGACATCATGCCCATTTATCAGCACTCGTGTCCTTGAAGATTCGATTGGCGCTGAAATGTTTGCTCGGATGATAAGCACATACTGTTTCTCGGGCGAACACGGCAGGATTACCGTTGCTCGCTTCCCAATCGGGCGGAACGCGACTCCATTTCTGGCCACAGGGGGATACCAGTCTCCGCCGAGATAGTCTGCACTCATCGGATCTACTACTGGAACGTGATACTGTGTAGGAATTGATCCCACATATTTTTCAGTAACTTTAGCGGGAGCGATCTGCTGAACATATCCAAATAGCTCCGTAAACCAGCTTGTATCTCCTTCAAAATTCGTGACCTTACCAAAGTCGTATGCCAGCAAAACACCGCCATCGTTCACCCATGCTTTTAGTTTGTCCAGCACCGCCTGATCTGCCTGAGTTCCCTCCCAAAGTGCCAGCACTCGGTAACGTGCCAGACAGCCATCTAACACCATTCGATCATCGACAATATCGTAATTAGCCACATCTCGGAGATAGGAGCATGCCTTTGCAAAGAGCGGTGCATATCCTTGATCCGGGCGCAGCTTTTGAGCCTGTGCCGGATAGAACATGGCAACATCGACCACTGGCTTTTCAACCTTCAGAAATTTGCCGTAACGGTAGTAAGCCTCTCGTGCCGTTACCGCATTTCCAGCCCAGTCGAAATGCCCCTTTGCACCCTGCGATACATCCTCAAAGATGCGCTGCACTTCCTGATCTTGAGTGAGAGGACCGGGTGGTTCCGTCCAAAATGGAACACCGTAAAATCGACATGCGCTGCCCAATCTTCCCAACATCGTGGCTGCGTTATCTGCGAACTGGTTAAATGCTCCATGTGTAGACCGAATTTCTGCATGATGTTTCACCGCTAATTTGGCAATAAGACTGTTGTCATTTCCACCTCGGGGATCTTCATCGCTAAAACCAGCAGGAATTTGAAGCAGTGTATTAGGAAAGTACTTTCGTGCGCTCCCTACATTCAAGTCAACCGCATGCGAAACTCCCTGCTGATACCAGTCGACAAAATCCAGCCACTCTCTGCGTGCATCACCTCGAGGCTTGGAAGGAAACTGAATCTCATCCGGCTTTTTGAATGTTTCCTTCCAAGCCCGATTGAGGTCAAGCAGTGAGCCATATTTCTGCAGCGATGAACTTCGAAAATCTTGCAGCGCGATTGGATCGGCGCACCACCACCCAAGATGGTTATGAAGGTTTCCGAACCTGTTTAGCCAATCCTCTTTTTGACCAGGAACGGTAACTCTTGCTCCCATCAGCAGGCCAGCATCCCCATAATCGCCATGTATCCCAACATAGAGCGCCGAAGGAACAGCTGAGTGCGCAGATGGCTTATTGCTGAAATTAGTTGACAGTGCTTCGTAGCCATGATCGATAAAGGATGCCCATGCGGGATCCCACGGTGAAAATGCATCCACGGGTTGATGGTGCTCCAGGCACTCTATCCGAGTAAAAGGAACTTGCTTACGATACCATGGCGGTGGGAAAGCCTCGTGAGGCGCATAGCTCCAGTCCAATCCTAGTCCTCGCACGGTGCTGCTTGCAGAATCCGCCTCTTTAAAGTTCCATACATTCGGAGCAGTCTCTTCGGTAGATAGATGATCTGAATCCGTTTGGAATAGAGTGAAACCTGCTCCAGCCAGCATCTGCATATCACTCACTCCAGTACTGCTCGAACTGAGGATCATTCTATCACCAATTTTTGGCGTGCGCATATAAGGGTCTTCCCCTTGAGATAGTCCCGCATGAATATCCCACAGACGTATTATCCGGGAAGGATCAGGATGCGGAGCTGCGCGAAGTGTACCCCAGACACCTTGATTGGCTGCAGATATTTCCAGTGCCTGTGGCCACTTACTATCATCTAAAGTAGTCGCTTTCCAAATAGGCGGGACGCGTCTGCGAGCTTTCACATTTGAATTCGAAAAAAACAGTAGAGATTTACCACTTGTAAAATGCACCGATAGTTTAAACAAAAGACCGCCCGGCCCAGCGCCATTTCTGCATTCGAATGCAAGGATATTTCGACCCGCTCGCAGATAACGAACTACATTTATCTCCTCAAGAGTACTCCAATCTGTGCCAGATGCGACAGTTTTTTTGAATGAATTCATCGAGAGAGTATAATTATCGTCCGCCGTGACTAATAGTTGTGCTGAATCAAATCCTTTTGGGAGCATGAAAGAAGATCTGAAAAACACGGTTTCTGGAGGATGTGCCCCATCTGCCGCCCAAATCCACATCCAGTTCGCAGACGGGTCTGCAGATGCGATTATAGGTACCGAAAGCATAAGCAGCACAATATTAAAAATGCGTAGAAATCTAGCAGATCGAAGCATACAGACGAGTCCTTACAAAAAAAAGCGCAGAAAAATTGATAACTCTGATTTCTATTTTTAAGGCTCGAATTCCTGCCACCTTCACTAGCAAAAATACTGTTCAGTTGGATATAGTGATGAAGAAAGTGTAATAAACGAAGAAATTCAGAGGTTTTACTGCTGTGGGTTCGTTGCTGACATACACTACACCACCTATCCCTTTTCCGATTCATGGAAGAAGGGGCAGGTGGTGTAGAGAATTAATGTACAACCCAAAGTTTCGAATCCTGCCGGATCCTGAGTTCGCGGGTATGATTATCTTTTAATTTAACTTGAACAGTGATCTCATATCCGTCAGAAGTTAATTTGATCTCAGGTGTTCTTTTGAGATGAGCATCCGAGGGAATAGGCAGAAGTAGTTCTGAAAATGCATCTGCCCATTTGCCATGTTTCCCATGATAAGCTGCTTGAGCCTCGTAGAGTTTTATTAGGAAGGCACGTGCTGGATATGTGGGATCTGGAATAAATCCTTCGGTTCCTGGAGCTGCCGTCGAGAATTGGATATATCCGTAAGTCTCTGGGCGATGCATATCGATATAGCCCTGAGGCGACCATACCCAGTTATCTTCTGGCTTATTCGGAACCTTTACATAGTTTCCATCTATTATATCGACCAGCCACTCGACGCGGGAGAAATTGATTCGCCATTGATCCCCATCATGTGGTGGGGAAGGACGATTTGCATACTCTTTCAGTACTTTCCATGGCAGCGCCAGTTCAACAGTCCAGCCTTTGTCGATATCTGCAGGATTGTTGATGGTTCCATTTATATGGACCGCAGACTTGTATCCTGGGATTTCCCACTCATTCAGTGCAGGGCCGCCATTTCGATAAGGCTTCACCAGTCGCAGATCCCACTCCGTGTTGAGTGCATTTATCTCGATCTCATAGTATTCGTGATTATCTCCATCCGGATCGATAAATATTTCAAAATCATTATCCTGGAAGATTACGGAATCGTGCTGAGTCAATGTCCCCCACACATGCGGCTCTTCCAGTTCTGCTCCAATGTAGAGATAAGTATCGTCCCAAAGCATCTTTGCACGTGTCTTATATCGTGGCAGAGGCTTTTTGTCGCCTTCTATATCCACGAAATATTCTGTCCACGGAGCATTTTTCCATGCAGGGTCATCCAGTTTTCCATTCATCGATAGCGGATGAGATGCCCTATAACATACATACCCATTCGGATGGTCCAATCGAATTTTCTCCTTACTTAAACCTGAATACGACATGAGACTCATCATTGAGATCAAAATAGTGAACATGGATAACTGTTTCCTTGATTTAAAGACAAATAGTGGATATCAATTCTGAAAGACAAAATCTCCAGACTCTAGAGACCAATCGTTACCGAAAAACCCTGCAGCTCTTATTGAAGATGCACCTTTTAATAATACATCAGAACTCTCTATCAGACAATCTGGAAATTCAACACCAGGGGAAAAGAAGGGCTGACGATCTGTGAGGCGCATCCCTTTCAACCCGGTACCACCTACTACTCCTACACTTGCTGAGCTGCTGCCTGGCCGAGGCCGCACAAACATGAAAGCTAGATCATCTCCTCTATAGACATGCTTCCCACACTGCCCCGAACCATCCTGCACTTTTACTGGGCTATCCGATAAAAGCAATCTCCATGCTGAATTGGTATTTCCATTGCCATACAGGATCACGTTTCTATCCGGTTCGGAATTTTGATGAAAAGAGGTGTCTGGCATGATATCAATCGAGCCATTTCCTCGGTACCAGAAGTTCTCTGCATCATATTTCACTTTTGCAAGCGCCCAGGAGTTCTCTTCCGGAGTACCATGAGTTCCATATACGAAGAGCATGTGATTTCGGAAAACCTGTTTGAATGGGCCACAACGAGAAGGGCATTTGGCAGAGGTTGGCTGAGATGCTAAGAGTGACCAATCGTCCTTCTCATGTTTGAGATAGATAGTTTTGGACGCAGGTATCGGAATATTTACAAGCTTATGATCATCGATATCGATGATCATAGGCCCGTCAGGGTCAAGATGGTCAAGCTTTAAGGCGAGGATTGCGATATTGGATGTTTTGCCGACAAATCTTCGTTTTCCAGGATCGTAGCGAATACTGAAAGAACTAAGCATAAGCGGATGTATCTGCTGAACGATTCCTGCCCAGTGCGACCATGCTGAAATGCCAGGGTCAGCGGTCGTAAAATCGTTTTGCCTAAATTCTTCATCTGCAGGTAAAGTGTGGTGCGAAAAGAAATCAAATAGCGGAGCCCAGTCGACACAGTCAGCACCCGGCTCATCGGAAACATCCCACCAGTGCCCCGCTCCGGGCTGTTCATGGTATTCCCAATCGTGGTGATAAGTCTTTAGATGTGCAACCATAGTACGCGCTTCTGTCACAGGTACGTTATCATCTGCATCACCATGAAGGACATAGACCCCTAATTGAGAATAGTTGGGCGAAAGGGCAAGCGTGTCGCTGGGCAGAGATGCCCGCTGCAGCATCTCCAGAACTGGAGATGGATTCGTAGGACGGACAGAACCAGCGTATGACCAGAAACTTATCCACCCGGCGCTTGGCCCTATCGCGGCAAACTTATCTGGGCATGTGGCACCGATCTGCCAGGTTCCATGACCTCCCATAGAGTGGCCAGTGAGATATATTCTGCGTGGGTCGGGATGGAGATGACTCTTAGCTAAATCAAGCACTTCTAATGTATCTAATCGGCCCCAGTCTTCCCAGTCAAAACCGTATGGTCGCCGATTGGTAGGAGCGACAATATCTCCCCAGCTTTTACCGGAATATGCTTCCGCCTGGCCAAGGGCTTCAACACTTGCCCCATGCAGAGAAAGAAAAAGGGCACGAGGAGTTTTTGAGATAGTATGAGCAGGGTTTACGGCGTAGTACTGAAGGCTGCCATCGATACTGCTTATGAAAGTTCGTTTATAAGTCTCCCCTGTTCTTCTCACACGAATAGAGATTTTTACCGTGTCAAGGACTGCTGCTTTCGAATTTTCAGTCTGGAAGAGTGAAACTGTGAGTTCCAACGGACCAGGTCTTTTTCGACCGACAGCGGGTACTTTGAAAGGGATTTTTCTGGATGCTAGAGGCAGGATAGTCGGGACGATAGTGACGACATCCGGCGAGGAGATACTCGAAACCCGAATAGCAAGATGCTGGCGAGTGCTATTCTCCGCATTCAAAACTACAATTCCACCAAACTGCAGCTCGGTATGCCCTTCGATAAGATCGGGCAGCGTGAGATCGCGAGTATCAAGGAACGCAGATGCTTTGGGTACACTCAACTTTACCTGAAGAGTGCCGGTACGCCCACAGCTGAAAAGTAGATCGTTTATTCCTTTGTGCAGATGTACGGGAAGTCTGGTCCAGCCACTCTGGTAGATATCCCCTGTCCTGGGCTCACCATTCACATAAACCATGTTGTGGGCAGAAGCCTCCAGAATCATCACCTCCTCAATATCCACTACTACCGGCACGTATGCGTATCCACCAGATAGCGCCACATCATGAAAGACGCCGTCCTTATCCGACAAGACACGATGCCAAATCTGTGTAGTTCCATCAGCCAGAGTGAGCTTCTCTCCTTCGGAAGGCGGTTTCCAAGTACCCTGGACAATAGAGTGTTCGACAGCATCCTGGTGAATGAGGGATCTAGCCCCATGTCCAGATGAACTAAGCGCGAGAGAGGTGCTGGGGATAATGTCAGATACGGGTGGAAGTGAACTCGAAATAGATGGCTTAACAATGAAGCAGAACATAACAGCAAGAGAAACAGATACAAACCTGGAAATCATAAACATTATCCTAAGCTGGCGAATCCAGAACCAAAATCAACTTGTAAAGTGTGATACAGCAGTCGTCGAATTGATCAACCCTCCCCCCATTACTCTCCCAAACCTTCGGGAGAGGAGGTCGACGGGTGAGGGCACACCTCTATACTCCTGCAAATATTTTATCTACGCGGGCAACTACATCGCGGAGATAGGCTTCATCACCACCGCCGAGTTCTGTGGTCATATAGCCAGAGTACCTTATCTCAGCGAATGCTTTTCGAACTTCTGGCCAGTCGATACTGCCCTCTCTTAGATTTACAAAATTGCCGCCGCGGGAGCCGAAAAGTCCCGGACCGCCTTTATAGTCTTTCAGATGCACCTTGTGAATACGCTTGCCCACCGTACGAATCCAGTCCTGTGGCCATGCGAACGCGACGACATTGCCGACATCAAAGTACGACTGCACCCAGGGGCTTTTGAAATCGTCGATATACTTTACATACTCCATCGGGCTGAGGAGGAAGTTGTTCCAGACTTCCTCAATACAGATAAGAATTTTCTGCTCTTCGGCATATGGTATGAGCTTATGAACATTCTCGTGAGACCTCTTGTAGGCGTCTGAATATCCCGTATTGGCATCCACCAGCGCAGGAACCAGAAGTATGGCATCTGCTCCCATGATTTTCGCACCGTGGATGGCAGACTTTGCCTCTTTAAGCCCACGTTCAATCGTTGCAGGATCACCACTGGAAAGTGGTGCGCCCCATCCGCCAAAAATGACAGAATGAATTCGAATTCCGGCCCTGTCCGATGCGGAACGCATTTTCTCCGCTTCGGCTTCATCCACTGGAGGAGCCTCCACTCCTTCAAATCCGACATCTCTAGCGAGCTTGAAACGATCTTCTAAACTCAGTTTTTCTGGAAGCATTCCAAAGAGGCATGCTTTCTTGGGGTTACTCGCTTCCGTACTGGCGCGCGCATTCGATGACACTCCTGTCGAAGCTATCACTCCTGCAGCTCCAACTGATTTACCCAAAAACTCTCTGCGATTCAATTCGTTGGCCATTTTCTCTCCAAATATAGCAAACTGAAATTCGTAAATGTCTGTCTTATAATGTTTTCCTTGGTGCCTTTGTGCCTTGGTGGTTGAATTAGAAATTTGAACCACCGAGACACAAAGACACTTAGAAAATTCTATCTGAAACTAATCTGTGATAGCTCAAATATTAGTAGGCAGTTTCCACGGGGCACGGTATTGAGGCGTTATGAGGCTGTTCGCTTCCGAATCCCCCACTACCTCAAACTTATCAGAATCCCACTTGAGCTTTCTTCCAACGTTCATCGAAGTGTGCGCCAGGTTGAGCGAGACATGCATTGGCAGATGCGCTTCGAAACTGCAGGAGCACTCTTTTCGGGACTTCACAGAATCTATAAATTCACGCCAGTGCCCAGGAGATGGTTCCGTAGTGGATGGATACTCACGGTCTTCGACAACTTTACCATCTTTCCCCAGAACCTGGCAAAGTCCATAATTAGAGAGTAGAGTCGCTTCGGTTCCGCAGAAGAGTATGCCGAGCCTGCGGCCGGGCCCCGGATCCTGCACGCCAAAATTGAAATTGTTTACATGAGACATGGTCCATGTCATGGTCATTTTGGGAAACTCCCAGATCGCATCCATGGTATCCGGTACATCCGCTATGGTGGTACTGGCGAACTTGCCTCCAGAGGCTGATACTGCTAGCGGCTGAGGAAGATCGAGCGCCCAGAAAGGAAGATCTAGAATATGGGGGCCCAGTTCGTGCAGCCAGCTATCGACATAGTCCTTAAAATAGCGGTGCATTCCATCTCGGAAACGAGCCATATTAAATGGGACAACTGGCGCTGGACCCAGCCACATATCCCAGTCGAGACCCGCGGGTGGAGCTGTATCCGGGGGATTCCCGATACCTTCATCACTATCATTCATAGTGCACAAATTTCGTACCGCAGTAATCTGACCGAGTACACCAGATCGCACCACATCGACACACTTATGGTAGTTTTTGGTCTCGTGAATTTGCGTGCCTACCTGCGTAATCCGGCCATGTTTTTTGGCCAGCTTGGCCATGATATAGCCTTCCATGGGGTAACGGCACATCGGCTTTTCGCAGTAGACGTCTTTGCCGGCTTCGAGCGCAGCGATAGTCACAAGAGGATGCCAATGGGGAGGTGTGGAGACGACCACGGCATCGATATCAGACTGCTCCATCATCTTTCTAAAATCGTGATAAGGTTTTGCATTGCCGTCTGTATACGTGACTGCTTTATCAAGATGCTCCTGATGTACATCACAAACAGCGCCTATTTCAACGTCTGGAAATTCACTAAAAGTTTTTATGTGCGCATCTAATCCTCGCCCTGCAACACCCACTACTCCAAGCACTACTTTAGAATTTGCGGAAACGCTAGCCACTATTCCTGCCTCCTGACCCTAAGTAACATATATTAAAGATATTTCATTTTTGATGCTACACAACCGTTAAAGAATACCCTATATCTAACGTACGGGAAGAATATGATAACTATAATCAGTAGAGGTAGTTGCAAAAGTCAGTGCAAATGCATATTTCAGCCCTCACCCCCCGGCCCCCTCTCCCAAAAACAGGAGAGGGGGAGAATTAAATTGTTGGTATCCTATCTGCCGTTTCGCGAGCAATGCGCTTATAGCAAGATCAAAGCCCTGTATAATATTGAAAAACCGATGCCATTGTCACCCCCTCTCCTGTTTTTGGGAGAGGGGGACGGGGGGTGAGAGTGTGAATACTGTTTGTACGAGTTTGGGACTTTTGCAATTCCCTCTAAATAAAAAAATTCTCGACTTTTGCAACTACCTCAGTACAAAATAGTCTGTGGTGTGAACAAAAAATAACCCTTCGTTCCTGCTCTAGTATGATGGGAACGAAGGGAAATTATAAAACAGACTGACTACTGAGTTTTTGAGCCTTGAGATTGCTGAGATCGCTTGATCGCTTCCTGGATATCCGGAGTCATGGACTTGCTCCCTTTCACTCCGTCTCCACCCATAGGATCTGCTTTTACAGGGGGAGGAGGTGTAGTCTGTTTTACAAATACAAATCCGATTATAATCAGAGCAATTACCACAAAAATTGCTGCAACGGTAGGGTTAAGCTTATCTTTCATAACATCAAGGCTCCTTAATACTTATCGTCTAGTCTGAATGTGAGGTAGTGAGGTAGTGAGGTAATGTACATTACCTCACTATTTTATTCAGCAAGGGTTGACGAACTATTTATCGCCCCAAGACCAATCACCACCAGGACGCGCAGCCCAGTTTTCCAACTTAGACTGTCTGAGTTGTTTTACATGTCCGTCCAAGAATGCGGCATTGAAACCACC
>JANXSG010000196.1 GCA_025352825.1 Chthonomonadaceae bacterium | reverse complement strand
ACCTTTCTGGAACCCGGCGATGAAGTTATTCAAGCGCACCCCTCCTTTGTACGTTACGAATCAGCCGCAATCCTGAACAACGCGCCTTGCCATCTCGTTCCTCTGACCATAGACTGGACTCACGATCTGGATGCTATGGCCGCAAAAATTAATGACAAAACACGACTGATTTTTGTTTGTAATCCGAACAATCCAACAGGAACAGTGGTCGGCAAAGACACTTTCGAGGCATTTCTCAAGCGTGTTCCTGCCAAAGCGCTTGTAGTTTTGGATGAGGCTTACTATGAATATGCCTGCGACACCGAGGGCTATCCGGATTCGCTGGAATATATCCGAGCTGGTTACAATGTCATTGCACTTCGAACATTTTCCAAGGCGTACGGACTGGCGGGGCTGCGTATCGGTTATGGAGTTATGCCTTCGGAAATCGCTGCTTGGCTGGATAGATCACGCGAACCCTTCAATGTAAATCTTATGGCTCAATCCGCCGCTGTCGCAGCCCTTAAGGATGTGGATCACGTAGCTAATACTACAGCTATGAACCGCTCGGGTAAAGCCGTTTTCGCCAATGCGTTCGATGCACTCTGCCTTACTTATACACCTACACATGCCAACTTTGTCTGGGTGGATGTCGGGCAAAACTGTCGAGAAGTCTACAACGCTCTTCTGCACAAAGGAGTTATCACTCGGACAGGAGACGTATTTGGCGCGCCAACTCATCTAAGAGTTACAGTTGGTACCGAAGCAGAAAACTTCAAATTCATTAAAGCCCTTGAAGAAGTTTTGAGCGAATAAAACTCAGATTGAAACAGTATCATTTAACCTCACCCCCCCATTCCTCCTCTTCATCTTGCTCACACTTCTTACAAAGGAGAGGTGGGTGACAAAATCAGGAATCTTTGTCCTCTTAAGCGCGACTAAATGACCGGAAAATGGCTGTGCAAATCCTACGCATATAATCAATTTGGGGGCGTTTTAGGTACCAATGTAACTGGTCGGGGGAAGGTGGCGTCCAACCGCCTTTAGGGCAGGGCTCCAGTCTGAAAGACATCTATCTCCAAAAGAGGTGAAATTGACTCTTTAACTCCCTTCTCCCTCTAGGGAACGAGGGAGAAGGGCTGGCGATCAGTGTTGAGCCTAACGAGAAGTGGTTACTTCCGGTAATTTCTGTTTATACCCAAAAAGAGCCAAATATACCACGGCCTCTTCCACGCCATCTAAGCGCAACAGGGCATTCATAGTATCATCAAGATAGCCGCCTACTGCCACACCGCCTACTCCCTCAGCCTCCGCAGTTAAAAGAAGATTCTGGGCTATATGCCCGGCCTCCAGCATCAAGAACCTGTAGGCTCTTTCGCCATACTTGAATTTGATTCGCTGCATGACGGCAGAGAGTATAACACAGACACTAGCACTGCGAACACTCTCAGCCTGACCTGGAATCGCTTCTGACAGCGCTCCTGTCAGATCCTTTTCCACGACACACTCCAGATTGTGTTTCAAGTGGTGGTAGAAATAGAGGCCAGGTGCTAAGCCTTCGACATTAAGTACCATGCAGTAAGTCTCGATAGGAAACAGTCCGCCACCCGAAGGAGCCGTCCTCAGCGGCCAATCGAGTCCATCTGGAGTGTTCCACCAGGTAGATATTCCATCTCCAAAATAGAGAAGTTTGGATAGTGTTTCCAAACTCATCGGTTCACCGTTGAAATCGCGTGCTGATCGTCTGTTCTCTAATATCTCTTCGAATGAGCGCGGAGAAGGTGCAAAGTTACGTGGCAGAGGAGTGACTGGACAGCCAGGAAAGTGAGTGAATGCTCGTGAGATGACACCGCGAATATCAGGTGCAGAGTTGACGTGGGCAATCCAGGAATAGAGCTGAGTGTTCGATGACCGAAGAGCAGAGTTATCATGAAAAATTTCACTGGCAGACATGAGCTGATCTGGCGTTGGCTTTGGCAGTTCTCGATCCGGTTCTTTAATTGTTCTTTCCGGCCATTTCATGCTCATATCAGTACATACTCTCCTTACGGATACGGATGGGGATAGGGGTTTATGGAATCAATACTGGTTTCTAATGGCTGTAGACCTAACTGCACGGGAACTTCTCGCCATCGATGCCCACCTAAGAATGGCAGCAGATGATCGCCTTCCATGGTCTCGAACCCTGGAATAAGTATCCTCGTCACATAGAGGCCGCAAGCCTCTGCATCCACAGGAGTCATATCCATTGCGAGCACTTCCAAATCGCGTGAGGCAAGCTTGTCAACCCATATTCGCAAATCCGCCGCTGCATTGCCCGAATCCATCGGTTGGATGGAGGAAAGTGGGATTTCGTGGGGATGCTCCATAAGAAAACCGAACGCTTCACGAAGATCATTGAAGGCGTACAGATGCGCACGATCATCAAACGAGCGCACATTTTTAAAGCTGGGTTCTGGTGCGAAAGGTTCTTTCATGAAATCCTTCCACTTCAAACCCTGCACCAGTTCGAGCAGAGTTTTCAATGCTGCACGATTTGGATCAGGATGGGCAGAGCCGCCCACCATAATTCCTGGTGGATTGGATCGCGTATCCAGCACAACACCAACAAATGAAGGCATCTCTAAATCGAGCGTAGTTTGAATTAAAGTGTACTGCAACCCAGGCCGGTCAAACTTAGCATGAAAAAGTTCGAAAAGAGCGCACTCTGGATCGATAATAACTCGAGGGAGAGGAAGTCGATTGCGCCACAAAATCATAAAGGCATCGCGCTCAATGAGTTCACAGATTCCCTTAAACATGGCTTCCGCGCGAGTTCGGGCGCATGCACTGCCCGTTGAAATAGCGTACGTTACCACTTTTTCACCCTGATCTGGGAAAACGGGTGCATAAGGAATATAAGCCATACTGGCCGGCACCAGACAGTCGCACTGGTGTGTCAGGCTTTGCGCTTTGGTCCAGGCGATCTGAGTATCCTTTTCAAATGAGGGAATTGGCATCACTGCATATTGAGAAGCGTTAAATATAGCCCATCGCTTCGGAGATATAGGCATAAATCCTTGTTCGCTGAGAGACTGAAAACTTCCGAAAATCAGGTCTTCCGGATGAATAATGCTGAATGCGTATCTCTCTATCCCCTCCCCGATTGCTGCTCCACGAGCGGATTCATAAGTAAGCCCCGCACCAGAACCTTTACTGGTTACTTCCTGTGGAAAACCGTACAACTTTGTGTTTACTGTATCGGCTGCTGCGATAAATACATCCGG
>JANXSG010000168.1 GCA_025352825.1 Chthonomonadaceae bacterium | reverse complement strand
AATCGGCAGCGCTTCTGAGTGACGAGATTGATATCGAGATTCGCCATCGTGCCCCGCGCTACTCCTGCAAAGATATTGAACCAACCTCCGGGTGCCAGATAGTCCGCGGCATGTTCGATGAGCGCTGCTACCGGAACCATCGATACGATATCGTCAAAGCCAGTGCCACCCGATACCTGCACCAGCTCTTGATTGAATTTCTCGTCCCCCAGCTCCTTCGGGTTCAGCGCAACAAGCTGGATGCCTCGCTCCTCTGCAATCTTGCCAAATCGATCAACAACACTCTGCAGCCGTACCACATCAACATCCGTGGCGACAACCAGTTTGGGAGGATTCTTATGCTGGATTGCCCTTTGCACATGCATCTGGCCCATAGGCCCACCCGCCCCGATGAACCAGGATTTACCATCCGCCAGTAAATCGGCAGTTCGTGGCTCTTCGTAAGAATCTGCTGGCCTTTTGGAACTAGTTCCGAGATAGTAGTGCCAGTTGTAGTGAATTCGGCCAATATCTAGAGATAACTTTCGCTCCAATGGCTTCGAATTTACCACGTTCAGGATTCCGTGATCCGCCAGCAGAATTCCCGCGCCTTCTACTGTCTCTGGCTCAGCATCCCCTAAAATCAGGATATCGTCGAACCCCAGTCCATCAGTGGTCTCCGCTCGAATCGCCAGCCAGTCACTACCCGTGATGGATTGAACAGGAATAGAGAGATGACCAGCCTCGGATGCGAGCGAAGTACAATTCCCTCCATCGTTAGCGCGCACAAACACTTTGCGGGGAATAGTGATATCGAAAAGCCCAGAAAAGTCATAATCACTGGAGGTAGTGGTGTTCTTAGCTATCACAAGCATGAGTCCAGCCTGTTTGATTCCTTTTCGATGAGCCTGTGCATACGCCGATACCACGCACGCCCAGGGTTCTGTGAGCGCAGATTCTACGTACCCTGTGCCGGCCTTTATGGGAAGAAGATAGCAGCCCTCGTCGCCATCAATCACCGGCTTTGGAATGACACTGTACTCTGCTAATCCACCTTTGATAGCATATCCATACGCCATACTCTTACCCTGATAAAAGACATCGGCCTGTACAACAAATCGATCGCCAATTTTAAACCGTTCAGAGAGGTTCGCTCCCACTGCAACCACGGTAACCGTGACTTCATGGCCAAGAGTAACCGGATCCTTCGCAAGATCACGCCCAGTCATCCGGGGGTGATTCGGACCTAATCCGATAACTTTCGTGTCCGAGAAACATAGGCCACAGGCGTCTTGCCGTACCAGTAGTTCATCTTCTCCATTTATGGGTACATCTACTTCTTCAGGCTTTCCGGACCTACCCAAATTTTCCAGCCCTGCTCCATAGAGATGCCATCGAAGCATTCTGGCAGGGATGGGTTCGTGGGCAGACTTATACTCACCAAGCGTTTTCACAGACATACTCTTCTCCTGTAACTTTTAGCGCTGACCTAGCTGACGTTGTCGGTAGTGTTCATCTGGCCGTGTGTGGATGCGATCGACATTTTCAGGGGTGAGGAACTGAGGCCCGCCCAGGGCATAGGTTCCCAGAATAATGCGAGCCGTTTTCACATACATGGCCGTGATAGTCTGTACATCCTTCACGGATCTTCCAGCAGCGATGAGGCCATGGTTTTCCATCAGAATCGTCTTGGGCCACTCTCCCCACTTCTCGAAGAACTCTTCGACACGTCGTTTGAGGTGTTTTGCGAGTGGTATGCCGGGGTCGGTGTACTCCACAAAACACGGAGCGATTCCACAGCATACAATCTCATCCGGAAATAGTCTGCCTGCAATTGCTTCTTTCGCTTTGTTAGAACACAGGATACTATTCACAGCTATCGGGTGTGTATGCCCTACAAAATTCACATTGGGAAGTGTGAGTAGATATCCGTGAAAAAAGGTTTCGACAGACGGCATGATATCCGAACTGCCATCTGATTTGCAGTTCAACAACGCCTGCTTGACTTCGTCATCGCTAAGATTTGGCCCATCAAAATGAGGGAGTACTCTCGAAAAATTGACAGAACAAAACCCTTCCGGGGTTATTCCACCCAGATGATGCCCGCTGGCTTTTACATAGAAAGTATCCTCATCCACTCTTCCTGAAGTGTTTCCTTCTCCCAGGATGGCATAGTCTCGCCATGGTTCACCGAGGTGATGTGAAAGGGCAGTCAGTTGTTCTAAAATTTCTTCGGCATTCGGCATTACTAAGGTTCCTTTATTTAAACAAAAAGTCAAACTATATGTTAATATTCGATATCGTATTGTTTCAATCCTTCTAACAAACTTCGTGAACTTACTAACCTCATCCCAACCCCTCTCCCAGATGCTCGTTCCTCGCGGGAGAGGGGCAAATGCCCGAATACTTCATCCCCTTCTCCTATTTTTGGGAGAAGGGGGTCGGGGTGATGAGGGCTAAGCTTGCACATCTCAAAGTATTCCGCTATAATGGAATAATCAGAATCATCTCTGATGGGCTAAATCATTGAAACTATATATCGAATATGAGAGTATTGATAACATTGAATCAGAATCTGCGGAGGCAGTAAATTATGGCTTTTAATTCTCGCGAAAATGAACCCTTCTGGTCGCAGCAAAGAGAGACTCTTCCTTTCAACTGGCTAGACGATATGGGTGTTCAAAACAGCGCTAGAACGGTACATCGCCTCAACGCGGAAGAGATGAAATCTGCATACAGCCTCGTGGAAAAACTGAAGTGGAACAGTCCCGTGAAAAAAATAGCGGAAACGCTGCTCAATCAGCCTGGCCGCACTCTTGATTCCTTACAGCCGCTTATTCATGCATTAATTCGACCGCATCGCACCAGTTGGAGAGAGAGACAAGTTGCGGCATGGGCGCTTGGCCGTGCTCCTTTGAACACGGCGCAGAAAGCCTTTGCAGCTGAGACTCTGGTGCAACTTTTGGAATGCAGATTGGAGCGTGACGTTTTGGTTCGAATGAAGGGTGCTTTCTGGAAAATGCTGCCGTTCAATTTCCTGGCACTGGCTTTCGTCGATTCGATCCGAGGGCCAAATCCAGAAGCATTCTTAGGATCGTTATTCCTGTATCCCCTGTTCTATTTCTATACCGCTTTTCGTGACAATGTTGACTCTGTCTGCGTTCGTTCCACAGCAGCTGTTGCTCTTGGCCACCTCGCACAACCAGAATCTCTGGATGTACTAGCTTACTGCCTTTTTCAAACAAATCGATATTTCCCTCTCGTCAGCCAGTGGTCTATCCGTGAACGAGCCTGCCAGGCTCTTCCATCAGTGCTGGCAGAAATTACTAGCGAACACTATGGCAGATACAAATTAGAAACCATCCAATCGCTGAGCAGAGCGCTCAACAATCAGGATGATCAACTTGTAATCTCAATATTGATGGCGTTTAGATATATTGGTGATCGCAGCACCCTCACTGTGGTGCAGAAATTGGCAATAGGCAGCGGAAGAGCCGCAAAAGATAATCGCATCCGGGAGGCAGCGAATGCTGCCCTGCCACTAATACTTGCCCGTGTTGAGCATGAGAACAATCCCCACACGCTGCTGAGAGCTTCTGCAGCGCCTGTTGCACCGCACGACCAGCTTCTTCGATCACTGGGAACGGAACCTGTGCCAGATCCTCTCTCTCTGCTGAGGGCTGCTGGCGATAACTCAAGCCCGCCGACTCCGCGCGAAAATGCCTTAATCATCGATATTCTGAGCAATCTCGAACAGTCCGGGGACAGCCGTGCACTGCCTTATGTGGAGAAGATTGCAATGAATGGAGAGGCATCTGCTAATGTTCGGCAGGCTGCAGAAGGATGCCTGCCTGCGTTGAGAGCACATGCTGAGATCGACTCGGTTCTTCTGCCGCCGCGATTATCTGTTGAACTTGAAAATCAACAGCTCAATATCCAGCTCGGTCAAAATATGGGTGACAGCTGTTAGCTACAAACTTCACCATCACTTGCTGAGTACATCTTATCATCTTGCATATGGTAGCGTAAAGAGTATCGATGCAACTAAAACTGTTCCAACACAAACAAGAAGAGATTGTCACCATCCCGTCCATTCCGAATGAACGGCAGTTGTCGCCTGCATCCGAAAACATACCTCAATCTCTTTCAGCTCCGGAGGGACTCGTTCGGCGATTTCGAAAGCTAAAAGCTCTTAACCAGAAGCACACTTATGGGATTTATGCTTCTATAGTCGGCTGGTGTTTACTTCCATTTGGCTTAGATGCTCTAGCCAATGCGAGAGCGGGCAGTATAGAATCTCACTTTTACTATCCTTTAAAATACCTGCTGATCTATAGTTCGATTAGTTTGACTATGCTCAATGTGCAGCTCTGGTCCACCAGGAAGCTCAGTGCGGCAGCCACACAGTTATCAGAAAGCGACAATGTAGAAAATATCGCGCCACTCTTAGAAGCGCTCTTTGTTAGGGAGCCCGGCCACTCCCATGCTGTTGCCGGATTAGCACGCTTGGTTCCTTTGGCTACTCGGTCTAATCAACATGACCTTTCGATAGTGCATAAGCGAATAATCTATATAGCGATCAAGCAGAGTTCAAATAAGCGCATTTTCTGGAGATACAACCCCAAACTTGCTGTTATGTTAATCGAACTGTTGGGATATATACACGACACCGAATCTATCCCAATGCTTTCACGTCTTTCAACTCAGCTGGGGGAAGAGCCAGAACAGAAGCGAATTCTAGGCGCTGTGAGATCCAGTTTGGAACGCTTAAGCCTCGAAAGCAAACCTGAGATTACAGATGAACAGGCTGCAGAATTATTCTTGATGCCAATCGACATTCAATCGAAGACCAGCAAAAACTATCAGCTCGCGGCAAAAAAAAAGAGCGATATTTTCATGTCCCACTTCAATGAGGCCGTAAAGGTTCGAAAAAGGAACGAGAAGCTGGTCATTTGGTTCAGCTTGAGCAGTATTATTGAGGCGGTAGTGAGTATGGTGATTGGCAGTTCTTCAGCCTATAAGGGGATGCACATTGGACTGATTATTATGGCGATTACGAGTATGACATCTATCATTGGTCCGTTAATATACGGTACTTTCTGGGTAAAGCGGCTTATAAACCAACTGAGTGGTACCGATAGTCTGCCGGCCATAGGGCCGTTGAGTGAAGTTTTGGTCATGGAAGACAGCGGTTTATTCGCGGTCTCTTCGATTCTTTTACAAAAACTGTTCCCACTACTGAAGGCGAGCGATTCACATCTTCTCAATTCAAATCAGAGGCACTGCCTCAATCGTGCACTCGCACGCGCACGGAAATCGCCTCGACTGGCAATCGCTCTGTTAAAAGGCCTGGAACAGGTAGGCGACGGTTCATCTTTAGAAGTTGTAGAGCGTCTTGTAAACGGCTCTGCTCATTCAGTCGAAATGTTGCAACTTCAGAAGGCGGCACAGGATTGCCTGCCTTTTCTCCAGTCAAAACATTCCGACGAAATCGCCAGCAAGCAGCTGTTAAGAGCTTCCTCCGAAACGAATATGAGCTCAGGTGATCTGCTAAGGCCAGTTACAGCGTCCAACCTTATCGAATCAATCGCACTTCTTCGCGCGCACATCGAAAAATAGTGAGTTGGTACAGTTTCGATATGCCAAACTTTCAAGCAATGCCTTTAAAACGAGCATCTGCCCAACGGGCCGCATACTGAAGCTGCATGACATATCGGATACGATCAGAAGTGTTTGGAGCGCCCCGGTGCCAGGTCTGATGATTCGTGAAGTAGATATCTCCCGCCTTGCAAAAAACTGATTTGGGACCAACGCCTTCGAACACTGGGTTGTCCTGACTGACCGGTATGCGGCCGGAGTAGTGGCTTTTAGGCAAGTACTGGGTTGGGCCGTGTTCAATGGTATCTATATCACTCAGGGCAACCTGCACGGTAAACCAGAGTACGGGCATTTTTATACGAGCATCAAATCGAGGAATATCGTCTGGCAATGGATGTTCCAGCAGATCGTCGACATGCCATAAATTGATAGCTTGACCAGGTTCGTTCCTTATCACATTACAGGCATTGAACCTGGGATCTGGCCCGAGAACAGCAGTTACTAACTGCTGAATCGGCTCGCAGCGCACAACCTCATCAAACGCTGGATCGAGTTCAGCCCCACGACGAAGAACGAATGCGCCATGTACATATGACACGTGCTGCTGCGGAATAGACTCTCGATTATCGAAATATGTATCCGTCTTTTCGCGCAGCAGCTTTACTTCGTCTGGGGAAAAGACGCATGGAACTACGACACATCCCTCTCGTGAAAACTCATCTGCGATAGCGCTGCATCGTTCATCACTGTAAGGCTCATTCACAAGTGCTGCTGTTATCAATTTCAACCTCCTGATCTGATTAATGCATGTTTCGAGATAGTGCCCATAATTATCCTTCTTTTGGAGGAACCTAACTTGGCTGCGGTGAACTGCTATTCAAACCGAACCACCGGGTTGACCTGCTGAATTTGCGTATCTTACCCCGAGAAGAGGCATTTCTTGACTTCGGATAGCTCAAACAAGAATAGTGTGGAGAGAGTGCAAAGCCCTGCAAGTAGAAGATCAAGTCGGCTGTGTTCGTTTGGCATCGCGCTGCTTTTCATTCTGCTTACATTAGTGGGGTCTGCAGCCGTTGTCACCATATTCGGCGCCCGTACCTATCACTGGCGTGCGTTCGATTTGGAAGTCAGTATCTATCCATCGATGACAGGTTCCACGAGGCTTCGTTTTATTCCTCTGGGTGAAGTAGTCGCAGCATCACACAAAACTCCACTGTCGCTGCAGATTAGTCTGACAGGCATAGCATTCGATGATGCTAAAAAGCTGATCACTAAGCCTCCTCCTCGCAAAGCTCTCGAAGTAGAGTTCAACCAGGCCGCACACAAAGATATAAGAGATTTTGCACAACGACAAATCCTATTTGGCGCCGTTGGAGGCCTTATTGCTCCTTTTTTAATACGGCCGAAGAGATTTCGGTTTTGGCTGCTCTCTTCTGCGATTGGAGGAGGGTTTGTTGCTCTCATTTTTCTCATGACGCTGCGCACCTTTAACCCTGCAGCATTTGAAAGCCCAAAATATACGGGCTCCCTGATGCAGGCAGAATGGATCATCACGCTTGTAAAAGACGGCTTTAACAAGGCGGAAGCCCTGTCTGAAAAACTGAAAAACGTGGCCGCTAATCTGAGTAAACTCTATGAGCGTATCAATGGTGTGCCAGGAATTCTGGCTGATGATCAGACTATCTCCATCCTGCACATCACTGACATTCATAACAACCCTGCCGCGGTAGCATTTGTGCGCGAATTAGTACATACAACTCGTGTGGATATGGTCATCGATACGGGCGACCTCACAGATTTCGGATCTCCTCTAGAAGCAGAACTCTCCAAGGGGATGGCTCAAATAAGAGTCCCATACATATTTTTAGCAGGGAATCACGACTCCCCTGCAGTTTTGGCGGCGGTACGTAAATACGCCACAGCGATAATTATGGAAGGCAATCCTATCGTAGTAAAGGGGCTAAGTATTCTGGGATCCTCTGATCCCAGTTCAAAAAAGGGAGGCGCTAACAGTGTTGACACTCCTCCTGCTGCACTCTTAGAAGCGGGGAATGCCCTAAAGTATGCTTATCAAAAGGCATCCTCTCCACCAGATATAGTCTGTGTTCACGATCCCCGCCAAGGTGAACCACTGATAGGGTCGGCGAAACTAATTCTGTGCGGCCATGAACATCGAAGCTACATGGAAATCAAGAACGGTACTATCATCTGCAATGCCGGAACGACTGGAGCAGCCGGCGGGCGGTATTTCGACAAAGTAGCGGGAGTGCCACTTTCGGCTTCCATTCTGCGTTTTTCACGACCACCACATGCGCACCTGCTATTTATCGACCGCATAATTTTGGACGGTGAACTGAACCAGTACTCCATCAGCCGAGAAACATTCAAGCTCTAATTGATACACCATCACCCTTGTATTCAAAAGCATGCAATAGTTGTGCTAAGCTCCAACCATTGACCTTAACCGCGCTACGCGCTATAATGAAATGGGTAAAAATAATATCACATAGTGTCCCCTAAGGAAGCTAATTGAACAGGTATCAATTCCCGATAGTGTTATCCAGAGTAAATATTAAGAAATTTTGCCTTACTGCTGCTTTATGGGCAGTATGTATAACTAGTGCATATGCTTCCGAATCACTTTCAATTATTACAAAACCACCTTCCCAAATTCAGCTCAGAAAGTTCAGCTCTCTCAAATGGTCACCCTCGAGAAAAATGTTTCAAACTAACGGAAACGTGCAGGTAGAATATGGGAATCCCGGCTCAGCCTCCTACGCAAAGTTAATCGCTCATACCGTAGATTATAATCAAATCACACATATTGTTAAAGCGAGTGGTGGTATTCAACTCACTCGTTCGGACGGCACTATCTACGGCCAAAATATCAACTACAATTTAGAAACTCGTGTCGGATATATTACGGAAGCGATTGCGATTACAAATTTTTTTAGAATGACGGGTAAACGCATAGAAACCACTCTGGACGGTTCTTACACAGTAATGCATGGTTCTTTCACTACATGTGTGAATGCAAGGCCAGACTATAGAATCCATGCCGAAAGGCTAACAATCAACCCCAACAGGGCTGTCTCCGGTAAAAATATTACTATCTATGCAGGTTCTACGGCACTGATTTCGCTGCCATCATTCAAACGTGATCTGCGTACATCTGCACAGGTTTCTACTCCTCTGCCAGGTTATTCTGTGAGTGAAGGAGTAACTTTCAATCTTAAGGATAGCCTCATCTCCAAACCCCACAAAACACTTGACTATGATGTGCATATCAATTTTAAGAACTACCCTACTGGTTCCATGGTGTACCAGAGTGATGTCTCGCAGATGGGCGCGAAAGCTTTACCGCCCAGAGGACTAAATGTTTCACTGAGCGATCCTCAGCGTGGATTTCTTGAGCAGCTCACACCACCCACATATGCCGAGTATATTGCCAACCGATACGACGAAGAGTATCGCCCCAGAACTACTTTTTTTGCTGCTCTGCAAAACAAGCAGTTCGTATTCAACCGCAGAAGAAATGATCTCAATGTAAGCAGATTCCCCGAAATTGGAGTCCGTTTTGCCAATATTTTTGGGCATAGCCTTCCTGAAGACAGCCCAAAACTTCTGAAAGCGAATGGGCTGTTAGGAAACGGAGAAGCCCATCAGCAACGGATTCCAAATACCCCCTTTTTGATGGATATTAATCTAGCTGCAGGAGAGATTCGGGAACTGCCAACCAACAAAACCGCTGGAAGGCTATCTCTTCGTGCGAACCTGGCGAGCCAGCCATTCACACTCGGCAAACGACTTTCCTGGAGGCTGGGATTAACCAATTGGTTTAATCACTACAGCACGGGGACAATCTATGATGAGCTAACTCCAGAAGCGGAGCTAAACTATGTTCCTACTCGTACGTCAGTGTTCGGAATTGGATACAGGTATGTGACTGATACAGGGCGTACACCCTTTTTGTTCGATCGCAGAGATATTCGACATGAGCTGCGGCTGCAATATCAGGTGAGCGGCCCTGTTGCTTTTGGAATTTTGACCCGTTATGATCTTGAGAGATCACGTGCATTCGATACAGAATTAGCTGTCCTGCGAAATTTTGACTGTATGCAAATAGGAGTATCTTATCGCACTCGGTCTCAGTCGTTTAATTTTCTATTCAATCTTCTGCCTCCTGGCCTGAGTCCTCGCGGCAAGCGAATCAAGCCTATCGAATCTCTCCAGACTGAGAACACCGCGCCTGAAGTACGGCGAACTTCCCAGACTGCAATTTCGGAAATATCTACAGAAGATAACCGTTAACCTTCTTTGGGGGTGCAGGAAAGATTCTACATCGAAGTAAAAAAACTTGCTGCCAGGTGCGCGCTGCCCGTAGACTTAGAGACAACGAAGGCGTACTCACAGACTCAGCGCTAATACAAGCATGTCTTTCCGGGGATGCGGAGGCATGGGAGGCGCTAATTGAACGATATGAAGGCTTCATATATTCTCAGGCGCTTCGGTGCGACCTGCCCCCAGCAGAAGCATCGGATGTTTTCCAGGATGTGTGCCTGCGGCTTTACCACCACCTCGAAGAGCTTCGCGATACCTCCAGGCTGGCTGGCTGGCTTTCCTCCACCACTCGGAGGGAAGCGTGGCGAGTCGGAAAGAAGATGCGTTCCACCATATCGACTGATAACCCGGAGTTAAACATATCGTTGGATAACGGGGTAGGGCTAAATCAGAATGAGAATAATCACCCTGAAAATACGATACTTGAGGAGGCAGATAGAGCCTTAGTATGGCAGGCTATGGATTCTCTTCCAGATCAGTGTAAGCAGCTTCTCACTCTTCTTTACAAAGAGGAATCATCCGCATCGTATGCCGAGATAACTCAGCGCATGAATCTACCGTCCGGCAGCATTGGCCCCACGCGAGCAAGATGCCTCAAACGACTACAAAAGATTCTCCTCGATATGGGATTCTAAATTGTGATCCCGAATTACAATATTCTTGTAAGAGTGTGCACATATCTTTTACCAGTATAGCAGATCAGCTTCTCCAGGCGTATCTATGGAGATGGGAGATCGAAGTGAATTTCAAGGAAGAGAAAACTGTGATGGGATTGGGCAGGCACAGGTTAGAACGAAGAATTCTGTCGAAAACACGAGTGCCGTCATCGTAGCCTGTTAAGCTATAATGCATGCAACAGCATCAAAGATAGGGCTTAATAGTACTGGACTGCCTCTGCCAAGGTGGAGAGAACGGAAACCACCAACGAGATGCAGCACGAACCAATTGATAAGCAGAATTAGAGCAGAAATGTGGGGGCGGGCATTAAATCTGAATAAAAGTGGCTTTGAGTGTACAATATCCAAATTGCAAAGCCCTCAAAATTCAATCGGCACATTTGCGTCAGCCGTA
>JANXSG010000161.1 GCA_025352825.1 Chthonomonadaceae bacterium | reverse complement strand
ATACTTTCTTGAGAACAAAATGGGAATCTGGCATGTTTCCGTGCTGGAAGATGCGGCAGGAGAACTGGAAGGGTTTCTCTGCTCTATCAATCACCCCGGCAGCAATATGTTTGGCCCAGGTGTTTGCAAAACTCAGACGGGCATGGCAGCGCTAATCTATGCTGAATGGCAAGTTCACAAAGGCTGTCAACCCGTATTCGTTATCCCGGTGGATTGTGCAGAGCTAGTAGCCGAGATGTATCGCGCCGGGGCAAAAAATTGCCAGTTCCATTTTTCACAGGTGCGTGGCGCCTGGCAGCCTCCCAATGGCGTCGTCATGCCTACCTTCATACCGGAGACAAGTTAGAGACCCAGGTAAGAGTGGGATTTTAGAGTATTACAGCAGAGACACGGCACTAAAGTACCGGTCTGGATTTGCAAAGCCCATCTCCGGTCGCTCAAGACTCCCTGCATGGGCTGATTTCTATTTGGAATGCTATTCATATATCGGTTGGCCCAAGGCTCTCCAGACTGGTAATTCTATACCAGTCACCTAACAGAAAACAGCCCTCGTAACCATAACCGTTGACAAGCTTAGAGAAAAGTGTGATAATACAGATTCAGGGAAAGTAAAACTGAGTTATTTTGATCTGCCTGATCTACGAAACTTTCTACGTTTCTAAAACAGTAGTAGTAGCGTGTTCAAGCCGGATACCCGGCAGCAAATTTATTCGTTATGAACAGATGTGCCGGCTCGGCGATTCCACCAGCATCAGAGTTGACCTATAGCTCTTGATATCTGATAAATTGCCGATGCGAAAGGAGACGGGTTCTCATGGGGGTGTTGAAAAGGTGGATGAACTATATCCGGGCTTTACTGCACGGTAAGCTGGATCAGATTGAGGACCCAGAAATAATCCTTAACGAAGCACTTCGCGAAATGCGAGAAAACCAGGTTAAAAACCGTGAGCTTGCGGTGCAGGCTATCACCCAGAAAAATAATCTGCAGGGAGTGGTGGACAAGGAAGAGCGCCTGGTAGCAGAACTGGAGCGCAAGGCAACGGTAGCGCTGCAGGCTGGAAATCGGGAACTGGCCAAACAGTTTTTGAAAGAGAAAGCTCTGCACGACCAGACCCTGACTAGTATGCGCACTAACCTTATTGCTGCGCAGGAAGCATCGGAAAAAGTTAAGACTGCGATCAAAGGTGAAGAAGAACGCTTCAGAGTTCGTACTTCAGAAGCATTGGCTATGAAAGCCAATATGAAGCAGGCGCAGATCCAGATCAAGATCAACAAAGCTCTCGACTCCTTCCAGTTCAGTGATAACGAAACTTCCTGGGGCGGAGTGCAAGAGCGCATTCAGAATCTGCAGTCAGAAGCTTCCGCACGCGGTGAAATCCTGAACACCAGCATCGACTCGCGAATTCGCGAGATGGAAGTGTCTCAGATGGATGTCGAAGCCGATCGTCAGCTTGCGGAGCTCGAAGCCAAGATGTCTTTAGGGACTTCTCCTGCTGCAAACTACAACACCACAACCACGCAACAGGTACAGACGGTGGGTTCTGCTTCGAATAATGGAGCTGGCGGAGCACCCGAGAGTGACCTCGATAGGCAATTGCGTGAACTGGAATCAAAATTAGGCGGCCAGAAATAGCCTCCATGGAGCCTGTCTATGAGTATTCCGGAACGATTCTTTCGGATTGCAAAATCAAAACTATCAAGCACCGCAACTGAAATTCGGGAGCGAATCGACCGCTGGGACGATGAGCGTAATTCTGTCCCGGACGGAAGCGGCGGTATCAGCAGAAGCCAGGCAGATGCACACCAGGAACTACTGGACAGCCTCAAAGATGGGCTGGATTCGAAGCTTAGCAAAACAAGCCGTCGAACTCCCCAGGAGATCGCACAAGGGTCAGTTCCTGCCCGTCCCACGGTATCAGCTCCGCCCGCGCCACAAGCATCTGCGATGACGCCTGGTACGCCCGATCCACTCGACTTCCACTACCGTCTCCTGGGTGTGCAGTCTGGAGATGACTTTATCGTTGTGCAGGCTGCCTACAGCCGCCTCTATTCCCGCAGTGAGCCAAGCAGATTTCCTGCGGGATCAGACGAAGAGAGACAGGCCAGAGACATTCAAGCCAGGCTGGAGGCTTCATATAAAATCCTGCGTGAAGCCATCGATCCCACTTCACGCCGTTTTGATTTGTTAGAGTTTGACGATGCGAAACCTGCGAAATAATACAACCCAGACAGGAAAAGACCATGCCCAGACCTCTCAAACTCTCCGATAGTGAGATTCAAAATGCGCTGCACAGCCTCAAAGGTTGGAGTTTGGCAGCAGATAAACTCCACCGAGAATTCAAATTTGCAGATTTTATCGAAGCATGGGGTTTCATGTCTCGTGCGGCTCTTGTAGCCCAGTCGATGGATCATCATCCAGAATGGTTTAATGTTTACAGCACCGTTCGAGTCGACCTTTCCACTCACGATGCAAATGGGATTACTGCGTTGGATGTGAATCTGGCGACCGCAATAAATTCCCTTTTCGATTCTTAAGTTCTATATCGCAGGAGTTTCATGCATGCAGTTTCCGATCTACCTCGACCATTCCGCCACCACTCCCTTAGACCCCAAAGTGCTGGAAGCGATGCTTCCCTATTTTACAGAATCGTATGGCAATCCCGCCACTCTTTATAACCTGGGAATGATGGCAAATGAAGCTGTCACGACGGCTCGTGAAGAGGTCGCCAACGTATTATGCGCCTCTCCCGACGAAATCTATTTTACATCGGGAGGCACTGAGTCAGATAACACCTGCTTGCTTGGAGTTCAATCTTCATTTCAAGATCGAAGTCGGCACATCCTGACAAGCCCGATAGAGCATCATGCGATTTCAGCACCATTGGAACGTCTTACCAGGGCAGGATATGAGATCGAAACACTGCCTGTAGGTAAAGACGGGATAGTAGACCTTAGAGAAGTGGAAAAACGTCTGCGTAAAGATACTCTATTAATTACAGTGATGCATGCCAATAATGAAATAGGGAGCGTGCAATATGTTCAGGAAATCGGCGCACTTTGCCGGGAACGAGGCGTATTGTTTCACACGGATGCAGTTCAAAGTTTTGGGAAACTCCCTATCGATGTTCGCGCCATGAATATAGATATGCTAAGCATATCTGCCCACAAACTATACGGCCCCAAGGGAGTTGGTGCAATGTATATTCGGCGGGGAACTCCATTAAACCCTTTTCAGCTCGGTGGAGAACAAGAACACGGCCGAAGAGCAGGCACTCTGAATGTTCCAGGAATAGTAGGGCTAGGCAAGGCAGCTCTCTTTGCATCCAGAGATATGGAATCGGAAATAGTACGCCTTTCGGCACTTCGCGACTGGTTTATCACCTCACTTGAAAATAGTATTCCCTGTTTAGCCATTAGTGGAAGTCGAAGCAGACGACTATCAAATAATGTTCATATCTGCGTAGAAGGCGTAGCCGGGGAATCGATGCTTCTCGCGCTGGATGCGGCAGGAATATGTGCCGCAGCAGGTTCGGCATGCAGTACGGGTGCGACAGAACCTTCCCATGTTTTAAAAGCGATCGGAATCCCGCGCGAATTAGCACAAGGCGCGCTGCGGCTAACCCTGGGGAAATCTACAAATCTGGCATCTCTCGAATTTACTTTGGACATACTAAGCCGTACTGTTTTCGATCTTCGCAAGCTAAGTGGAACGTTTCAGAGATATGCAACGTAATACCAATTAGAATGCTATTTGTGGCGATTTTGCGAATAGGTGGAATTTTGGGACAAATTAATAAATTCTTGATATCTATGCAGAAACCGCTTGACAAACTGTGCGTACTACCTTATAATATCTATGGATAGTTGTAAAATGCACTCGTAACACACTACATTGTGAACAAAGTAACAGAGAGTACCTAGCATGTTTACTGTGATGTCTTAATTTTAAGCACTAATTGAATATCCCCTTTTGTACCAATTTTGCTTTTTTTGGCATTTTTTGCAATAACATGCGCGTTAAGGTGATCTGTTCTATCGCATCATTTGTATTGTATTCATCAAATCATCCTATGTGCTTAGCATTTTAGGAGAATACATGCCCTTTTAATGCGAATATTAGAATTAAAGTAGTTGGAAATGCATTGTATTCAAGCAAAGACTGTGAAATAATGCACTTAGTATATTCCAACTGATGCGGTGTGCGGTAACCCTGAACTATCTGTAAAGAGGAGGGGTGTTGATGAGTAACAGACCTGCTGTGCTGGAACGACCGACGAGCCAAACCCTCGCTGACGCTGCCAGCGACAGATCTCGGCAAACTGATTTGCCGGAAGAAGACGTTGAAGAGTCCTTCGAACACGAGCCGAATGACGATCTGCTTCAATTATATGATAGCACGATTGTGGCCGCTAGTGGTGCTTTTCATGAAGAGCGTGAAGAGATACCTGAACCAAATCATCTCGATGATCCCGAAATAGGAAGTATGCAGGCTGTCACGGTCAATCGGCTGCTGTCCCCACGTGATGATAGTCCTCGAAACGAGGAGAGCCTTCAAATCTGGATGAGCCGAGCTCGCGGCGCTCAGCTTTTAACGGCAGATGAAGAGATTCGGCTTGCTAGAGCAGTCCAACGTGGTGATAAACAAGCCAAAGATAAATTAACTGAAGCTAATCTTCGGCTGGTAGTAAGTATAGCCAAAAAATACAGTGTTCGCGGTATTCCGCTTCCTGATCTTATTCAGGAAGGTAATATAGGCCTTATCCGGGCTGTCGAAAAGTTTGATCCTAGCAAAGGATATCGCTTTAGCACCTACGCCACCTGGTGGATTCGGCGCGCAATTGCACGTGCCATAATCAATCAGGGGCGCACTATTCGCATTCCGGTGTATGTGGCTGAAATCATTCATAAACTTGTGAAAGCTTCCAGCAGGCTTCGTCAGCAGCTTCTACGCGATCCTACCGTTGAGGAAGTGGCTCGAGAACTCGAAGTGCCTGTCGAACGAGTAAATGAGATCATGCGCATTGCACTGGAGCCACTCTCACTGGAAACCCCGGTAGGTGAAAAGGACAATAGTCAGCTTTCTGATTTCATTCAGTCTCATACCGCGATCTCTCCATCAGAAGCAACTCTTAATCTAATTCGGCGAGAACAGATCGAAGAGGTGCTGAACAAGCTGACTCTGAGGGAGAAAGAGGTTCTCCGAATGCGCTTCGGGCTTGACGATGGATATGCAAGAACTTTGGAAGAGGTGGGTTGCAGGCTGCATGTCACCCGGGAGCGAGTGCGACAGATTGAGCTTCGCGCCTTGAAGAAACTTCGTCATATCGGCCCCACCGAACTCATCGCTACCGCCGCTCGTTAGTTTCTAAGTCTTTTTCTAAGCCCTTCTCTAAGCCCTTCTCCTGCTCTGGAGAGGGGCTTAATTTTATTCCAAAATTGCTTGCCAGCCAGACTGGAGCTAAACTATACCCTCTTCTGGGCTATTCCCAGCGAGGGTGGCTTTTAATATTCACGCCAAAATCCTAAGGCCTCAGAATAGTTAAGCTCTAGCGCTCGCAGCACATTTCTGAAAATCTTGATTTTTTACGATAGCCTCAATCAAATATTCATCTTGCTGCAGAGAATTCCGCTCCTTGGCGAGTCGTTAGATCTACAACAGCTATATCCTTATAGAAGTTCTCACCCCGACTTCGCATCCACTGGTTTCGTGGAATCGATCTCCGTTCGACGCGGCTTCCCACGTGTGCCCTGTTTTGATACCTCATCTGTGTGAGATCGGCATGAAGCTGATGCCATCCAGAACCCTTACTCACATCGAAAACACCGATGTATCCTCCCGGAAGAAGTTCAAAGGGATTCTGGATACGATTGGCATGGTCAAACTGTGCTGCGCCCTTCTGCCAGAACGATTCGAACCAGGATCGATAGACAAAATCCGATACTAGAACATTGTCGATCGTATAGCCGTAGCTGTCGTCCTCACAAGCATCACAGACTTCATAGGCATAGAGTCGGCCAGCATGAACAGTGCTCTGCACGAAAGCGGTTAAATTTATATCCGGATCGGCAAGCATCTCGAGCAGCTCATGGCTGGCGGTGACACTCCAGGAAATACCATACTGCTTGTCTGTACCGGCAAACACCTTTCCCAGCGGAAATCCAAGCGGGGTAAGATCGTGATAGCCGAGGGCACCTGCCTGATCTGAATTATCAAGGATAACAAGCTGCCATGAGCTCGGTGGCGGTACATTTCCCGCTGGAATAAACGTAAGGGCTGCATCTATTCCCCATATGGGGGCAAAGTCACGAGCGACCTGAATTTGAAGAGCTGCCACTACGGGAGCGACTTCTTCGTCTTTCAAAACCGTGCTGGAGTTCAACACAGCAATACTGATATTTGCCATATCCATTTCCTCCATAAATGCAAAATGTTTATCTACCTGCCGAAGTCTACATCTGAATCGAACTTTATACATCAAGCATATCAGATTTAGTGAAATACGTCAATGATTCATTTGGCACTACCGAAAAGTGTATTCGGCAGCTATGGTATAATTTGGATATCAAGTATGCAGGAGAATGCTAATATGGCGGTACAATCTCTGGAAGAACGCATGACAATCGTTGAACAAGAACTTGCAAAACTAAAAGAGCAAATACAAGTAGATAAAAAGGACGATTCTGAACCACCCTGGAAACAGATAATCGGTATATTTAAGGATGATCTTCTCTTTGATGAGGCTGAAAAACTAGGGCGGGAATGGCGGGAGTCACAACGAATGGAGTATGATGATCATGCCGATTCGCCTGCTTGATACGAACCATATGTCCATTCTTGAGAGGCAAAGCCAGGAATGTCGGCGCCTCGAATCACATCTATCTGCAATTCCACAAGATGATATTGCCACAACTATAGTGAGTTATGAAGAACAAACAAGAGGCTGGCTGTCGGTCTCAGCACAAGCACAAACTCAGTCGATGCAGATTGCTGCATATCTGAGACTAAAACGACACCTTGATATTTACGGTAAATTCGCAGTTGTCCAGTACGATGAGAGAGCCGCTGAAGTTTTTGAACGTCTTAAGCAGGCCAAAATACGCATTGGAACGATGGATTTATAAATCGCAGCGATCGCTCTTGCCAACGACGCCACCCTTCTCACTCGCAACCTCTCCGATTTCAGTAAAGTTCCTGATCTCAAAGTTGAAGATTGGTCCGTATGATTTCGCCTTAACGGACATTTGATATCTTCCGGAGAGTTAAGATATTTTTTCGCTTGTCCCGCCATGGTATAATGTAAATAATTCAGAGGTGGAGTCATCGGTCGGACGTGCAAATTGCATTCCCGACTAAATGTCATGCCGAACAGTATAAATATATGGCGATATTTTGTTGGTTAACGAACTTAATTCTGGAGGTGGAGATTGTCGATACCACTGCTCGAACTCGAGGGAACAACTGAAGAGATAAAAGCCAAACTACCAGATTTTGGCGAACAGAGACTTCATATCGTGGTTACATCTGCAGATGTAGCTGATGAACTCGACTTGGTCAAGTCACCGATTCAACAGACTATCGAAGAAAAGATTCTAGCTCGATTCAGTCAGATCCCCGCTGAAGAAAGATCAAAAGTGCCGGCAGATCTTACGGATAACCTAGATCACTATATTTACGGTACACCAAAGAAATGAGACTGGTTTTTGTAGATACCTTATATTGGATAGCACGAACTTGGCCGGAAGATGCCTGGTACTTGGCAGCCTAACAAGCTCGTAATAGATTGCATGATATTCAGCTTGTAACAACTGACGAAGTTCTAACAGAATTTCTTACTGCCCTCGCTGGCGCAGGAGCGCACTATCGGCTTCAGGCGGCCTTGGCAGTTGAAGATATAATATCTACTGAAAATGTGAGAGTTCTGCTACAAACGCATTTCTCATTCCTACAGGGTTTAGAATTGTATAAAAGTAGACTAGATACAGGTTACAGCCTCACAGATTGTATCTCGATGAATGCTTGCCGAATGGAAGGCATTACTGAAATCCTTACCAATGATCATCACTTCACTCAGGAAGGCTTTACTGTGCTCATAATTAGATAATCTGGTGAATTGGTTCTGTCTCTTCTACACCGACAAGTCTTTGGTTAAGGCCACCGTAGAAATAGGATAGGCGGTTGGGATTCATTCCCATCTGATTCAGAATTGTCGCGTGGAGATGTTTGACTTTGAATGGATCTTCCACCGCCTGGCTTCCGAGTTCATCGGTCTGGCCCACGCTTATGCCGCCTTTCACACCTCCTCCAGCCATCCACATGGTGAAACCATAGGCATTGTGGTCACGACCGGTTCCCTCTGCATATTCGGCTGTTGGCTGGCGGCCAAACTCACCACCCCACACAATGAGAGTGCTATCAAGCAATCCACGCTGTTTCAAATCCTTGAGCAGTCCCGCGATCGGTTTGTCGGTCTCTCCCGCATGAAGGGTGTGGTTTACAATGATATCGTTATGCGCATCCCACGTACTCTCGACATGGTTACCACCAGAGTATAGCTGAATAAAACGCACACCACGTTCCACCAAACGTCGCGCCATCAGGCACTGCCGGCCGAACACTTCCGTTCGCTTATCATTGATGCCATAAAGCGCTTTGATCGACTCGGATTCATGGTTCAAGTCAGTAGCTTCTGGCGCTTCCGACTGCATACGATATGCTAGTTCATAGCTTGCAATGCGTGCAGAGAGATTGGAGTTATCGCTTCTAAGTACTTCGTGCTCCGAGTTGTAATCATGAAGAGTATCCAGCATCTCTCTCTGGAGCTGCTGACTCTCGCCTTCTGGGCGCTTTAGGTTTAGAATTGGGGTATCTGTGGCGTTAATAACAGTTGCTTGATAGGAGGCGGGCATATATCCGCTGCTCCAGTTTTTCGCGCCACTAATAGGGCCTCCTCGAGGATCCAGCATCACTACAAAGCCGGGTAGATTCTGGTTGACTGTGCCGAGGCCATAGTTCATCCAGGAGCCAATGCATGGGCTCCCACTCTGAATTTTTCCGGTGTTCATCTGGATCATTGCAGAGCCGTGGATGGGGGAATCGGCTGTCATGGAGTGAATGAAGGCGATATCATCGACACATCCTGAAAGATGTGGAAATAGTGAAGATACCCACTTTCCGGACTTTCCATACTGCTTAAAATCGAATTTAGGCTCGACAATTCGCCCCTGGTTTTTGTGCCCTCCGCGGCCAAATGTTTTGACCTCGATGGTTTTGCCATCCATTCCTTTCATCTTTGGTTTATAGTCGAAAGTATCGATCTGGCTAGGGCCGCCGTACATATAGAGAAATATTACACTCTTGGCTTTGGGCTTGAAATGAGGTTTCTTTGGGGCTAGCGGATTTGTAAATCGGCTTACACCATCTGCCGCGTATGCTTGTGAATCCAAAAAACCGTCATCGCCCAGCATTGCGGCCATTGCGGCCGATGTGAAACCGGCACCAGCCTGCCATATGAACTCTCTGCGTGTCCGTCCGCAAAATTCGCCTCGTCCGCCATTATTCATTATCGTGCTCCCAAAAAAAATACGCGCTCAATTTAATGCCATACATTCGAACCATACCGTGCACCACCTGGCACGTATTTTGATATATTCATTAAAAGTAAATTCTAGACTCTTCGGCATCAGTTTCACACCTTGACGAATACCCGTCGGAGGACGGTTGGCCGCAGGCCTCTCAGACAGGTCGTTCACGGCTTGGTTTGTGTGGTTCGTATACGGCCTAGTTCGAAACGGTTAGGTTCTCGATCTGGTTTAATTAAACTAATCCCGACGTTTCAGTACGATCCAGGCAGCGATTGTAAACATCGGTTTTGGATGCTTTAGAAAATATCTTGTAGTCATACTCTGCAGTTTATGAAGTGGTGGAATTTTCAAGTAGTAGTTGTGTCCCCAAAAGCCAAAATACTCCTCTACTTCAAACCCAATCTCTTCAAACATACGTATCTGTTTCTTAGTGGGTCCTCTGCACCAGCTATATTTGGCGGGAAATTTGCCATGAAATCCTTCCGTGCTTCTATCGACATCTGAAGTTCGTTTCAAAATGCCAGCAGATAGGTTGTCTGGCATCAAATAGTTCGCAAACATAGGTACATTAAAAAGGGTTGGAAACCAGTGAAATGCAATGCCATTTTTCGCCAGAATTTTATTACAGTTGCTATGAAAAGCTCTTCCATCGGTAACGTGCTCCGCAAGCATCCGACTGAAAACAAAATCAAACTTCTCTGCTGATACGAAATCTGGCGATGCAATATCTGCGTTTATTTTGTGATATCCATCAGGAGCTTTCTTAAGCTCTGATTCTGAAATATCTAAAATAGAGTATTCCAGATTATGTTCACGGATGAATTCAAGTGGAAAAGTTGGATTTGCGCCTGCTCCAAGCTCGCAAATGCTGCGCACTTCCGGTCGCGATGCAATTTCAACCACCTGAGAATCAAAGTTTGCCCAGGCCCAATCAGCATGTTTATGTTGTATATTCATGACTAATTTTTATGATCAATCCAAATAGACGAACTCGTTCAGACTAAGCGCGATCACACAAAAATATTGCAGGGCACTTTCCGAGCTGATTCCATCACGACCTTTGATTTGATGCATAAACTTTATACCTCGTTCTATCTCCTTCGTTGTGGGTTCTCGCTGGAGTACTCGTGTGAGTGCGAGCGTAACTTGCGTTTTCAGGTTTGTTCCTGCGATATGCCGCACATATTCAGCAAAAATCTTTGCCTGATCGTTCATAAAAACACTGTTCAGCATTCCAAGAGCTTGGGTCGGTTGGGTGGTGGAGAAACGCGCCGGACATGTGAAATCGGTATCGGCGACATCGTAGCTGGCCAAAATAGGAAGCGCCATGGAGCGTTTAACATGGACATAGATACTTCGCCTAATCTGCTCCGAAGGCGTCGAGACCGTCCAGCCATTGCCTGGTATCGATTGGCCGGCAAGCACCTCTTTAGGTATTTCAGGGAAAATACTCGGCCCTCCCATATTAGGGTTCAAACTGCCATTCACAGCCAATATCGAATCTCGAATCTCCTCCGCATCCAGACGCCGCATATCGAATCGCCAGAAACTATCATTTTCCGGATCGATCTTCAACGCTGCCGAGTCTGTTTTAGAAGACATCTGGTATGTACCCGACATCAGGACAAGTTTATGCAGAGGCTTGATTTTCCATCCATTGCGCACAAACTCCGAAGCCAGCCAATCAAGCAGTTCTGGATGCGTAGGCGGAGTTCCTTGAAAGCCAAAGTTATTGGCTGATCGTACCAGTCCTCGCCCAAAATGATGCTGCCAGATACGATTGACCATCACTCGCGCCGTAAGTTGATTATCTTTGCTGGCGATCCAGTTTGCAAGCGCTAAACGTCTTCCACTTGATTGAACATCATGCGGTTGTGGACTAATTATTGGAGCAGGCGGAGAAAGAATCGAGAGGAAAGCAGGCTCTACCTGATCACCCTGTGCATGAGGGCTGCCTCTTAACAGAACATAGGTTGGGGGAGGTGTCTTGCTGGCTTCGGTGACACAGAGTGCCATTTCCAGACCGACGGGTGGATTTTTCCGGAGAAGATCACGTTGTTTTATGAGATCGGCGTACTTATTTACCGTTTCCTGACTGAGTAAAGCTGGTACACGTTTTTGCAGGATTGGAATACGACGATCCTCATGAGCGAACTCTTCTTTTTCAACTGGCTGAAAGCTAGACCGCACAGTATCTTCAATCTGCTTCAAAGCAGACTCACAGTTCTTCAATTTCTCATTGTAGACCGACTCTTCCAATGAGTGCTTGGCCTGTTCCGAAGCAGATGAGATCGGGCGCAGAGAGCTTGTAGTCACGGAATCTCCACCGCCATTCCCATATCGATTCAATCCCTGAAAGAAAGATAGAAGCCGATAGTAGTCCTTCTGCGGTATTGGATCCAGTTTGTGGTCGTGGCAGCGTGCACAGTTCACCGTTAGTCCTAAAAATACTTGCCCCGTGGTAGCTGCAATATCGTCCAGTTCATCGTATCTTGCCTGCAATGTATCCGATGGTTCATCATCCCAGGTGCCAAGCCTGTAGTATCCAGTCGCTATCAGAGAATCAATATTGTGCTTGTGCAGTTCGTCACCAGCAAGCTGTTCTCGGATAAATTGATCGTATGGCTTATCTTCGTTAAATGATCGAATTACATAGTCTCGATATCGCCAAACAAATGGTTTCGCGCCATCTCGTTCGAAGCTATTGGTCTCGGCATACCGCACCAGATCGAGCCAGTGGCGCCCCCAACGCTCCCCGTATTGTGGTGATGCCAATAGTCGATCAACCACTTTTTCATATGCGAATGGGCTGTGATCGTCCATAAAGGCTTGTACCTCTTTTGGGGTTGGAGGAAGACCAATCAGGTCGTAGGTGACCCTTCGCAGAAGTACATTCTTACTGGCGGGTGGGGCGGGTTTCAAACCTCTGGATAGGACTTTGGTGTGTATAAAGGCGTCAATCGGATTCTTCACCCATAAAGAATTTTTAGCAGAAGGTACCAAAGGCCGCTTAACTGGCTGGAAAGACCAAAATCGCTTATTCTGAACGTTGACTGGTGGGGGACCTTTTTTAGGAGTCAGCGCACTTTTCGATCCCTTTTCTGGCGATAATGGAAGTCCCATTTCAACCCAGCGAGTGAGGATATCTATCTGGGACTGCGGCAGCTTTCCAGAAGGAGGCATCTGCCTGCCCTGATAGTTCACTGCGCGGAGCAGCAGGCTTTCACCTGGTTTGCTAAGGGATATTGCAGATCCAGAGTTTCCGCCTTTTAAGATTGCTGTTCTCGACATCAGGTTGAGTCTGCCACTCAGATCAGCGCCATCCCCATGACAACTAAAACAGCTCTGCTTCAGAATTGGCTCGACCTGTTCATTGTAGAACTGCATCTGTTCTGGCGTAAAGAAGTCGCGCTTAAGTGGTGAAACGGAAGATTGCGCCTGTGCATTGCTGATCACCAATCCAAAACCAAATATTGCGAGTGCTATCCTTGTATTTTTTCCTGAGAAATAGAAAAGTTTCATATTGTGTTTCAAAAAGCTTTCTTATTTTATTGCCTGAGGATAGGTCGTTGAGAAAATCTGGCTGATTCCATTAATCACACGATTATACACGATGAGAGTGGAATCCGGCGATATCACCACATTTATTGCCATGTGTTTGTTCGGCTTTGTAAGAAACGTAGATGCTCCCCAGTTATCAGAATCCGTGCTGAAAACAACAATCTCACCTATTCCCGTAACACCCGCCACATACCGGCCATTAGGTGCAAAACGCAGGCCATCCATCACGCCTCGATTTGGCGATCGCACACCATCCATCACACCTCCGTGAAGAGAAGAGAGTTGGCGTACCTCACCGGTGCCAGGCGAAGCGACAAATATCTGATTTTCAAAATGCCCATCAACTTTGATTTTGCCTAGATATGCCACCCATCTTCCATCGTCGCTGCCCCGAATCTGCCCATTGATACCACGCAATTCCGGATCAGGGTCTGATGCTGTATGCGTGATTCTACGAACAACAGCGCCTTTTGGCGGTTTGGGATAGTCGGTATCTGTTCCCTGAAGAGGGCCGAGTGGACCGGGCACTGTAATATCCTCTGGTACATCTACCACGAAGAGATCGCCCACCATCTCTATTTTATCGCCATTTTTTGATGCTACTGCCCCTCTAAATGCCCTCGCACGCTGATGGCCGCCATTTGATATTGGATAGCCTTCTTTGCCAACCCAGCAATCAGCCTCTGCGCGCTGATACTCATCCGTACCAGGAGAGGGATTATCGACGCACGCCGTTAGTAAAACCGCAAAGCTCTCCCCCGTGAAGTTTTGCCCTTTTGCATCTTCAGGTACTTCGACTTTAATCCCACGTTTACACACTCCCACATTTCGAAGGTCGGAGTGGTTACGTGTTTTCATAATCAGATCGTTATAGGTGAACCCTATCCATTGCCCCGTGGAATCTGGTTCATGCTTATGAGTGCCGCCTCTGAGCGCGCCTGCAGTGTATGGTGGGATAACATTACGGCTGTCGAGCCATCGTATTTTTCCGCTTCCATCCGCTGCAATGATCATGCCCCCTCGTACGGTCAGATCGTAGGTTAACCCTGAAGTAAGGGCATGAATAGCCACGATTTCGGAGTTGCTAATAAAACTCGTAGCGCCGATACCTTTTATCGGAGGCTTTTCTTCATAGCAAAGCCGATCTCTTCCTGTCCGAAGATCGAGAATGCCTACGCGAGTATTTGTATTAATTCCACCCTCACCCCTGTAATCAAACACGAGACGGGTACCATCTGGCGAAAAATTTATATTGTTATCCAAATCTTTATGCAGGGCGCCACGAGTCATCTGTTTTTCGTTAATATGACTGTTGTTTGCGATGGCGGCAGTGGCTACAATAGCGGATATCACAATACACAGCAGTTGAGTTCCCGGCATCAAAGATAACAATCCCTGCAGAATCGAGTTCACGACAAGTCTCCAATCAATATTCAAACAAACCAACAACTTAATTCATTCTATTTATACTTAACTACTATTCGATATTATGTCCGCCTATCCCTTCTAACGGTAGAAACAGCGCCTTAAACGATACGAGGCCCTGATCAACTCGCGACGTAACTCCATTGACAAGTTACTTCAAAAGGGCTAAACTATCAACATAACAAGAATCGTCCTTTGAACTTTAACGAGAAAGCAGGAGCCCTTTGTCTACACGTGCGATGATCGAAACTATTATGAGTAAAAAGCGGTTCGCGGTAGCAGGTGTATCGCGTGATTCTGAAAAATACGGATACAAAGTCTATCAATCTCTGAAATCTGCCGGTTATGAGGTCTATGCAATCAACCCGGAAACCGACAGCATCGATGGCGATCCATGCTATCCGTCTTTGGATAATATTCCAGGTGAAATTGATTGTCTGGTGACTGTTACACCGCCACAAGTAACTGAAGAACTTGTAACCATTGCCGGACATCTCCATATTCCTTATTTATGGATGCAGCCAGGTTCTGAATCGCTGGCAGTTTTTAATCTGGCACGGAGTTTCGCAATGGAAATTATTTCTGGTGGACCCTGTATTATGGTTGCGGCCGCTCAGGCAAAGGCTCGATATGCCGCGGAGGTCTGACAGTTCCAAAGGGATCTCCCCAGCATATCGATCTTCCGTAGGTGCGGCGGTGGTAATTATCCGACTATTTTTAGGAGTTAAACTGCTCTTGGCGGGACTTCAGAAATGGGACTGGATAGGTACATCGCAACTCAAAACTACCGTGCTTCAATGGACTTCTGCAATGGCTGAAGGAACGTACCATCATTTCCTGATGCATACGGTGCTGCCACACAGCTCGCTGTTTACGTATTTAGTAGTATTCGGTGAGATTGGAGTGGGATTACTTCTTATTGTAGGGCTATGTACACGGATCTCCGTGCTTCTGGCGATAGTTATGAATATCAACTATCTTCTTGCCACCTGGCTGGACGGTCCAATATCGCAGGGACTGAATGAGTCTTTTTTAGCGATGGAGTTTGCAGTTCTCATCTCAGGTGCTGGTAGAGTTTTTGGTTTAGATGCCATTCTGGCTCGCAAGCGGCCAGGCTGGATTCTTTGGTAGCTTGCAGTAAGAGGGTTATTATGAGGTTTGCACAAAATCAGTTTGTTCTACTGGCAGCAGTTACATTTACCACAGCCTTGCTTGTACCTGCTATGACAAAGCAGAACTCTGTTCCACCAGCAAAACCAGGCTCACCAGGAATCGGACGCCCTAACTTCCCTGGTGCTGGACTGATGGGTATGGGCGGTTTTCTGATGGGTGGACCGGGTCGGCAGATGATGGATATCAATCCTCTTCGATCCAGCATTCCTGCTCTTATTATGCGGGATGATGTGCGTACCGAGCTCCTGATATCCGCACAGCAGCGTGAGCAGATAGAGGAGATTGAAACTTCCTCCAGACAGAACATGATGAGTACCATGCGGACTCAGATTCAGGAACTGATTGGCTCAGTTCGGAAAAAAAGCGCTCCCGCATCCTCCGTAAATCCGATTATTCCGGATGATCCATCCTCTCCAGGAGAATCTCTAACTCCCGCGGACCGCCGTCAGCGCATGGAGGATTCTCAGAGCAAAATGCAGGGATTGATGACACATATGCTCGATGATCTAGATGCAAAACTTGAAAAAATCCTCAAATCAAAACAGATCACTCGTCTTCACGAACTCGATCTTCAGATGCGTGGACCCCTTGCAATGATCGACCCTAAAATATCGGATATACTCGGCCTCACTCCTCTCGAAAGAGAGAAACTGGACCAGCTTGGATCCGAGTATCAGTCTGCACAGCTCAAAGTGATGTCGAATGCGATGCGAGGGTTGCAGCGACCTATTCCACCACCTCAAGCAAACCCCACACCGACCGCTCCCACAGCGCCGGGTTCACCAGGTGAGCCTTCCATTCAAGGCGGACCATCACTCGGGCGGACACCTCTGCCATTCGATCCTCAGGCCATGCAGGCAAAAATGGCCGAAGCGAAGGTTGAAGCGGAAAAATCTCGCAAAAATATTGGCAAGAAGGCTTTAACCTTAATCACTCCAGAACACTACAAACAGTGGATGTTGCTCACAGGTAGGCCATTTACATTCCGGATTCTGCAGTGAGTTTGATTTTCATACATACTGGTAATCGAAGGCACGCATTCTATATAATGAGTTGCATAGAATGTGCGCTGTAGGAAACTGAATATCAATTTTTTTAACAATGTCCGCTCAATATTTTATTTGAGTTTGACTATTTCACTTTCAGGCGGTTCAATTTTTAAAACTTCTCGATATATGCGATCTCGATACACTTCTCCGATTTCATTAATTGCGGATATGAAGGCTTGATAGGTTCCAGCACCGCCGATCTTATCCCAAAATTCATTCCCAATAAGGACAACCTCGTCTTCTATCATGTTAAACCATCGTGCTGGAAAAGTCCATGCGTAATCTTTTCGCTCTCCATACGGGTTATACGGTAAAGCATAATATGCTCCATCTATTGGACGCGGCTCCATACTGTATAATTTTAGAATTTTCTCTTTACTTACTTTTGTTATGTCACTATTGGGAAGTGGAGCTTTTAGTTCGAAGGCGTATTTCTCACCTGTAGATTTGTTTACCGCATAGAGATCACAAACGACTTGAACGGGAATCTCTACACCCTTACCTTTAAGCACATAAACTATCTCATTTTCCCAATCCGGTCTAATTCGGGTTTTCTGTCCCAATTCTGGATGCTCTAAATCATTTAACACTTTGGCAATCCTTTGAAGTCTCCCTGCTTTAATTGTGCCATGAATTGTTTGTCCTAGTTTCCCATATCCCATTCCTTCTATGGCAGCAATCTCAGCAAGTTTTTCCCATACAGTTCCAAACGGAGTAACAAATCGTCGCTCAAAATGCGATGCCTTAAATATTTCATCCGGGACAAGAGCGGCATATAACGGCCTGGCAGCATGATGCTTATCTGCGAGAAATGGGTCTTTGACAAGTACATTGTTCATTACCCTATCCATCATAGACTTTATAACTGCTTGAATTGCAGCTTTCATTCGCAAAGCATCAGACATGTTCCGACTTTTATCCATCTATAATCACTTCACATTTTACGCCAAACAAATACGGACTCATAGAACTCGCCGCTTCTTCGCCCTGTACGACGGTTTACATGTCTCTGAACGACTGCTTCTTCTTCCAACCCTATCATTTTGGCGATATCTGGGTATAGATTGGCTTTGTCTGCAGCTACTACGATTATTCTTCCACCGCTTGGTATTACATTGGCAAGGCGGGAAAATACACAAGCGATTTCTTTCTGGTACTTCGCTTTTGACTTTATGCTGGATCCACCTGCAGCAGGACCAATTTCGTCAGAACGGCGATCATCTAGTCCTAGAAGATGGTAGGCGTACGCATGTTGATCGTGGTAATCTATTAATCCGACATAAGGTGGGCTAGTAAGCACACCATCTATAGATGGCAAAGTGACAGTTTGGCTATTGTCATGATATACCTCAATGGTTGCATCGCTGCGCACGGTAGAAAACTGTTCTAAGCGTTTAATTGTATCCAAACTATATCGCTCCAAAAATTTAAATGCATCATTTGTCGGTCGGCACTCTCGAGAATGTTTGTAGCAATAATATGGCTCTGTCTGAGGCTGTTTTGGGAAATCAAGATCATAATGGGTGGTCAAACGTGCAGACCGAGCAGACCGACAAAGAATGACCTTGAGAATATCTTGATAATGATAATTAGTCTCAATCAAATTGCGATAGTCTATCAGCTCCTCTAATGCTTGCGGTGCAAACCACTTTTCAAGGTAGGAAGAACTTGTCTCACTAAGGGAAATTTCTGGTACATCTGCAACTGGGTTGGTTGAAAGCAAATCTGTTGGAGCGACTTCCCAAAAACTTAATTGTTCCTTTAAGTATCCCTTCTTAAACTCCTCCTGATACTCAGTAAAATGTCTTAGTTGGCGTACCTTTTCTAAGATGGAAAGGATTTCTTGTTTAACTAGATTCAAATCATAACGTGCGGTTTTTGCTCGACACAACATCACATTAAAAGCTGATATATCACATCCAATTGAATGAATACCAAGCTCATTCGCTTGAACAAGTGTAGTCCCTGAGCCCGCAAAGGGATCTACAACTGTTTGACCAGGTGCGAAGTATTTCCGTAAGAAAATTTCTACTAGTTGAGGGATATATTTACCAAGATAAGGATGCAATCGATGAACATGCCTCGTACGTTCATTTTCCGGCAGATCTTGTTCTCGCCAATTTAGATTGAAGTCGTCTAATGGAGTAGTATTTGTGACTTCCTCAGCTTTCGTTGGAATAGTGTTTGATGCGTAGTAAATTAGACGCTTTTCTTCTTTAGTAAGTGAACTACTCAATCTCTAGCTCCTATCGCGTTACAAAACTCCGACGTACTTACAGAAAGTAAAATACCATACTAATAACTTCTTCATTTGAAATGCTTTGTCCTCTCTATCTTCTTCTAGTATAGTAGAATAATGTGCAGATACATATTCTATTGCACTTATGGATTTCGGTACGAAATAATCGTTGCGCAGTAAATCTTATCGGGACAAGTCCCAAACTCAAAACTCGGCAGGATTGTGGATGGCCTCTGCACAACTCTATGTTTAGTCTTGATTCTATTTGGGAGAGTAGTGTGGCCAGAGCGACCGTGTTTGCTGTAGTGAACCAGAAGGGTGGAGTGGGTAAAACGACCACCGCAGTCAATCTGGCCACCTACATGGCGCTCGCTGGCAAAAAAGTGCTGCTGGTAGATCTCGATCCACAGGGAAATGCCACCAGCGGGTTTGGTATAGATAAACGAAGTGTCCGCGTCTCCACTTACGATGTTCTCGCCGAACACAAACCCGTTGCCGACGCTGTAATTCCCACTAAGGTTGCTAATCTCGCACTGCTGCCATCCACAATCGATCTTGCCGGGGTGGATATGCTCCTTTTATCTCAACCGGATCGTGAACATGTTCTGCGCCTTGCTCTCGAACCTGCCCGAGTTTACTTCGACTATGTACTTATCGACGCTCCTCCCTCACTTGGCTTACTTACTCTCAATGCCCTTGTGGCATGCGATTCTGTGATTATTCCTATTCAGACAGAGTACTATGCACTTGAAGGCATCAGTCAGCTTCTAAAGACTCTCGATCTGGTACGTCAGCAGTTAAATCCCAATCTTGGCGTTGCAAAAGTGATACTCACCATGTACGACAACCGAATTCGATTGGCTCAGCAGGTAGTTGCAGAGGTTAAAAAATTTTTTTCTGATAAAGTGTCTCCGACTATTGTCCCCCGCAATGTGCGCCTTTCGGAGGCTCCCAGCCACGGAATTCCGGTCGCTCTCTACGATCCTCGATCACGCGGAGCCCGCGCTTACTACGATATTGCTATGGAGGTTCTGGAAGATGGAAAAAAGAGGACTGGGTAGAGGTTTAGCGGCGCTTATCTCCGATACAATTTCACCTGAAGAGTCCAGTCAGGTCAAGATGGTTCCGGTCAGCCAGATAGTGCCTAATCCGTATCAACCCCGCACTCGATTCAATTCTGATAAACTGGATGAACTTACTGCGAGTGTACGTGAATTCGGAATTCTGCAGCCAATACTATTGCGCAGGGTTGGGTTGGATAGGTATGAGTTAGTTGCTGGCGAACGCAGGTTCCGGGCTGCCTGTGCCGCCGGGCTTCAGACTGCACCCGCCCTCATTCGGGAGCTTGAATCCAAAGTTCAGCTTGAAATTGCGGTGGTTGAAAATCTTCAGCGTGAAGATATTGGTCCACTTGAGGCCGCACGCGCCTACCGACGTCTTATCGATGAGTTCGGAATGACTCAAGAGACAGTATCCCTCAGGGTTGGTAAAAGTAGAAGTGCAGTAGCAAACACTCTGCGACTATTGCAGCTGCCAGAGATTATTCAGACGAGTATAGAACAGGGTGAAATTAGTGAAGGTCATGGCCGTGCATTGCTTGTATGTGAGAATGATTCTGATCGTATGTTGATTTATCAGCAAATCCGCAATCGTCAGCTTTCCGTTCGCGATACGGAACGGCTAGCAAGAGATGCACATCAATCATCATATCGATCCTCTGCTGCCCCGCCAAAAACACAGAATAACATTGAACAGTCTAGTACTCATTCCATAGTTCCCGATCCCAATCTAACGTCTGTGATCGAAGAACTTCAGCAGATATTGGGCACAAAGGTTACCATTAAATCATCCATCGGAACTGGCGGTAAAATAGAGATCGAATTCTACACTTCCGATGATCTTGAGCGGCTGGTCAATACACTTAGGAATGGGAGGTAGTCATGATTGAGCAGTTCTACTACAATGATCCAAATGCCCCCAAACCGAACGTCGCTGTGAGCCCGGGCGTCTCCGCAATTCTGTTTGATGAGTGCCAAAGAATTCTCTTCATGAAGCGCACACAGGGTGATTGGTGGTGCCTGCCGGGTGGTAGAATGGACTCTGGTGAATCTGCCCAGGACTGCTGTGTGCGTGAGATGGCCGAGGAAACTGGTCTTCACACTGAGATTGTCCGGCTCATTGCTGTAAATACATCACCGCTATCAGTCTGTTCATATCCCGATGGTAACGTGCATCAAAGTTTTGTTTTGTGTTTCGAAGTGCGCCAGGTAGGCGGGCATCTTCAAGAGAGCAGCGAGTCGGCAGGTTTTCGATGGCTTTCTCCAGGCGAGATCGATTCCATCCGCCTCATTCCGGATAGCAGACTAAACGCTCTGGATGCCTGGGCAAATAGTTCTCAAGTTTTCCTGCGATGAACCCGCGAATATGTTTCACGTGAAACAAAATTTCACCCCCCCCCGTCTCCTTCTCCTATAAACAGGAGAGGGAGGGGGTGACTATGGCATCGGTTTTTCCAAAACGGTTAAGGTTTTGATCTAAATAGTGGGGTTAATCCCACGAAGGGGGAGATTGGAAATCAACGATTTAACGTCACCCCTCACCTGTTTTTGGGAGAAGGGTCAGGGGGTGATGGCTAAAATATGAGTATTTAGAGAGATGTTGAATTCACACGGTCATCAGTGCGATTCTTCGAAATCTACTGAAGAAGCCAACTCATCCAAGTATGGGTTGTAGGAAGAAGTATCCGTAGAAGCCCATCCTCGGCTTTGAATGACGATCGCGTGTTTGCATTCTGGAATAAGATAGGCACGCATATAACGAGATACAGAAGATGTTGATGCCATCGCAGAAGTATACTGCCATACCTGGTGCTTGTTGACCGTCACAACCGTAGGATGCAGAGACTGGTTTGCGGGAATAGCTGCCTCTTTGTGAAACCAAGCCTCAAAGACTGGTTTCCATTGATCATGTGTTAAATCGAGAGTCGAACTTAGTTCCACAAGTTCGATGTGCTTCCCTTTATCAGAAGACTGTTCGGCGTATAAATTGAGAGGCACATCGCCGAAATGATGCACCTGCAGCTGCATTCCTCGGCCATTATACTTTAATTCACTGACATCAGTGTGTTCTACTGCACGAATTAACTTGCCATTTACATTATCTGTAGTCAAATGAAGAAAGTGTAACGAAGCTTTTTCCTGCGAAGCGTGGCACCCAGCCATAACACCCCCGATCACGAATAATGCTGCAATCTTTATATATGGCGCCATGGTAACTTCCTGAATAGCTTTTAACAACAAGAAGCCGATGGTGCGTCGTTAGAAACGCCATCGGCTGCGGAATACTTCTCGGTACAGATATAAATGGTTTGTTAGATGGCTGTGTTATCCGCCAACACACGGCGAATAATGAGTTCGGCGATATCCTCGCCGCTAACTTTATAGGAACCATTGTCGATCTGCGCTTTGAGAGCCTGAACCCTATCGACGCGCTGATCTGGCAGAGAGTTCACAAGATTCTTTATCTGCTGCACCTCATAAGCGGACGGTGAAACATGTACCGTCGCAGCATCCGAAGGGTGCGTATTGGTGTCGGCCAGTGCTGTCGAATTCGCAGAGTGTGAATGGGTAGTACCGCGATCCGACGGCGAGAAAGCAAGCAATCGGCTCACTTCTTCGTTTGAAATTTTCATAATTTTGCCTCCTGAGCGTTAAAAGCAATGTCGGTAACATTACCCTACGTCGAGGACGGCAACCTGGCAGCCAACAGGAGGAACTGAAGTAGGAATAGTGCGCTGCAGCGGATAGCTCTTGGCGCAGTTATTCATTTCCTGTAAGGCCCATGGCTTTGCGTCCTCACATTTCTGTGAGTTTGCCTTTTGCATCATCGTACAATTCATATTGTCGGGAAGTTCAGATTCTTTCATTAGGGTAATCTATCGAATATTCCGACATTTCTCATCATATCAAATATTTTGCAAGATGTCATCAGATTCGTTCAAGGTTTTCTAGAGATGCCTATAGATCTTTTAGATGGTTTTTTACCAGAATCTTCAAATGTCAACCCTAGAAATGCGAAGCACATCTCGTCGGTTGTCTGCTCTCCAAAATACACTTCCTTGGGAGGATGAGAGGTTTGCCTGGGATTTTGAGCACTGTTATCATAGACAGCTTCCATCACTATCTTTGTTCCTTTGGGAAGATCAATAGGCTCTTTAAAAAAATAGGTCGCCTGCCAGTTAAAATCCCAGTTGTCGATCCATATCAGTTGTTTCTTGGTCCCGTCAGGCAGCGTTGCTACTACTTTCATATCTCGGCCAAGCATGTGCATGTGAGGAAAGATACTCCACAGTTTTACTGCTCTAGGGAGACCGGAGCTAAACATCCCCAAAAAGGCTTTGACTACCGCATGGGAATCGTCTGGCTTGAGCCGAAAAGTCATATTTCCTATTGGTATGGTTATAAGCTGCTGACGAACGGGCTCTTTGGAGAAGTAGAGCGCCATTTTACTGAGATCCGATTCTGGTTTCCCATCACAATGGTAGTGTACCTGCATCACCAGTTTTGAACCTTTTGGAATTTTAATACCTATTCCCGACGGCAGTCGGCGCGGATCACTTCCGGGAACCCATACATCACCCCATTCTGCGTCCAGCGCACCTATGGAAGTACCAGGTACTGAATAGCCTGGCTCCGACTCGTGTCCATCTAGCTTTTCAGCGATGCCGGAAGTATCGATATATGTCACGATGTGATGCACTATGGCACGGTTTCCGGGCTGGAACTCGGTGGCGTTCAGCATGCGATCTTCTTTGAAATCGGCGGGAAGTACATAGTTGCGATAGACATCCGGGCTTTCAGCAGATAGGTGGTATGGCCTAGGCGGACTAAGAATCAGATCGGGAGTTCCGAGAGCCCATTGACCGGGCGGAGGAAATTTTGGTAATGCAGGTAAATATTTCAGATCGCCCTGCGGCGCTCCTTGATCGGCCCAGGAAGATATCGCCAGGAGTTGAGCCTGCGAAAGAGATCTTGCATTGTGAAAATCGCCCCAACCGGCCACAGGTTTCCACGGCGGCATTAGCTTACGCGTAGTGTAATCTTTAATAGCTGCAGCCCAGGTTCGTGCCTGGGGATAGGTTTCCAGAGCAAATGGGGCTACTTCACCGTTTCTATGGCAGACCACGCAGTTAGCGTTCAGTATGGGTGCAATATCTCTCGTGTAGGTGTATTTTGTATTTGAATGGGATGTGGGAGCGCTTTTATCCCGAAATATCGCGCAGCCAAAAGGAAGTCCCCTAGTGCGGAGGACTGCTCTCCCGGCAAGAATTGCGTTGAGCGCGTCCCGTACATCTTTTCGGGCCACTTTGGAAATATCCTGATTGTCATCAATTCGGCCCAGGTACCTAATATCCCCAGCACTATCGATCACAATAGCTTCAGGGGTAGTTTGAGCATGAAGCAAGTCAGCGAGCTTAGTTCCATCATCCTTAATGGCAGGAAACGGGAATTTTCTATCCGAAGAATATTTTTTAAACACTATCATGGTATCTTCGGCATTGGAATCCACGAGAAAACACTGCACTCCTATTGCGGAATAGTCATGCGAGATGGCGATCATGCGTGGAGTGTATATGTTCGAAATTGGGCACTGACTTGATACAAAGAAAAACACAGAAGCTCTATTATGAATGATTGAATCGTGTGTGTAAGACTTTCCGGACAGATCGGTGAAAGATATATCTTTGATCGATGAGACCACTAATTCCGCTGATGATGCGGATTGAATAGTAGGACTAGATAGAATGAATAGGAGTGATGATATCAATATTGGAAATAATCGGATTTTCTGTGTCATAGTCGCCTCCACACAAGCTTCCTAATAATTTTTGTAAGTGATAATACTCACCACGAGGAAGACAATCAGTCTAATACGAAATATAAGCGAAATAAGTTTCGGTATGAATCAGTTTTGGTACTGTTGACTTCGTATTTTTATCACATTTTTGCCTCACACATGGTCACTGCTTTTCAAAATATGAACGATCTTTTCTGCGGCACTGCCATCGCCGTAAGGATTTGCTGAATGAGACATAGCGGCATGTGCTGCCGGGTTGGTAAGAAGTTCTCGTGCCTCAGATACGATCACGTCTGTGTTGGTACCGATCAGCTTGGCAGTGCCGGCATCCACACCTTCTGGGCGCTCTGTGGTCTGTCGGAGCACTAGTATCGGCACTCCAAGTGTAGGCGCTTCTTCCTGTACTCCGCCACTATCTGTGAGAATCAAAGTGGCGCGCTGCATCAGCTTCACAAAAGGGACATACTCTGGAGGTTCAATAAGGTGAACTCTTTTCAATATATCGAGTATGGGAACAAGACTCTCCCGAACCACCGGGTTTTTATGCAGAGCCACCACTATTTCGCAATCGGAAAACTCGTTTGCAAGAGCAGCAACCGCACGCGCAATATCGCTCATTGGCTCACCCCAGTTTTCACGTCGGTGGGCAGTCACAAGGATAAGTCGCCTATCGCCTTCTACGATGTTTCGCAACGCACCTTCAGGAAAACGAAAATCCTGCGATGCAACCGAGGATAGCGCATCGATGCTAGTATTACCTGTGACATGGATTGTCGACTCTTCGATTCCTTCCTTGAGAAGGTTCTGTCGTGCTTCGGGTGTCGGCGCGAAATGCCATTTGGCCAGTGAAGCAGCCAGTCTGCGATTCATCTCTTCGGGGAAAGGATCGTACATATTTCCTGTACGCAGCCCCGCTTCCACATGCCCAAATGGTACTTTATGATAGAAGGCAGCCAGTCCAGCCACGAAAGTAGTGGTGGTGTCACCTTGAGCAAGGCAGATATCAGCAGAGTGAAGCTGTAGGTCAGCATCCAGCCCCGTGAGCGCTCTAGTGGTAATCTCCGGAAGAGTCTGCCCGTGCTGCATAATCGCAAGATCGTGATCTGGATCGATATCGAACACTTTCAGAACCTGATCAAGCTGTTCACGATGCTGGCCAGTCACCACGACGCGAGTATCGAAAAATTCCGACTGCCTTTTCAACTCCAGTACAATTGGTGCCATCTTGACAGCATCCGGACGTGTACCGAAGATACACAGAACCCGAGTTTTTAACCTATTGGACATGCATAGTACCTAATTTGAAAATTTGATACACTTTGACCCTCATAAGTCCTTACCCCCCAGCCCCTCTCCCAAAAACAGGAGAGGGGTACATCAATCGAGAATTTAGCCCATGCAGGGAGTCTAAGCGACCGGAGATGGGCTTTGCACATCCAGTCCGGTACTTTAGTACCGTGTCTTACTAATTCCCGCCGCGTCCCATATGAAAAATGGCAAAGGCAGTAATGCAAAGCAGGGTAGCAAGACTATAGATAAACCAGACAATCTGACGCTGGCTCCACCCTCTTTCGAGCAAACGATGGTGCAGATGCCTCTTATCTGCTACAGTGAGTGGAGCTCCAGCGAGAAGCCTTCGCGCTAACACATGCGTAAAATCGAATAGAGGGACGCCTAGAACAAGAACCGGCACTAGCACGGAGACTGCTGCAGCTAGCTTGAATGCACCTAGAATCGATATAGCGGCTAGAACTACACCTAGTACCCACGCACCCACAGTTCCCATAATAATCTTTGCAGGATGATAGTTGAATCGCAGAAAACCGAGGCAGCTTCCCATGAGCGCAGCGGCAATAAGAGCTACAGTAGGTCCTTCTTTGGTGTGAAGTAGTGTCGCCATAAGCGCCAGTGTAGCAGCGGCAATTGCACAAACACCCGCTGCCAGCCCATCTACTCCATCGATAGCATCGACGGTTTTAGTGACGATAAAAACCCACACGATCGTAATTAAAATCGAGGCTGCAATTCCCAGTGGATGCCAATTGATGAGTGGGTTGTAGGTAGTTCCGAATGTCCCGCCAAGAGGATTCGTTATTCCCTCGATCCGCACTCCCGAAACTGCGAGAATACAGCCCGCTGCTGCCATTGCCAGTATCTGTACTTTTGCAGAGAGATTCTTGAAATCATCCATCAGCCCCACGAGTGCCGCAAAACTAGATGCTGCCAGCACTCCGAGTACCTGCGGAGTCCAGGTGTGCTGGCCGGATTTACTAAATTGGCGCACTGTTACCGTCAGCAGTACTGCAATCAGGAAGCCGAGAAAGATGGCAATACCACCAGCACGAGGCATCGGCTCTGTATTTACTCGCCGCGCACTTGGAATATCTACCAGACCGACTTTAACCGACCAGCGCAGAATACTCGGGGTAACCGAACTCGTAACGAGTGCGGCAACAATCGCAGCGACTATTATTCCGAACATAGTCTCAGGCCCTTAACCACATTATCATTTGGCGCCCTTCAATATTTCCTCTGCACTGCGATGTTCCTTGGCGCCAGCAGGAATCGTAAATGTAAACCGCTGGTCTGGTACAGGAGCATCTGGTTTGCAATCGGCCAGAGTATTTTTCATCATGGAGACAGCTTTCTTCATGACAGAAGATATTTTTTTCCCTTCACGCTTGAATCTTCGCAGCATGATATTTGGGTTTTCAATCTCGATTTTATCAAAAAGGAGTGTTGATTTATCTATCCACCATTTCCAGTTTTGAAATGTCGCAGGAATAGTTACTGATTTACCTACGGTGTTTTTAAGGGTATGGGCTGGTGTTTTCGTCTGTCCTGAAATCACATAAACTGTGTGTCCGTTAAAAGTAGAATCAGGGAGAGACAGGATATTAGTGAGCTCTTTTGGAAGCTGAGGACGGCTCATAAATCCCAGAGGATCTATCAAAGCAAGCACTCGTGCCCGCTTGAAGAGCTCGGGCAGCATCGCTTCCATAGTTGCTGCAGACGGGCCTTTTGTATACTGGTTTGCGGAAGCATCGAATACTATAAGCGATTGGCCGTCGCTGAATATCTGACTCGACCCTCTGGGACTCATGATAGTGATGTGCAATTTATTAGGGCGTTTCATCTCCATCGTCAGGGAAAGTGCAGCAGACTGAACCACCTTTCCATCAGACTTTACCTGAGTCTTAAGCACCGATTTACCTTCATAACTGGAGAGATGCTGATAGGCTGACAGGCATTTTTGAAGGATAGCACGGCCATCTTCGGCACGTGCTGAGGCGGAATTGAAACCTGAGAGCGATAATACTAGTACAATGAATAGCTTTGATCGATTTTGGTTGTGCAGACCACAAAGCTTGAGATTCTTCGGATAGTGTTTTGAGTGACGAATTAGCATAGTTATCTCATCTGGACGAATCAATCTTGGGGTGAACTCAGAGTTCAACAGGTATCAGTATAACAGAGAAGAAGAGTTGCGTCAACCTGGACAACTGTAACCAATTGGACAAGCTGATCAAGATTCTGTTATAATCCTTAATAGCAATAGATGTTCCCCTGAAAGGGCTGCGGCTCATTGAAGATAGTAGAAGTTAGAGACGAGCAGATATTTGAGCGGATCCAAGCATCCTGGAGAGCGCTTCAGCAGCGATGTCCGGATTCCACGCCTTTCCAGACTTGGGAGTGGAACTCTACCTGGTGGAAACACTTCGGCACTCGAAAACGGCTTAAAATTCTGCTTTTTTATAGTGATGACAGTACGCTCGTAGGAGTGGCACCACTATACACGAGCTGGCATCTGAACCTCCCCATGCGCCGTTTAGCATGGATAGGAACCGGATCCAGCGACTATCTTGAAATACTCGCAGATCCTGAACATAAAAACCAGATTACTCATGCATTTCTAACGATGATAACCAACAAAATTCGAGGTTGGGATATCGCAGACCTTCAGCAGATGCGGGATGACAGTAAGCTGTTGCACCGCACTCTACCAGAAGAAGTCAACAACACATTTTCGAAGATTCCGATGGAACCATGCCCTTATTTGTTGCTGGAGCCTTGCTGGGAAGAGACTGCAAAAAGCCTCGGCAAAAAAATGCGCTCCAACATCAGATACTACGAACGATTGCTTCTGAAAAACTATGAGGATTCGCATTTTTTCTGTGCTGATAAAGAGACATTGGACGCTGGGATGACGGCCTTTTTTGCGCTGCACCAAAGTAGATGGAATGCCAGATGGCTTCCAGGTGTACTCGGCAGCAAAAAAGTCCAGGCGTTCCATCGTGACACAGCAGAACATTTTCTTGAACAAGGATGGCTCCGCCTGCATCTTCTTAAAGTAGATGAGACGCTGCAAGCCGCCTTGTACTGCTTTCGATATCATCATAAAACTTACTACTATCTGGGTGGGTTTTCACTGGAGCTCTCTAAGTACAGCATTGGAACGCTGCTCACCGCGAAAGCGATCCAAAACGCTATCGATGATGGCTGCACCGAGTTCGATTTTCTGCGGGGTGACGAAGCGTATAAATATAAGTGGACTTCAACTGAGCGATGGAATCACCGCTTGCTTATTCTTCGTGAACGAGAAGGGCTGGGCAGGTTGGGAATTATTCCGGGTAAAGCCGGCTATGCCGTCAATCGAATGGAAAGATATGTCGCCCATCGTGCAAAACTATACTCCGAGAAGCAGAGCAGTAAGGATTTGAAAGAATCTCCACCAGTTAAAAACGAACTGAACAAGGAAGAAGCAGTTCGATGATGAAACTCATTATCGCCATACTCCTGATGAGTGTTATTGCGGCGAATGGATTGCTCTATCTAAAATTTAATGCTCTTGAAACAAGAGTGTCACAGCTCCAGGCTCAATCTGCAGCCAATATTATTCCGTACAGCAATACTCCTCCACCTGTGAGTGATCCAACTCAGGACGCGCTTTTAAAAGAAGCTGCACCTCTGCTAGAGAAGGCGCGTGCGGCCATCCAGAATGCGGACTACTCTAAAGCGAAAACACTGCTTCAAGAGGCTCGCGGCCCGCTAAATGAAATGAAAATATCTGCAGGAACGCATTCGACAAAAGCATTCGACTGGCTGCATCATCAGATTGACGATCTGCACAAACAGATGGCAAAATAGAGTGATATTGAAAGGAAGTGTAAGATGCCGATTCAGAGGAAGCGATATCTGTTTGCTTTGATGGTGCTCGTTCTTAGTGGCGGGTCTACTGGCTGCCGCACCCGTAGTTTTCTTTCGACACGTCAAGAGATTGGCCTGGGCAAAGAGGGTGCGAGACAGGTAGAGCAGGAGCTGAAAATAGATACCTCCTCCGCTGATGCTGAGAGGGTGAGAAGGATAGGGCGCAGCCTGCTGGATCATATGGATAGGCGGGATGTACCTTATACATTTAAAGTAGTCGATGGCAAGGAGATAAACGCCTTCTCGCTTCCGGGTGGCCCGATATATGTGTATCGCGGCTTGCTGGATATGATCGGCAGTGATGACGATGCCCTCGCCTGTATCCTGGGCCATGAAGCGGGGCATGTCAACGGGCGACACGCTGCGAAACAGCTCTCCTCAAACATGCTTAACAATATCGTGATAGCGGTAGCGATACCTAATTCCACGGGTCAAAATATTGCTGGCCTGGGTTCCGAATTAGCCGGATTGAAATACAGCCGTGATGATGAGTATGAAGCTGACCGAAGAGGTTTGAGTTATGCTCACTTTGCTGGTTATAATCCGGATGGAATGATCCGTTTCTTCAATAAACTCTCCCGCACGGAGAAGAGAGATGGAAGAGGCGACCCGGAGTGGCTCAGAACGCACCCTGTCACCACAGCCCGCATACAAAAAGCGCAGTCGATAGTCGATCACAACGATTTTCGATATGGACAGTGATGTGTCGGGAACTATTCGACGCTTCAGTCTGGTAAATAAATTGTACTAACTCTACTCACTCGTTTAATATCACTACAGGAGACATCAATCATGAAGAAAACCACGCTTTTCAGTGCAGCAATTATGCTTCTTGCTGTATCAGCTTTTGCAGCCCCACCTAAGAAAAATGTCAAAAAGACTTCAGACAGTATTAAATGCGCGGTCATGGAGAGCAATAACGTAAGCATTTCCAAGGCCACAACATCCAAAATGTTTGCAGATTACAAGGGAAATAGATATTTCTTCTGCTGTGGCGGATGCCCGGAAGCCTTTAAAAAGGACCCGGCTAAGTTTGCAAAAAGCCCGCATATTCCAACACCGAAGGCGAAAACTGCATCATAAGCCTTCATAAGATTGGCTATTGTTGGCTAGATGTATTTATAATAGACGCGCTGCACAGATTTGCAGCGTGTCTTTTTGCATAAACAGTGAAAATGACTTTTTGTAAATGTTTGCCTGCTGATGCTCGGAACAATTTCTTCCAATTATGAGTCTAACCAAGTCGCCAACAAGGGAAGTTAGGCGATTATTCAGGAGGAACATGTAATGAAACGGACACTATTTTTGTGTTCTGGGCTGTTATCTCTAACGGTGTGTACAAATGCTTTACCGCCGAAAAATAACGCTGTTGTGATGAGATGTCCTCTTACCACGTTCAGAGTAAATATAGGCGGATCTACTAAAGCGAAACTCTATGCCGACTACAAAGGCAACAGGTACTACTTCTGCTGTAACCCATGCCCGAAAAAATTCTGGCTGAACCCGGAAAAGTATGTATACAGTTCCCACATTCCGATTCCCTGATAGTTACAAACATTAGTACCCGTTGCTCCTATAGAAAATTGTTATAGTAATCCTGAAACAGTAACCACACTGGCCCGTTCCCGTATATCAAGGGAGCGGGCCTGAATATCACTTAGCAAATGTTTTTACCTCACCTCAACCCTCGCCCAGATGTACGTTATTCACGAGAGTAGGAGGATCTCGCCTTCACCTAACGTGCGTAAGATGGTGGAGGCACCTCAATGTTACGAGAGCAAGATATACATATGAAATAACACTACTGCGAATCAACGTTTACTAAGAGCCCTTTTGCAAACTGAACATTTAGACTGTTTCCTTCCAACAATAATGTACCGATTAGAGGGCGGCTGCCAGTCGCAAGAACTTCTATCTCACGATGTTCGCCGTTCCATGAAATATTCGCTGCGTAAACTTCCACGAATATAGTACTGTCTTCCGCCAGATTTGCAGGCGTCCGTCGGATAAATAGTAAGTTCAAGGCTTGGATTGTGTCCATCGAAAGCGTCATGAAACCTATAAATCCAGTATCAATTACGCTTTCGATCACTTCGTCAGTTTGGTCCATCAGACGAAACGTGACATTTAGAAGTGCTTGATGGGCGCTCACATATCCTAACATGGTTTTGCCGTTCGGGTTAATACACCTCCAATGGTGTAAACCGCATTGTAGCCTATACGCAGACCGAAAAAAGCAGCACCTGGGTTCGATTTCAGAATACGGCGACTTGCTTTAAGGCCGTCCTGGTCAATTTCAAATGTACCGGTTTCTACATCGATAACGATTTGTTTGCCAATATTTTCCGGTGTCTCAACTTTTGCCTGTATGATATTCTTGTATATATCCAGTCCGCGTCGATCTATTTCTTCGTTACTTAACCGTGCGTGCGGCATAATACACCCCTCATATCCTACGAATTCTTATAAGTATTATACAACATTCGGAAGATCGACACACCAAAAGATTGCTGAACACATCACTACTTCTCGAAGGTTTTTCGCTGCTCCGTAAGGCGAGATTTTTTCTCTTTCCACTCGACTAGCCGATTGCGCTCTTCCTGTACTTTCTCCGGGCTTGCGCGTTCGATGAAGTTGGAGTTGTTGAGCATTCCATGAGATCGCTCGATCTGTTTAGCGATGACGGTTAGTTCCTTATCGATGCGTTCCAGTTCTTTGCCGACATCCAGTGTTTCACCAATCTCCAGGAATAGTTCCGCCCCAACAATCGGGGTTCCCACCCACTTCTCGCCTTCTCTGGCAGGTGTAGAAACAGTTAAATCGAGAGAACTTAGTCTCGCCAGGCTTGCAATCAGCCCCGCATTTGCTCGAATAGATTGGGAGGTCTGACCATCGGTGGAGAGAAATACCGCTTTTAGTTTGATACTCGGCGCAATTGCCAGTTCAGCCCGCATATTTCGGAAGGCACGGGTCGCCTCAATGGTCGCCGTCATCGCCTCTTCCGCCGCCTCGTCATCCGCTGTAACAGGATGAGAGAGTGGATACTCTGCAAGGCTTATGGTATCACTTTGATGGGGCAGCGCCTGCCATATCTCCTCAGTGATGAAAGGGATCATCGGATGCATCAGGCGCAGAGTGGACTCCAGAACCCAGGCGAGTACGTTCTGTGCCGTTCGTTTCTCTTCGCCTTCTGTGCGCAGAGGCACCTTCGCCATCTCCACATACCAGTCACAGAAGTCGTTCCAGAAGAACTGATAGATCGTGCGGCATGCATCATCCATATCGTAAGTCTGAAAAGAATCTGCTACCGAGGCAGCTGTGAGATTGAACCGATGGAGTATCCATCGATCTGCGAGAGTGAGCTTCGACGTATCCGGCAGAACTCCAGTTACTGAATCATCCAGGTTCATCAGCACAAATCGGGCGGCGTTCCACAGTTTATTGCAGAACTGACCCGCCAGTTCGGTACGCTGTTCACTGTATTTTATGTCTTGATTTTTACCGGCCTGCTGCAGAAGCGAGAACCGGGTAGCGTCCGCCCCGTACTGATCTATTAGACTCAGTGGGTCGATTCCATTTCCCTTCGATTTACTCATACGCTGTCCATGTTCATCCAGCACGGTAGCGTGCACATAGACATCGTGAAAAGGGATATCCCCCGCGAAATCCAGCCCAGTCATAATCATCCTCGCCACCCAGAGATAGAGAATCTCCTGAGCGGTCGAGAGTAGATTCGTAGGATAGAAGTAACTGAGATCTTCTGTCTTCTCAGGCCATCCGAGAGTCGCCTGCGGCCACAGCGCGGACGAGAACCATGTATCCAGAACATCCTCGTCCTGCCAGCAGTTTTCCGTACCCAGAGCAGCCACTGCCTGCTCTTTAGAGCGCGCGAAGGCGTGTCGTTTCGACCCTCCTTCATCAGTCCACCAGACTGGAATACGATGCCCCCACCATAGCTGGCGGCTGATACACCAGTCTCTGATGTTCTCCATCCAGTAGAGATATATCCCCTGGTAACGATCCGGAATGAACTTGATTCTACCGTCCTTTACGGCGTCGATAGCGGGCTGGGCGAGCGGTTTCATGTCTACAAACCACTGATCGGAGAGCAGAGGCTCGATGACTTCGCCGGATCTGTCCGAGATAGGTGTCTGAATAAGATAGTCTTCGGCTTTTTCGAACAGACCAAGCGCCTCCATCGCCGATACCACTTTTTTACGCGCTTCAAACCGATCCAGACCTACAAATCCTGCGCCTGCAGCCTCAGTCATACAGCCGTCTTTGCCGATAACGATAATCTGGGGCAGATTGTGGCGCTGTCCGCATTCGAAGTCGTCCTGGTCATGCGCCGGAGTCACCTTTACGGCTCCCGATCCGAACTCAGGCTTTGCGTAGTCATCCGCGATAAGGGGAATATCACGATCCGTCAGCGGGAGTTTGATCATTTTGCCGAATAGTGCCTGGTAACGCTCGTCATTCGGGTTGGCGGCTACTGCGGTGTCTCCCAGCATCGTTTCGGGCCGGGTGGTAGCGATGGTGATATACCCACTGCCATCCGCGAACGGGTAGCGGAAGTGAGTGAGCTTGCCCATGCGTGGTTCGGTGTTCACTTCGATATCGGAGACTGCCGACTGGTAGCGCACATCCCAGTTCACCACCCGGGTTCCACGATAGATCAAGCCGCGCTCATACCAGCTCCTGAACTCCTCCATAATCGCTTCTACGTAGGAATCGTCCATGGTGAATCGCACTCGTTCCCAATCATAGGAGCATCCCAGCTTCTCGAACTGATGATAGATACGTGTGCCGTATTCTTCACGCCATTTCCAGCATCGCTCGATAAACTTCTCGCGTCCGATGTCGTGCCTAGTAAGTCCTTCTTTCGCGAGATCGCGCTCTACCACGTTCTGCGTTGCGATACCGGCGTGATCAGTCCCAGGCAGGCAGAGCGCCGCGAAACCTCGCATCCGATGCCAGCGTGTCATGCAGTCTAGGATGGAGTTGTTGAGAGCGTGCCCCATATGCAGGCTGCCGGTGATGTTGGGCGGCGGGATGGTAATACAGTAAGGCTTCTTGGCAGGATCGGG